>JAWLCO010000004.1:0-77501 GCA_041687075.1 Hyphomicrobiaceae bacterium | reverse complement strand
TCGCTCGCAGGAAAACTCGATGCGGTCCGCCGCGTCACCTTCGACAACACGAAGCTGTTCTGGCATTACTCGACGGCGCAGGGCCTCGTCGCGTTAGTCATCCTCAGCCTCTTCCCGCGCGCGCTGGGATGATGACCATGGCCGATCAGCGCCTCGGATCCAAAACCTTCCTTCTGTTCGGCGGACTGCTCATCTTCGCCGCGCATTTCATGTTCGTCTATTCGGCGAATGCCGTGGCCTGTGCGCGGGGTCTGGAGGACGTCAGAATCCTCGGCGCCGGCCTGATCCCGTTCACGGTGATGCTGGCTACGCTCCTGGCCCTTGCGGCTGCCGGCTATGTGCTGGCGCTCGCAATGGGCTGGCGCGGACCACTGCGCGGAGAGCCGCACAATGATCCAACGAGCGCATTCCTTCGACAGATCACCATCGCCCTGACGTTGCTGTCGATGGTTGCGATCATCTGGATTGCGTTGCCGTTATTTATCGTAACACCCTGCGCCTGATGCTGGACTCCCGGCGCGCATGGTCCGTGCGATCAGGCCCGCCTTTCCCAACGGCCGTTGTCGGCCTGCTGCCAGTAGGTGACTTCGCAGCCCGCAGCTCGGGCGCGTTTCCACTCCGTGCGCGCCTGCGCCACGGCTGTGTCGTCATGGCCGTCGAAAATGTGGACGATGCGATCGTAGCCATCGAACGAGTCGAGTGCCGCGCCTTCCACCAGGAAGCGGACACGCGCCCCGTTCGGGTTATCGTCGCCGGAGGTCAGATAGATCGGCTGCACTGCCCCAGGCCCATCGCGGGCAGTTCCGTGCGGCAGGAAGCTGTCGTCGCGATAGGTCCAGAGCCAGCCGTCGAGCGATTCGAGCCGCTCCTCGTTTCCGCACTGGACCACCGCGCGCCAGCCCCGCTCCAGCGTGCGCTCGAGCAGTGTGGGCAGCACGCGCTCGAGCGGCTGCCGCTCCAGATGGTAGAATAGCACCTCGGTCACGTTCGCCCTCCCTTTGGGACGCGCTGGTCAGGCCTCAACTGCCGTACTGCATGCCGTGGATGATGACCAGAGATGCCGAATGACTGACTTTCGCGAGGGGTGGCCGGTGGTCGACGCCACGTGAGATGCGGTATGCGCATAGCTGATATGCAGCATACACCGGAGGCAAAAGAGAAGGCCCGCGGACGCGGGTCCGCGGGCCTCATTTCCATCCAGCTTTGGCAGCCAGTGCCGCCGCCAGAGCCTTGGACCCTTACTGACGCGCCCGGGCGCGGCGGCCCTTCGGCGCAGGCGCAGGCGCAGGGGCGGCAGCGCCGTTGGCGTGCCCGTTGGCAGACGACTCGAGCTTGGCGACGATCGTGCTCAGCGCCTCGATCATTGCCGTACGCTGCTGCGCGGGCAGCACGGCAAGGAGCTGTTCCTCAGTGGTCTTCGCGGCAGGCTCGGCCGCCTCGAGGAGGTCGCGCCCCGCCGGCGTCAGCTTGACGGCGTACATCCGGGCATCGTGGCTCGTCCGGCGGCGCTGCAGCAGGCCCTTCTTGATGAGACGGCGCACGATATCCGCAATGGTCGAACGGTCGATCCCCGTGTTCTGAACGAGCGCCGTCTGGCTCGGGTTTTCCATTCTCGCAACGGCCTTGAGCACCGCGAATTGACGAGGGGTGAGCTCGTTCTCACCCATTGTTGCCGTGAACAGTTCGTCGGCACGCTGGCCGGCGCGATGAAGCAGGTGCAGTGCTGAGCCCATGAGGGAAACGTCTTGCATGCGAGACATGGTCGAAATAGCTCCAGGGAGGTGTGGGACCGGCGCTCTGTTGAGCGCTCTTAACTGCAACGGTCATGCTTCTGATTTTTCGAAGCATTTACGTTGGTTCGAGCTAACGAGACTTGACCTTTGGCACTCGCTTCTTGACGATAGCTACACCTGATCGCGGCGTTTGGCCCAATTGGGGAATCCGCGCCCCTGCGTCATGCTCCCCGCACAATGATCCCCGCCAGCGACATCATCATCCGCGCCGCCGTTCTATCCAGCTTCCGTGACTGCATTGCGGAGCGCGGAGTCGACCCGGACGCGCTTCTGCTCGAAGCCGGGCTCGACGCTGGAGCGCTCGATGATCCGGCAAGTGAGCTACCGATCGATTCGGTCGCCTTGTTGATGGAGCTGGCCGCAGAGCGGACGAAGGATCCCGCATTCGGACTTTCGTTGGCTGAAGCCTATCCTTTGGGCGCAACAGGCCTTTACGGCTACATCGTCCTGCATGCGAGGACGGTTCGGGACGCGATCGAGGCCATGACCCGCTTCGCGGGGCTGGTGTGCTATCCGAGCTCTATGGTCTTCCGGGAGGAAGATAACTTCGCGACGATGTCCTGGTACTTCCCGACGAGCCACACGCGCCGGGTTCAGTTGGCGAGCTTCATCAATGCGATTCTCATGCTCAGACTGAGGAGGATGACGGGCCGGGATTGGATACCGCCGCTCGTCGAGGTCGAGCATCCGGAGTTGCCCTGCCCTGCGCGGTTACACCGCATCTTCGGCCCCCGGGTTACGTTCAACGCCCGGGAAAACCTGATCGCTATTGACCGGGCCACATTGCAAAGGACGAACAAGGGGGCCGATCCACGGCTGTTTCAGATCCTGACCGAGACCGGTGAGGCCAAGCTGAACGAGCTTGCAGGGCGGCCGGACCTCGTGGGGCGGACAGCTCGCGCCATCGTGGAGGTGCTCAGCACCGATCCTCCCCTGCTCGAGCGCGTGGCCGAGCGCATGCGGATGACCCCGCGAAGCCTTCAGAACAGGCTGGCGCAGCAGGGGACGACTTTCGAACGCATCCTGAGCGACACGCGCCGGCATCTCGCCGAGCGCTATCTGCGGGACACTGACCTGCCGCTTACGGAGATCGCGCTGCTGCTCGGCTTTTCCGAGCAGAGCGCGTTTACTCGTGCAGCGCGCGGCTGGTTCGGCAGACCGCCGCGGCAGCTGCGCAAGGAAGTATGCTGGGCGGCCCGTAACGGCGAGGCGAAAAAGGCCTAACCCGGGCCGGGACTCAACCGTTCCCTTCGCAGGCGCTCATCGGGCGCCGCGGCGACCCCAGCCGAACCAGCCGAACAGACAGCCCCTCCGGGCAGGCGCGCTGTAGTACGCGGGGGCCACCGCCCGAGCGCGATAATATCTTCTCGGAGCAGGTGCGAAGTAGGCCGCCATCGGGGCGCGATAATACCGTCTTGGAGCCGGCGCGTAGTACGCCGCCGCGGGAGCGCGATCTCGATAGAACAGACCGCCCGCCTCTGCGGAGGGTGCAGGGATGGTCAGCAGAGCGGCAGCGGCGACGGCAGTCGTGGCGATCAGCGTGCGCATCGAAGCCTCCTTGTTGTTGACACGAGCTGACGACCGCTGTTCTGCGGTCGACATACCAGAGATTGTGCCGACCCATATGCGCAACTTGCCAGAGAGAGATCCATTAACCGTCAACGGTCAATCTTAACGGAGGGCGCCGCGGCCCTCTTCACATCCGGAATACGCCGAACCGCGTCTGGGGAATCGGTGCATTCAGACACGCGGAGAGGGAGAGCGCGAGCACCCGGCGCGTCTCCCGCGGCGTGATGATCCCGTCGTCCCACAGCCGCGCGGTGGCGTAATAGGGGTGCCCTTCGCTTTCGAACTGCTCCAGGATGGGCGCCTTGAATTCCGCCTCTTCCTCAGCGCTCCACGTCTTGCCGTCAGCCTCGATGTTGTCGCGCCGCACGGTCGCCAGCACGGAGGCCGCCTGCTGGCCACCCATGACCGAGATGCGCGCATTCGGCCACATGAAGAGAAAGCGCGGGCCATAGGCGCGCCCGCACATGGCGTAATTGCCGGCCCCGTAGCTGCCGCCGATGATGACCGTGATCTTGGGCACATTCGCGCTCGCCACCGCCGTCACCATCTTGGCGCCATGCCGGGCGATCCCGCCCGCTTCCGCGTCGCGGCCGACCATGAAGCCGGTAATGTTCTGCAGGAACAGGAGCGGAATGCGCCGCTGGCAGGCGAGCTCGATGAAATGAGCCGCCTTCTGCGCGGACTCCGAGTAGAGAATGCCGTTATTGGCCAGGACGGCTACCGGCATGCCCTCGATGCGGGCGAAGCCGGTGACGATCGTGGTGCCGTACCTCGCCTTGAACTCGTCGAACTCCGAGCCGTCCACGAGCCGCGCGATCACCTCTCGCGCGTCGTACTGCGTGGCAAGCGACGCCGGAATGACACCATCGAGCTCCTCGACGGGATAAGCAGGCGGCCGCGGCTCGGCGAGCGGGGTGTCGACCGGCTTCCTCGTATTCAGGTTGGCGACGATGTTGCGCGCGATGTCGAGCGCATGCGCATCATCGAGCGCGAAGTGATCGGCGACACCCGACAGCCGCGTATGCACGTCGGCACCGCCAAGATCTTCCGCGCTGACCGTCTCGCCCGTGGCGGCCTTCACCAGCGGCGGACCTCCCAGAAAGATCGTCCCCTGACGGCGCACGATGATGCTTTCGTCCGACATGGCGGGCACGTAGGCACCGCCAGCCGTGCAGCTTCCCATCACCACCGCGATCTGCGGGATGCCTTCCGCCGACATCCGCGCCTGGTTGTAGAAGATGCGGCCGAAGTGCTCCTTGTCCGGGAAGACCTCGGTGTGATGGGGCAGGTTCGCGCCGCCGCTGTCGACGAGGTAGACGCACGGCAGCCGGTTCTCGCGCGCGATCTCCTGCGCGCGCACATGCTTCTTGACCGTCATCGGGAAGTAAGTGCCGCCCTTGATGGTGGCGTCGTTGGCGACGATCATGCATTCCCGGCCCGCAACCCGTCCGATGCCCGTGATGAGACCGGCGCCGTGAATGTCGCCCGAATACATGCCGTAGGCCGCGAGCTGTGACAGCTCCAGAAACGGCGTACCGGGGTCGAGCAGCCGCATCACCCGGTCCCGCGGCAGCAGCTTGCCGCGCGCCACATGCCTTTGCCTCAGCTTCTCCGGCCCGCCTTGGGCGGCTTCGGCCCGCTTTTCGCCAAGCTCTGCCACCAGCACCTGCATGGCGCTCGCATTGGCTCTGAAAGCTCGGGTCGATGTGTTGATCTGCGAAACGATTCTGGGCATTGGTTTTCCCTGCGGCGACGCGAGGCCGCCAATCAAGCAGCGCCTGCGCCTGACGGCAAGTGCAGCTATCGCAGGTTTCGATTGCTTCAGGCGGCGTCAATCTACTGGCGGCCGGAACCGCCATCTGCCCCGTTGCCGCTCTCATTAAGCTCGATATCGCCGAAGACGCCTCCGGCTTCCCACCGATAGCCGAGCCGCCCGATCATCTCAGCATTGAAGGGGTCCCGTTCGAGCTCTTCCTGAGAGAACAGGTCGGATTCCGTGATGGCATGTCCTGACCCCACGCGCATCGCCCGATCAGGCCGAGGATTGTGGAGATGGCTTCCATCTCCGAGGGCCCAGTCGATCAGATCTTCTGCCGATGGCGACCAGAACCCCTGAACTACAGGAGTCACAGCAAACATGAGAGCGCCACGGGCGTTCGCAGCTTCCGCAACCTCCTGAAGCACCCCACCCCAGCACGCAGGATCGCTGACCGCCCCATAAATCCTGTCAACGAGCCCTTCGAGACGGTGCTCGCGCACTCCGCTCATCGCCTGCCCTCTCTTCGATCCGTCCCCAGAGTATTAGCATGCACCTCTTCAGATCGAACAGGCTTTCAGCACGGCGATCTGCAGATCGGAGCGCCGATGCGACCGCCTCAGCGTCGCGCCACACGCGGGCCAAGCCGATGCGCCATGTCGAGGTGCCGTTCCAAAACCGGCAGCACATTACGTGCGAACTGCCTCAGCTCTGCATGCCGGCCGTTGCGCGCGTAAGCCCGATGGAGCGCAATAGCGTTCTGATGCGCGTCGATCTGCGTGCTGATGTAGGCCGACTCGAACCAGGGCGCGCGCGTATCCCGGACCCCGGCCAGCAACGTGAGGTGAAAGGCGTCGAGCCGGATCGGCTGCCGCCTCAGGCCCGCTTTGCCAAGAGCGGCCCGCAGCTGCCGGCCGGCGCGGCGATGGTCGGAGATGATGCGGCGCGCGAATAACCGGACCTGCGGATCTTGCGAGCGGCTGAGAGCGAGCTGGCTCGACCGGATCTCGAAAAGATTGCCGGCATTGGCGCCGCGGACGAACGTCTGCGTGGTCAGCCGCTCGCCGATGCGCTCCGCGGGAGCGCGGCGTTCAACCCCGTCCGCCAGTGCCTGCGGCAAAAGGCAAGCGATCAGCAGGAACGCCAGGACATACTTGAGCATTGGAAGTCCTCCGGAACTCCGATCAAGTTGGCTCGCGTAACCTGCACTTCAGGCCTTCGTTCCTGAGCAGCCCTTGAAGGTTGATATCGCGAGCGCTAGGTCGAGCGGCAGTTGCGAGAAAGTACGAGGCCCGGCGCTATGGTCGATTGGCTCTCTCGGCTCAGCGGTGTCGTTGCCCGGCAGTGGAACGAGCTGTGGGCCGCCGTGATGAAGCCGGAGGCTGGCGCCCGCGAGGCCGAGGCGATCGCCTCGACGGCGCGGCAGAGTGCGACCGTCGTCTGGCTGGTGGGCAAGGTCCAGTCCGGCAAGACGTCGATCGTGCGTGCGCTCACCGGCTGCACCGACGCGGAGATCGGCACTGGCTACGCGCCCTGCACACGAACATCGCGGGTCTTCGATTTCCCGCCCGAGGCTCCGGTGATCCGGTTTCTCGATACACGGGGGCTGGGGGAGAGCCGATACGACCCGACCGAGGATCTCGCTTTCGCCGAACAGCAGGCGCACCTCTTGATCGCGGTCATGAAGGCGGCCGATCCGCAGCAGGAGGCGATCGTCTCGCTGGTGAGGGACGTGCGGAGCAGGCATCCGGGCTGGCCGGTGATCGTCGCCCAGACATCGCTGCACGAAGACTATTCGGCAGGGGCGGGTCATCCGCAGCAGTACCCGTTCGATGATGACGGGAGGCCCGCATCCGAGGACGTTCCCGCAGAGCTCGCCCGTAGCTTGAGATTCCAGCGGAGCCTGTTCGAGGGCCTGCCGGGCACGGGCGCAGTCGCCTTCGTCCCGATCGACTTCACACAGCCGGAGGACGGGTTCCGGCCGGTCAACTACGGGTTCGATGCGTTCGTTTCGGCCCTGCGGGTTGCCGCGCCAGCCGGCCTCGTCGCGGTGCTCGAAGGCGTTCATGCCGCGGCCAACGACGCCCGCAGCAAGCGCGCGCACCCGCACGTCGTCGGATATGCGACCGCTGCGGCCGCTGCCGACGCGGTTCCGCTGGCGGGGCTGGTCGCGGTGCCCGGTGTGCAGGCCAAGATGCTGCACAGCCTCGCTGCCATCTACGGGGTGGCGTGGGACAAGCGGACGCTCGGGGAGTTCGCGAGTTGCTTCGGCACCGGCACCATCCTGCGGGCTGCCAGCCAGCTCGGCATCCGCCAGCTCGTGAAGCTCGTTCCCGTCTACGGGCAGACGGCAGGGGCCGTTGCTGCCAGCGCGGCGAGCTTCGCCACAACGTTCGCGCTTGGCAAGGCGGCATGCTATTTTCTCGCGCGCCGCCGTATGGGAGAGATCGACGTGGCCGGAGTCGCCGCCGCATACAGTGCTGCACTCGCCGAGGCGTTCAACGTATCACGACAGCCCGAAACCACCGGGCAGGCCGGTTCCACATGACGCCGCGCCGCCGCGCCAGCCTCTATGTCCGTGGCGCGATGCTTGGCGTGGCCTTCCTGCTGCCGACGCTTTCGCTCGTCATATTCGGCAGCATCTGGCTCTGGCAGACCGGATATCTCGTGCACTGGGCGCTCGCTGCCTGCATGGTGACGGCGGTCATCTACACCGTCCAGCTCACCGGACTGAGGCGCTTCGAGAAGGCCGGCTCTCCTCCGCCAGCGGAACCGGAAGCGCTGCCCGACGAGAGCTGGACGCCCCAGGAGAAGGTGGCCTGGGATGAGGTCGTCGAAATATCCAAGAGCGTCGTCCCTTCGGAGCTCGACAGCCCCGAGGCCGTGTTCGAGCTCGGCAAGCGGACCGTCGAAACCGTCGCGCGGCGGATGCACCCGGGTGAGAAGGAACCGCTGCTACGCTTCACCGTGCCGGAGGCTCTGGCGCTGATCGAGCGGGTGAGCGGCGAATTGAGGCCGTTCTTCCGGGAAAATGTTCCGCTGGGGGATCAGATCACGGTCGGCCAGTTCATGAAGCTCTACGGCTGGCGCGGACTGATCGATTATGCCGAGCGCGCCTATGACCTCTGGCGCATCGTGCGACTGCTCAATCCTGTAACGGCCGCGACGCACGAGATCCGCGAGCAGTTCTCGCGGCGCATGTACGAGATCGGTCGCGAGCATATCATCCGCAAGCTGGCGGAGCGTTACATCGAGGAGGTCGGCCGTGCCGCGATCGACCTCTACAGCGGCCGGCTGCGGGTGACGGCGGAAGAGCTGGAGCGTCACATCACAGCGGAGACGGAGCGCGATCAGGCCGAGATGGCGGCGCGCACGGCGGAGCCGCTGCGGCTCCTTGTTGCCGGGCAGGTCAATGCTGGCAAGTCGAGCCTCGTCAATGCGCTCTCGGAGGAAGTGCACGCGGCTGTCGACACGCTACCGGCGACCCCTGCCTTCCAGGCTTATGAGCTCAGGCGCGAAGGGCTCCCGGCGGCGCTCATCATCGACAGCCCCGGCCTGCAGGGCGGAGCTGAGGAGATTGCCCAGCTCATCGAAGCGGCCTCGCAAAGTGACCTGATCGTCTGGGTCGCCGATGCGAGCCGGGCCGACCGGGAAAACGACCGCGCCGCCCTCGAGGCAGTGCGCCAGTACTTCGCGGATCATCCCAACCGGCGCCGGCCACCCATGATGCTGGTGCTGAGCCACGTCGACAGGCTGCGGCCGTTTCAGGACTGGGAGCCGCCCTATGATATCGATCTGGCCGAGCGGCCAAAGGCCAAGTCGATCCGCGCTGCCATGGAGGCGATCGGCGCCGATCTCGGATTTTCCATCGACGACATCATCCCGGCGTGTCTCGACGAGAGCGTCGGGCTCTACAATATCGACGCCGTCTGGAGCCGCATCGCAGCGCTGCTGCCCGAAGCCCAGCGCGCCAACCTCGTCCGCCGGCTCGGCGGTATCCAGGGGAAATTCGACTGGGGCCGACTATGGAAGCAGGCCCGTAACGCCGGCCGCGTGATCTCGCGCGTAGTGGTGCGCAGCTGAACGTGCCGCTGGGAATCCGTCATGCCCGCTCGGTAATGGCGGTGTGTTTACGTCAGCACCCGCCGAAGGATCGCACCCGTATTGGCCCGCTCCAGACCCTGCCCATAGGTCTGGCGGGGTGGGCCGGCGAGGCGGGTGGCAATGAATGCGTCAGCGACATCGGCGTGCCCGTGAATGCGGAGAATGGCGCCGGCGGCGGTAAGCGCGAGGGCCTCGACCAGCTCGCGGGCGCGCACGTCGAGCAGGCGGGGCTCGTGCAGCAGGCCCGCGATCCGTTCGTGCGCGGCTTGAAGGTGCCGGTCGTCGTCCGCGGCCTGGGCCAGCTCGCCCATCACGATCTGCGCCACTTCGGGCTCGCGCTGCAGCACGCGCAGCACATCGAGCGCCATCACGTTACCGGAGCCTTCCCAGATGCTGTTGACCGGCACTTCGCGATAGATGCGAGCGATACCGTTCTCCTCGACGTAGCCGTTGCCGCCGAGGCATTCCATCGCCTCGCCCACCATGATCGGCGCGATCTTGCAGACCCAGTACTTCGTCACCGGGGTCATCAGCCGGCGCCAGGCGGCCGCGCGCTCATCTTCAAGGCGATCGAAACTGCGAGCGAGCCGGAAGACGAGCGCGACCGCCGCCTCGACCTCGAGTGCCAGGTCGGCCAGCACGTGCACCATCAGCGGCTGCTCGATGAGCATGCGGCCGAATACGGCCCGATGCCGCGCGTGGTGGACCGCCATGGCCAGCGCCAGCCGCATGAGGCCTGCGGAGGCCACGGAGCAATCGAGCCGCGTATAGGTGACCATCTCGATGATGGCCGGCACTCCGCGGCCTTGCTCTCCGATCAGCCAGCCGTGCGCGCCGTCGAACTCCACCTCGGCGGAGGCATTGGAGCAATTGCCGAGCTTGTCCTTGAGCCGCTGCAGCCTCAGCGCATTCACGGTTCCATCGGGCAGATGCCGCGGCACGAGGAAACAGGAAAGTCCCCCCGGCGCCTGCGCAAGTACGAGGAAGGCGTCGGACATGGGCGCGGAGAAAAACCACTTGTGACCGTTGAGGATGTACTCCCCTCCCGGCCCGCCGTTCGCCGCCGGCTCGGCTTTCGTTGTATTGGCGCGAACGTCCGTCCCGCCCTGCTTCTCCGTCATCCCCATGCCGATCGTGACGGAGGTCTTCTCCGACGCCGGCCTGAATGCGGGGTCGTAGCTGCGTGACAGGATGCGCGGCACCCAGACCTCCGCCAGATCCGGCTGCAGCCGGAGCGTCGGCACGGCGGCGTTCGTCATTGTGAGCGGGCAGCAGTGACCCGCCTCCATCTGCGCCGTCATGTAGAAGGCGCCCGCCCGGGCCACATTCGCGCCGGACAATGCTCCCCCGGAGGGCGTGCCCTCCCAGGAGCCGCAGTGCAGTCCGGCCGCCATGCTCTGGGCCATGCAGGCATGGTAGGCCGGATGGAACTCGACGACATCGAGCCGGCGGCCTTTCGCGTCGTGCGTCCGGAGCCGCGGCGGGAACTCGTTCGCGAGCCGGCCCCGCTCGAAGCCATCCGCGCTGCCACACAAGGCGCCAAAGGCGGCAATCTGGTCCGTCGCGTAATCCGCCCCTTCCCGCTCCGCCGCCTCCTGCAGGGGTATATCCGTCGTGAACAGATTCACATCCACGAATGGCGGAGACTGATTTGGGACCTCGTCAGTCATTTCAACGGTCCTGGAGAGAGCTGCTCGGCGAGGCGCAACCCGAGGTCATCCCGGGCCTCGCCGGGACAACACCAGATTTGTCATTCGGACAAGCTCTCACCATGCCCTGAACTTGCCAAGCCCGCGACTCATGAGGAGGCATCTAACCCCTTCATCCGATCCAGCGCCGACTGGAGAATGATGGTTGCAGCGACCTTGTCGATCACCTCGCCCCGGCGCTTTCGGCTGCTGTCTGCCGCGATCAGCATACGTTCGGCCGCCATGGTCGACCAGCGCTCGTCCCAAAGCAGAATGGGCAAGGGCAGCACCCGGTTGAGGTTGCGGGCAAACGCGCGGGTCGCCTGTGCGCGCGGGCCCTCACTACCGTCGAGATTGCGCGGCAGGCCGAGAACGAAGCCGCCGACGTCGTGCTCGGCCGCGATCTCCATCAGGCGGGCGGCATCGGCCTTGAACTTGCTGCGAGCGATGGTCTCGAAAGGCGAGGCGATGGTACGGGTCACGTCGGACAACGACACCCCGATCGTCTTGGTGCCGAGGTCGAGGCCGAGCAGGCGCCTGCCATGACCAATTCGCGTAACGAGGTCCGCGGGCTCGGTCAGCGTTTCGCCTGCAGGGCTGTCGGGCACGGGATCGCTCACATCTGGTGGAGAGGCTTGTTGCAATCGAAGGTCGCCTTATACTGCGCCCGACCTCAGACCGTCGCCCCAGAAACGGAGGCATTCGCTCATGAAAATCACCTGGTTCGGCCACTCCTGCTTCCGAATCGAGACCGGTAACAGCATCCTCCTGATCGATCCCTTTCTGAAGGGCAACCCGAGTTTCGAGAAATCGGGCGTGACCTGGGAGGATGCGACCCGCGGTGTGACGCATGTGGCCCTGACCCACGGCCATGACGATCACATCGGCGACGCCGCCGAAATCTGCAAGACGCGGGACGCAACTCTCTTCGCCGTGTTCGAGCTCGCCTTGCACGTTCAGAGCCAGGGCGCCCAGAAGCTCGAGCCCATGAACACCGGCGGCACCGTCCACTCGGACGACTTCGATCTGACGTTGACGCAGGCGCACCATTCCTCTTCCTCGAACGGCATCTATCTCGGCAATCCCTGCGGCATCGTCCTGCAGACGCGGGAGAACAAGACCGTCTATCACATGGGCGATACGGATCTGTTCTCCGGCATGGAGCACATCAGCGAACTCTACCAGCCCAGCATCGGCATCGTGCCGATCGGCGATCGCTTCACGATGGGCGCGCGCACCGCGGCCTACGCCTGCAAGAAGTATTTCCGGTTCAGCACGGTGTTCCCCTGCCATTACGGCACGTTCGCAATGCTCGATGCGACGGCCGATGCATTCGTGAGCGAGATGGCAGGCGAGAACGTCGTCGTACCGGGCGTCGGCGATACGGTTTCGGTCTGAGCCGGAACTCCCTGGAAAGGAGCAAGCTGATCGCGGGGGCCTGAGTTTCTGATAGCGGCCGCTGCACGAGGCAGCCGGCGTTCCGACGGAGAGCGAATGAGCGGTGAAAGCGTGCGGCCGGCCGCACCGGGCAGTGTGAAGTCCGCAGGGCTGGGGCTGGTCGCCGTCTTCACGGCCACGACCTTCCTGTCCGCACTCCTGCTGTTCTCCATCCAGCCACTGTTCGCGAAAATGGTGCTGCCCGTTCTGGGCGGCTCACCATCCGTCTGGGCTGTGGCGCTGTGCTTCTTCCAGGGCGCGCTGCTCGCCGGCTACTGCTACGCGCATCTGCTCGACCGGTTCGTACCGGCGAGGCTGGCCGGCTTTGCACACATTGCCGTTTGCGGACTGGCGCTCCTCGCACTTCCCATCCAGCTTCCCGCCAACTGGACGGAGCCGCCCGCGGGCGATCCCTACCTCTGGCAGCTCGGCCTCTTTTCCGTGGCCATCGGGATGCCGTTCCTGGCCGTTGCCGCGAATGCGCCTCTGCTGCAGGCCTGGTTCGCTGCGACCGGCCATCCTGACGGACGCGATCCGTACTTCCTCTACGCGGCGAGCAATCTCGGCAGCCTGATCGCCCTGCTTGGCTATCCTTTTCTGCTGGAGCCCGCCCTCGGCGCGCGGGCGCTGTCGGACCTGTGGGCGGGCGGCTTCGTCGTGCTGATCGCGGCGATTGCGGTCTGTTTTCTCGCCCTGCGCAGCCGCTCGACAGCCTCGGTTCCGACCTCCACTCAGGCGGTCGGGACGCTCGGCGAAGCTCCTACATGGTCGCGCCGGCTCGGCTGGGTCGGTCTTGCGCTCGTGCCGTCGGCCCTGCTCACCGCCTTCACGACACACATCACTACCGACGTCGCCTCGGCGCCGTTGCTGTGGGTGCTACCGCTCGCGCTCTACCTGCTGACGTACGTGATCGTCTTCCGCGAGCGCGCGCTCATTCCCATGCGGGTGCTGCTGATCGTGCACCTCGCCGCTGTCATCGTGGCGCTGCTGCAGCTCTCGCAGACCCGGCACGACGGATGGTTCGTATCGAGCGCAACCGGGGTCATCGTATTCTTCACCTCCGCGCTCGTGGCGCACAGGACGCTCTACGACCTGCGCCCTGCCCCGCGCTATCTCACCGAATTCTATCTCTGGCTTTCACTCGGCGGCGTGCTCGGCGGCCTCTTCGCGGCACTCATTGCTCCGAGGCTCTTTTCAGAGGTGTTCGAGTACCCTCTGCTGCTCGCCCTCACCATGGCCTGCCGGCCGGGCGCACTGTCCATCTCGCTGCGTAACCGGGACGAGTTGCTCCGGCTCTGGCTGGTCCTGGCGACCGGATTGCTGGCGATCTATTGGGTGCCGTGGCTCACCGAGCAGCTTCCGAGGATCAGCGCGGATGGCGCCATGGGCTCGCTTCTCGAAGAGCTGAACATCCTGGTGCTCAGATGGGGAACCGCCGCCCTGCTGGTGCTGGCGTTCGCCATTCTGCTCGTCGTCTCAATCCAGCACCCGCCGCGGCAGGTCATTCTCGCCCTGCTGATGTTCCTGACGGTGGTCCTGCTGCCATCGGGGGTGAAGCGCGGAGAGGCCCAACGCAGCTATTTCGGCGTCTACCGGGTTGCCCTGTCGAGTGACGGCAACTTCCACATCCTGACCCACGGGACGACGCTGCACGGCGCGCAGCGGATCCGCGACAGCGAAGGCGTCTACCAGGACGATCTCACGCCGACCACCTACTATCATCCGAAGAGCCCCATGGCGCGCACGATCGCCGAAGTCCGCGGGCGGCTGGCATGGCAGGGCCGCAGGGGCCGATATGGGATCATCGGGCTCGGCACCGGATCACTCGCCTGCTATGCGCAGCAGGGCGAGCGCTGGCGCTTTTTCGAGATCGATCCTCTCGTGGTGAAGATTGCCCGCACGCCGGAGCAGTTCAGCTTCCTGCACCACTGCCAGCCCGAGCCGGATATCGTGATCGGCGATGCACGGCTGACGATCGCCAGGGAACCGTCTGCGAGCTTCGATCTCATCATCGTCGATGCGTTCTCGTCCGATGCGGTACCCGTGCACCTGATGACGGCGGAGGCCCTGCGGCTCTATGCGTCCAAGTTGTCGGCGGACGGTATCGTGCTGCTGCATATCTCTAACCGTTACCTCGACCTCGATGCCGTCCTCGCCGCCACCCAGCCGATGGTGCCGGAGCTTCACGGCCTCATTCTCTCCGACGACGACGCCGACGGCAGCTACGCCAGCTCCACCTCGACGGTGGCGATCTTCTCGAAAAGCGCAGCAATCATCGACGGCTATCGGGACTGGCCGGAAGCCTACCAGCTCGAAGCAAACGGACTTCGCGGCTGGACGGATGATTTTTCGGACATCCTGGGGCCGTTGTTGGCGAAGCTCCGGTAGCGCAAGTCAGAGGCGCAAGCGCCTCACTGCTTCCGCTTGAACACCGCCGAAGCCGCCAAGCCTGCGCCCACAGCAATCGCCACGGTAAAGATGCCGTAGAGCAGCGGCCGGTTGAAGGCGAAGTTGTGGAGGAGGAGCTCGAGGCCTTCCCGTTCGAGGCGCACACGTGCCGTGTAGGTGCTGAGGATCTGGCCGTCGCGGAAAAGATATACGCGCACGTCGAGCGGGCCGACGGGCACGTTGGCCGGCAGGTTAACCGAGGCCCGGAACAGGCTGCGGCCGATGAAGACGACGCCGTACTGCTCCTGAACGTAAAGGCCGTCCTTCTGCTTCAGCCGCACGACGGCCTCGGCGAACTCCTGCAGCTCGGCGGTGGTGACGCCCGTTTCCCAGCCCTGAACGGGCGTCATGCGGACGTATTCGAAGCCGATGTCGTTCTCGCGCAGTACCAGCGGGTTGGTAACCTCGTCGAGCGGCCGCGTCGAAAGGATGGTGTAGTAGCTCGGCACGCTCTCGAAGGTGATCGAGTGAGTGTTGATCCAGATCCCCGCGACGTTGCTCTTGCGGCGGGCTACGAGGCGCGTCGGCGTGCCCTCGAGCACGATGACGACATCATACAGGCCCGATTCCGCAGTCGCCTGCCGGCTGTGGTCCACGGCACCGAACACGACGATCTCCGTGCCGGTGAAGCTCGACGTCACCGCCACGCTGCGCGATGATACGTCGGCCTGGACCGTCTCACGGGGCGCGGCTTCGGCGGGCACCGGCTGCGGCGGCTGTCTGCGTTGTGCCTGGACAACGGGCACGTTCTGTCCAGTGGCCTTCGGGGCAGCCGCCGGCGAGCGAACCGGCAGGTCCGGCTGCTGACGGCGCTGCGCCTCGGCGACCTCGGCACCGATCAGCATCGCCATCGCGATGATGACCAGGACGGCCCCTACGACGCCTCTCAGAACTCGCCAGTTGCCTTTCATCAGCGGCCCCCGACTACAGCACTGATGGAGTACTCGTCACCCGGCGTCGCGACCAGGCTCCATCCGATCCGAACACAAACGAGCAGCACCAGTCCAGCCAGCAGGAAACGAAGCTGCTCGCCCTTCAGCTTCTGGCCTGCCGCGGCCCCGAACTGCGCACCGATTACGCCACCGATCATCAGAAGCAGAGCCAGCACGACGTCGACCGTCTTGTTCTCCGTCGCGTGCAGGATGGTCGTGAGCCCGGTCACGAACACGATCTGGAAGAGCGAGGTCCCGACAACGACATTGGTCGGCACCCGCAGCAGATAGATCATCGCCGGCACCATGATGAAGCCGCCGCCCACGCCCATGATGGCGCCGAGGAATCCGACGACCATGCCGATGGCGAATGGCGGAATGGCGCTGATGTAGAGCTTCGACCGGTGAAAGCGCATCTTCAGGGGCATCTTGTGCACCCAGATGTGCTGCCCCGGCCGCCGTGCCGAAGTCTGCTTGCCGAGCCGCGCCTTGCGCATCGCGCTGGCGCTTTCCATCAGCATCAGCACGCCGATGATGCCGAGGAATGTGACGTAGGCGATGGAGACGAAGAAGTCGAACTGGCCGATCTGGCGCAGCAGCTTCACCATCTCGACACCGAGGGCCGCCCCGACGACGCCGCCCGACAGCAGCACCGTGCCCATTTTGACGTCGACGTTATTGCGCCGCCATTGCGCGATGGCGCCGGATACGGAGGAGGCCACGATCTGCGCCGCCTCGGTGCCGACGGCTACGGCTGCAGGAATGCCGGAAAAGATGAGCAGCGGCGTCATCAGAAAGCCACCGCCGACGCCGAACAGGCCCGACAAAAAGCCGACGGCCCCGCCCATGCCGAGGAACACGAAGATGTTCACGGACATCTCGGCAATGGGGAGATACAAATTCATGACTGAGCCGAAGCCTGTTCCCAGCGTAGCGGCTCCTGGCCCGGAGCCGCATATGCACCGGAGGAGCCTTACTCAGCCGGAATGGCCTTTTCTTGGTGAGCGTACTGGTCCTATTTCTTTAAGCCAGTGCGCGGGCGCGGGGTCAATGATCATTTCGCTGCGCAACCCAGTTTGTTCCAGATCCGGGCTGCATAGGCGACTGACTTCGCCGGCATCCAACCCTACAAGGGCTGTCTATCGCTTCTCGTCGAGCACCGCTTTGAGGACGACCGCGTTGTTGTGCTCCTCGTCCCGCTTTGCGAAGAGCAGCGTCAGCCGGCCTTTCTTGGCAATCTGGCGTAGATGGGCGAGGATCGGCTGGACGTCCGGCGCCGCCAATTCGGCACGGTAGCGCCGCTCGAATTCCTTCCATTTGGCCGGAGCCGCCAAGAACGTCCGTCGGAGTTCATCGCTCGGCGCAATCTCTTTGGCCCATTCGTCGATAGCGGCCTTCTCCCGCTTCAGTCCGCGCGGCCAAAGCCGGTCGACGAGAACGCGGTAGCCGTCGTCCGGGCCGGGAGGCTCGTAAATCCGCTTGCAGATGATCATCGGCGCGCTCCACCATCCATCTATCCGGCAGAGGACTTCGCCACCGGAACGGAGCGAGAGCCGTGCCGTCAGCCCTGACGTTCGCGGTTCTTCCAGGCTTCGCCGGCCGCGCGGGCATTATTCACCAGCGGCTCCGTCGGCTCAGGCTGCCAGGAGCGGACCAGTTCTTCCGCCGCCTTCAGCTCGTTCGCATTCAACATCCATTTCACGCGGTCCCGGCGGCGCATGGCTTCCTTGTCGCCTCCGCGGGCAGCCAGCGCAAACCATCTATACGCCTGCTTCAGGTCCCGATCCACGCCGCGGCCGGTCTCGTAAAGCACCGCCAGATTATACTGGCTGTCCACCAGGCCCCGCTCTGCCGCCTGGGTGAACCAGTGAGCTGCCGACCTGTAGTCCGCGGAATCGCTGCTGGCACTCAGAACGGCGAAGTTGTGCATGGCCTTCAGGTTGCCCTTCTCGGCGGCGCTCCGATACCAGGCCATGGCCCGGCCGCGATCCGCCGGCACGCCGAGACCGCGTTCATAAAGGGTGCCGAGCCGATACTGGGCCGGCGCAAAGCCGCGCGATGCGGAGCGCTGATACCAGACCACGGCCTCCTTGAGATCCCGCTGGACACCCCGGCCCTCGTCGAGCCGCACGGCCACTTCGAACTCGGCGGATGGGTCGCCGTTGGCGGCGGCAAGGCGGAGCGAGAGCGGACCCACGGCAGCCGGCGGCATCATGCGCTTCACGGGTGCCGGCGGCACGGACTGCGCGGGTTGCGTCGAGGCAGCGCCACTATTCGGAGTGAAGGCGGCAGGAGAGGCCCCAGCCGAGATCACTGACGGAAGCGATCCATCGCCGACGATGATGCTGCCGGGCAGGGTCGTGACCGTGCGCGAGCCGGTGTAGCCGTCATCCGCCTCCGGCCCACCGGGTGTGCCGGGCGGGTCTTCGATGATGACTTCCGGTGTGGTGACGCTTGCCGGGCTGGCGCCCGCAGGTGCCCCTGCCGCGCCGCTTCCGCTCAACCCGCCGGCAGCGCTGCCTTCAGCGGCCCCGCCCGTCGCCGCTTTCGCAGCGCCAGCGCCCTTCTCGACACCACCGCGGACGAACGCCAATGGATTCGTCAGATCGCCCTTGAAGATGCTGTAGGTGGTGACGCCGATGCCGACCGCCAGAGCAACGGCAAGCGTCGCCACCACCAGCCCTGCGACGGGCCGGGCCCCTGCGGCACGGCGACTGCCCGCGCTCTGACGGACCGCCGCACGCCCAGTGTCGGTGCTCTCCTCGAGCGCCTGGGCCGAGGCTTTGCGGGCGGCACGGCGGGCAGCGGCAAGGAACTCCTCGCGGCTCGTGCGCAGCGGATGGACCTCGCCACTAGCGTCTGTCTTCGCCACGGTGACTGCCTCCTCGCGAGTGCTCGTCTCTGCTTTGGGCTGCTCGGAAAGCTCGCTGCTCGCGGCAGACCGGGCCTGCTCGATTTCTGCGCCGATTGCCTGCCGGCCGGAATCGTCCGTAGGCGGCGCAGTCAACTCCTGCGCCCATTCCCTTGGGAAAGTGTTGCCCGCTGGTATGGGGTCGCTCTGCGGCAGGGCGTAGGACGAAGCCGTGACTGAGCGGTCCTCGCGCTTCGACTGGCGCCAGTCCGGCTTACCCCCCGCGAGCTCGCTGGCCGGTTGTGCCGGAGCCTGGGATACCTCGAGCACTTCCATGCGATCGAGAAGGTTCAGGACAGCCTGCTGGATCGCTTCGAGGGCGCCGGCCGTCTGCTCGCCCTCCTGCCGCTGGCTGAGGACGAACTGCTCGATCAGGCCGTGCAGCTCGCGCAGCCGGTCCATTCCGGCCCCGACGTCGCCGCGCATCGCCCCGCGCTCGGCAAGGCGTTCAGCGACGGCCTCGGCCAGCATTGCCATGCGTGGCTCCGAAAGGACCCGCTGATCGAACAGCTGCGTGAACCGCTCGTCCGACAGATGCTCGATCAGGCGCGACAGATTGAGCTCGATCTCGTCGAGCCGGGCGAGCCGGTGCTGCGCCCGATCCACATGCCGGGCCAGCTCGCTGATGTGGGCTTCGACGGCCCTCAGCTTCTCGACGTCGGCGCGCGTGGCGAGCTCATTCATGGCCGAGCCGAGCTTCTGATCGAAGCTGTCGAGCCGTGCCTCGATCGCGGTGACCGACGTATCCGACCGCAGTTGAGCGAGCGCCACCTCAACGCGCTCCGCGATCTGAGCGAAGCGCTCCTCGAGGCGATCACCTGAACCACCCTCATCCCGGCGGCCGGCTTCCTGATCGCTTGCGAACGTATGGCGCTGTTGCCGGTCTACGAACTGCGCCAGATCGGCCTGGGAGGGCTGAGAGGTGTGGACGCCGCCAAATGGCTCCGGCTCATAAGCCCGCGCCAGCGCCTCGGCCGAGGCCCGGTCCCAGTCCTCCTCCTGATGCTCCGAATACGGGTGCACGGCCTGCGCCTCGTTCCCGCGTGGCCGGTGAATGGTCCTTGTACGATCCCAGTCCTCGAAAACCGATTGACTGGCGGCAGATCTCAGAGGAGGCGGCGGTGCGTCTGGTCCGGACCGCGACCAGAAGGGCTCCGGCCGCTGGAACTGGGGTGCGGCCGCGTCAAACTCTTCCTGCGGGCTGCCATGGATCGCCTCCGGCCAGAAGTCGCGACGCCCTTCGTCGTGCGCGCCCGTCTGTGAGGGCCGCGTTGCGCCGGTATCCCCTCCTGTGGCGACACGCTGCGTCAGCGCCGAGATGCACTCCTCGATGCGGGCAAAGGCTGCAGAGAACTCCGAGGGAACAACGGCCCGCACCGACTGTGCCTCTTCGGCGAGATGCGCGAGCCGGGACTGCATCTGTCCCAGCGCGGCCTGCTGGCGCTCGTCGGCGTTGGCGATGTGCTCTGCGATGCGCTGCAAGAGCACCTTGAGCTCGCCCGCGCCACACGCGGGGCGATGCGCCGGTGCGCCCATCTCTCTACGGAAGGTGCCGCCCGTCTGATCTTGATCGTTATTGTAGGACATGCCTCTCCCCATGAGGTCGCAGCCGATCCGGAACGCCTCGTTCGGCCCCCGCCAGGGAGAAGTTGCGGTGTTGCCCCGCTACCTGTGCCGCTCGAGCGCAATCCGTGGGTCCGATACGCGGCACGATCCGGACCAGTACTCGAACACTGGCAGCTTTCAGTAAAGGTTCAGTTAACGAAGGTTACCGAGTCCTGTATTCCGCCAGTCGAACAAGACATTCCAGGCCGCAAACTGGCCGCATCTCTCTGGCTGATGCGGGCCGCGGCCGAGGATCGACCAGGAACTGATCCATCGGCAAGCTTGAAACTGCTGCTGGCGGTCGCGAAATGGAGCAGCGGACCTCCGGCGTCACTTCAGCAGCCGGCGACGATACAGCCACAGGAGATGCGAATGCGCGCCCTCATCATTGCGATCCCTGCGATTGCCGCCATCGGGCTCGGCGCGGCCGGCGTCGCAAGCCAGGAGCGGCAGGGCCGCTATCTCATGAACCCGGTCGAGAACGGTTTCGTACGCCTCGATACCGAAACGGGCGCCATGTCCGTGTGCACCCAGCGGAACGGCAGGTGGGTGTGCGAATTGATGGGGGACGAGGCGAAGGCCCTGCAGGACGAGGTCGAGCGTCTCAGGGCAGAGGTGAAGCGCCTCAAGGATCAGGCCGCGCTCGCCCAGCCGACCCCGGGCGATGCTCCTCCCGCCGAGCGCCCCGGCAAGACCTTCGAGCTGCCGACAGAAGAGGAAGTCGACAAGGCGCTCGATTACTTCGAGAACATCTTCCGCAAGTTCCGGGAGCGAATCGAGAAGTTCGAAAGGGATGAGCGTGGGGCCGAGAAACCAAAGGATGGCACCCAACTCTGATCCTCAGCAACGGCGATGAAGGCGCGATGGTAAGTGCTGACGCAAGCGAGCACGACGATAACAGTGTCCACCCGAGGCCCCGGGTTCACGGACCTGACGGCCAGAATCGAAGAGTGGGTGGACAGGATCGGTGCGCGGGAGGGCCTTCTCACGGCCTATGTGCGCCATACCTCGGCCTCGCTCGCCATTCAGGAGAACGCCGACCCGGACGTTCAGCGCGATCTGCTGAACGCGCTGGACCGCCTCGCGCCGCGCTCATCCGACTACAAGCATAGCACCGAGGGACCGGACGACATGCCGGCTCACATCAGGTCGATGCTCACAACCACCTCGATAGGCATTCCGGTTGCCGATGGCCGCCCCGTGTTCGGAACCTGGCAGGCGCTGTATCTCGTGGAGCACCGCGATGCCCCGCACCGGCGCGAGATCGTGCTTCAATTCATCGGAGAGGTGCACTCGGCTTGACCACCGGGAATGACCAGCCGTTCACCGCGAGCTCCATAGCCGGCTTGCTCCGGCCGGCTTCAGGCCCTATCGAGGAGAGATTCGCAAAAGGCGGAAACTGGGTGATGGTGCTTCTACGCATTCTGAGTGGTCTGTTCCTTCTGGCCGCCGCCCTGGCGCTCATCGCGGAAGCGACTTATGCGCAGCTTGGTGTTCCGGGCGCACCGTTCACACCCGTTCTGAAGCAGCTGAACGACGCAGCACCGAAGGTTCTGCAGGCAATGGAGCAGTCGGTCAGCAGCATGCACCCCATGCTGTGGGATCCGCTGCTGACGTCCATCCTTCAGCTGCCGGCGTGGATCAGCCTCGGCAGCATCGGCCTGGTGCTCGGCTGGCTGGGTCGGCGCCGTTATCAGCGGATCAACGTCTTCACGAACTGACCGCCGGCATCCGGACGCCTACTGCTGCCCCGCTCGCTGGACCTCCGAGGACGGCTTCATCAGGTTCTGAACGAGCTGGTGCGCCCGCTCTCCGAGGTCCAGGTTCGACTTCGAGATGTCGAGCATCAGGCCTCCGGCAACGAGCAGGAACAGGGCTCCGCAGAGGGCCATCATCACGTTGTTATGGCGGCGGTTGAGCACGGCAATATCGGCATCCGTGATCGGGCTCGCCGCGTCATCGGCGGCCCTGATGCCGCGCAGCTTCTTGTGGACCTGCCGCCGCACCGTCCCTTGGTCGATCACTTCCAGGCCGGCGCGCCGCGCGATCTCCGAGGCGATCTCCGGAACCGGGAAAACGGGGTCGACATTCGCCTCGCTGACATAGCCGAGCGGAATCTTGTCGCCCGCTTTGGTGACGATGCGCGCGCCCCGCAGCATGACCGGCGCAATAATGCCGCCGTAGACTTCGCGCCGGGTCTCGACGGCCTGGATCTCGGAGTACGGAATCTCCCGCGTCCTGTAGAAGAATTTCGGCATGGCGATACCACGGGACGACGGCAGGGTGAGCCGGACGGCGCTCTCGCCGATGGCAACGCGGCCGCGGACCGAGCGGATCAGCTCGAACAGCACCAGGAGCATGATGAACGCGAAGGCCGCCGCAAAAATGCTGAAGCCCAACATGTCCGGCCAAAGCTGATGCAGCACCCGCTGGGTCATCATGGCGGGCAGGCTCACGAAGAACGGCAGGAGGATCAGAAAGACGAAGGACAGCAGCGTCTTGCGCACGGTGCTCGCCTGATAGACGCGCCGCCCCGATCTGGGTGTTGCGGCCGGCGGAGCTTCTGTCTTTCCAGGCTGAGCCGATTTCTCCGGCTCCGCGGAGACAGAGGCGACGGCCGCTGCCGCTTTCGTCGCGTCAGATGCCGGGCTATCGGCAGGCGCGGCATGAGTTTCGGGTTGTGGCTCACCGGAGGCCGTTGCCGGAGCGTCGGGGCTGCCCGCCGGAGCCTCTGCAGGCCCGCTTCCTTGCGTCTGGTCCTTCAGCTGGCCGCCATTTTCGGCAGGTGAGGACTGCGAAGAAGCTGGCGCTTCTCCACCTGCATTCTTCTCCTCGGCCATGCTCCCCTCCCGTGCAGACGATCCGCTTGCGAGCGGGACCTTCGCGACGAAGTGATGGCGTGCGGAGTTCCCACCCGGGCTTTGGTCATTATATCAGGGTCGACGCCGCTCGTATCTCCCGAAGCACACGCTCAGGTGACCCCACATGCTGTTTTCCCGCAGGACGTTGCAGATGCCGGCTCCGGAGTCCGCCCTGAAGGGGCGCCCGGCGCCGATCCCCACGGCCGAGGCCCATTTCGTCAACGGCCGGCCACTGAAGGGCCCTTATCCCGAAGGCTACGAGCGGGCGATCTTCGGCATGGGCTGCTTCTGGGGTGCCGAGCGGAAGTTCTGGGAAATGGGTAACGGGACCTGGATCACCGCCTCGGGCTATGCCGGCGGCTACACGCCCAATCCGACGTATGAGGAAGTGTGCTCGGGCGCAACGGGTCACGCCGAAGTCGTTCTTGTCGTCCATGACCCGAAGGTCATCAGCTATGAGACTCTGCTGAAGGCGTTCTGGGAGAGCCACGATCCGACCCAGGGCATGCGCCAGGGCAATGACGTGGGAACCCAGTATCGCTCGGCCATTTACGCCACCACGCCTGGGCAACGCGCAGCGGCCGAAGCGTCGAAACAAGCTTATCAGCAGGTGCTCTCCGCGAACGGCTACGGCCCCATTACCACCGAAATCGCCGACGCGCCGGAGTTCTATTTCGCGGAGGATTACCACCAGCAATATCTGGCCAAGGTCCCGCACGGCTATTGCGGCCTCGTCGGCACGGGCCTGTCGTGCCCGACCGGAACGGGTGTGAAGGTGGAGAGCTGACGGTCGCGCCGGCTCGTCCTGAGCAAAAGATCCCGCATCAGCAGTGCACCACTTCGTGCTGCGCTGCGTGCGGGATGACGGGTGGTGTGGGATTGGCGGCTACCCGACGAAAGTCTTGACCTCAGAACGCCGCGCCTTGCGAAGCAGGGCTCAACGGCAGCAGCCGCTCAACCGAGCGCGAGGCTCAACTTGACCGATTCAACCACCCGCAGGCCGCAACCCTTACCTGTCACCCCGGATGCGCCGCAGCAAGCAATGGTGCGGCGCTGATCCGGGGTCTTGCCGCGGGCACGTCCTGCTATTGAGCCGTTTGCGTCCTGATAGCCCGGACCGGAACGGGGACATTCAATGGTGCCGCTGCCGTATCCGCACCCGGCGCATCGGCGTTCAGAACGGCGCGGCACTCCCCCGGAAGCTGGGCGAGCGTCAAGGGGGGCTTCGGCTTCGACGGTTTGGTGGGTTTCGGCGGCGCGGCAATCAGGGCGAGCCAGTCGTTCAGTTCCTTTCCGCAGCCGTCGCCTGATGGCGGAGCCGACTGATCCTTGCAGGTCGCGCTGCCAGAGGGACAACCCATGCGGATGTGGAAGTGGTAGTGATGCCCCCAGTAGGGCCGCACCTTGCGCAGCCAGCCCCGGTCCGATCCGACCTTGTCCGCCCCCTCGCACAGGGCCTTCTTGATCGCCGGGTGCACGAAAATGCGGTCCACCTCGCGATAGGAGGCAGCGCGTTTGACGAGGCGCACATGACTGTCCGTCCAGATCTCCGGGTCCACGGACAGCCTGTCGGGTCCGAGCATGGAGATGGCGGAGATCTCCTCGCGCTCCTTCTCGGTCAGGCGCCGGTCGGGCATGGGCGTGAACCAAATGTCGGCGTCGAGCCCGATCTGGTGACTGGCGTGGCCCGTCAGCATCGGCCCGCCACGTGGCTGCGAAATATCGCCGACGAGCAGCCCTGGCCAGCCGTCGTGCTTCCGAGCCTCCGTCGCCAGCCGTTCGACCAGTGCCACCAACCGGGGATGACCCCAGTTGCGGTTGCGGGACAGCCGCATCGCCTGCCAGGCTGGGCCGTCGATGGCAAGCTCCTTGCCGCCGGCCAGACATCCGCGCGCATAAAAGCCGATCGCCTCGGGCTCGAGCGCAGCCGGCGCCTTGGCCTTGCCGAACAGCTCCTTGGCCGGCGTAGAGACCTTCTGTGCGCCCGCTGAGCCAAACGGTGCTGCGGCCAAGATGATGGACAATAGTGCGGCTACGGTGCGCATGAATTATCCCGAATTGGTGCAAGAGTGTCTTGTTCTAAACCGATTGAGGGCCGAAATGAGGCCAGCACGTGTCCGTTTTCGTGCAAGCAACAGGCGAGCTTTCCCTTCGGCTAGCACATGCGATGACTGAGTTTCTCGATACCGGTCCCGCGGGCTCGCCTGTGCGGCTCATGCTGGCGCACGGGGCGGGCGGAGCGATGACGAGCTCTTTTCTGGAGACCATGGCGAAGCTGCTGGCCGATCGCAACATCGCGGTCAGCCGGTTCGAGTTCGCCTACATGGCCGCCCGGCGTACGGGTGGAAAGCGACGGCCACCGCCGAAAGCGGAGCTTCTCGTTCCAGAGTACCGCGCCGCGGTCGAGCAGATCCGGCCCCATCTCGGCCCTCGGCAGGTTCTGCTGATCGGCGGCAAATCCATGGGTGGACGGGTGGCCAGCCTGGTTGCGGATGAGTTGCTGTCTGAGGGACGTGTCGCCGGCCTCGTCTGCCTGGGCTACCCGTTCCATCCACCGGGAAAGCCGGAGCAACTGCGAACAGCGCACCTCCTCGACCTTAAGACACCGGCGCTCATGGTGCAGGGCGAGCGCGATCCATTCGGCAACCGCGGGGAGGTCGAACAACTCTCACTCTCACCACGCATCCGCTTTCACTGGGCCGGCGACGGCGACCACGACCTCGGGCCCCGCGGCGGCATGGGCTTCACCCGGCGCGGCAATCTCGAGGCGGCTGCGGACGCGGTGGCCGCATTCGCAATGACAATCGCCGCGCAACAGCACTAAGCGGTCGCAGGGACCGGCTCGGGGTCGGGCAGTCGCCGCGGAAGCAGCCAGACGGCCACCAGGATGGCACCGGCCGCCACGGCGAGCACCTGAAACAGGCGATCGAAGCCCCAGCCCTGATGGATCCAGGCGATCAGCGGCAGCGCGGCCGCCAGCACGGCGAAGCTCACGATATACCGGACGCCGTAGATGGACGCGCGCATGTCGGAGCGTGCGAGCTTGCCGATCATGTAGTCGTTGATCGGAATCTGCCCGAACGCACCCAGCATGAAGGCGATTGCAACGATCAGCGCAGCCCAGTCGACCAGACCCGGCATCAGCGAGAAGAAGACAAGCTGGATCAAAGCCGCGCCGATGAATACCGTACGCGGCCCATACCGATCGAGCAATCGGCCAACGATGATTTGCGCAACGGAGGCGATGGCAAACACGAGGAATGCGAGCCAGCCGATCAGCGTCGCCGAGCCCGCGATCCCCGTCAGCCGCTCGTCGAACACCTTGGGCAAGGCGAAGGTCGTCGACTGGAACACGATGCCGGAAACGGCCGTCGTGAAGAAGATGATGGCGGAAAGCCGGATGAGCAGCGACCGGAGATCCTGCGGGAGGGGCGCGGCAGAGCCATTCGACTTGCTCCGCCCGTTGGCAGCTCCAGGGCGCATCTCGGCGTGAAAGAGCGAGACATAGCTGAGCCCGATCAGCACCGAGGCTATCCCAGGAGCGATGAAGGCGAGCCGCCAGCCGCCGTTGTCGATGAAGTATCCTGTGATCAACGCCGCGCTGGCCACGCCGAGGTTGCCCCAGACACCGTTGATGCCGATGGCCATGCCGGTTCCGGTCTTCGATGCGCGTTCGACCAGCAGGGCAAGCCCCACCGGGTGGTAGATCGCTGCGAAGATGCCGATGATGAACAGGCCGATGCCCACCTCGATCGGCGTGCGGGCGAAGCCGGTGGCGATCGCCGCCAGCCCGATGCCGACGAAGAACACCGCCATCATCCCTTCCCGGCTCCACTTGTCGGCAAGCCAGCCTGCCGGCAACGCGAACACGCCGAACGCCACGAAACCCGGCGTCGCGTAAGGAATGAGCGCCGAATAGCTCAGGCCCCACTCGCGCGTGAGCGCAAGCGCCGCAACGGTCGCGAAGACCAGCGTGAGCAGGTGGTCGAGAAAATGGCCCACGTTGAGGAACAGGAAATGCACGCGGTCACGATTCGCGGCGTGTGTCATTGCTCTTGCTCCTTCAGGCCGTTTTCCCCGGCACAGATCTGGCATCATTCGTAGCCTTCGGCAATCGATGCCGCGATCCGGTCCTGGAGATCCAAACGATCCGCAAGTCCGGCCGGATTCTCCTTGCTCGGCATGAAGCGGCGGAAATGCACCCAGTGCTCGCGCGCGACCGCCTCGAGACGCTCCAGTTCGCGCAGCGGATCGGGGTGGTCATCGACCCGGATGTCGAGCAGCGGGTAGTCCTGTTGATCATGGATCAGCAGGGCGGCCGATTGCCTGCCACGGCTGTCGCCGCCCGCTTCTTCTCCGGCCTTCATGGCTGCGATCAGCCGGCGGGCGAAGGGCATGTCCTGGTTGGCCTCGTAGGTCTCGATGGTGCGCTCGACGACTTCCGGACCCGCCAGCATGTTGCCGGCCACGGAAAAATGCGGGCAGATGCGATGACCGCACCAGTCGATGCAGGCCGCCCCGGTGAAAGCGGAGAAACTGCCATCCCGATCCATGACGTGC
The DNA here is from genome assembly GCA_041687075.1 of Hyphomicrobiaceae bacterium. Taxonomy (GTDB): domain Bacteria; phylum Pseudomonadota; class Alphaproteobacteria; order Rhizobiales; family Hyphomicrobiaceae; genus ZC4RG25. The sequence continues at coordinate 49,837 of JAWLCO010000004.1, read as the reverse complement.
ACCTGCCGGTGATCGCGGCCATTATCTCCGCCCGTCAGAAACTTGACCGCATTCTCGGCGGTAGCGCCTGCCTGCAGCAGGGCGAGGCCCTGCGGACCATAGAAGGGATTGATGAATGCCTGCGTGGCAATCGCGCCGACGCCTGTCTTGATGTGAGGCACCACGGCGCCGATGGCGAAGAACCGGCTTGCCGCGATGATCCCGACCCGCCCTGTTGCCTCATCCCGCGCGATGATCGACCAGGTCATGACACGTGCCTCGCGGTTTCCGGATTGTCCTCTACGAGCGAGGACCTATTTCACCTCCCCGCAGCATAACCCTGCATACCGCGCGGATTCGCGGCGGCTTTGCGGCGAACGCCCTCCTGGCTGGCAGCTGTCAGCCTTCCTTCCGTCCAGCTCCCGCCGACCTCGACGGTGTGACCACGGCGGCGCAGCTCGGCGATGGTGCGCTGAGGCAGGCGGTCCTCGACCACCACCACGCCCGGGCGCGCCGCCCTGGGCCAGAAGGAAGCGGGGAAATGCTCGATGTGCCAGGCCGGGGCATCGATCGACTCCTGGAGATTGAGGCCCGCATGCACGTGGCGCAGAAAGAATTGGCAGCTCCACTGGTCCTGCTGGTCACCGCCCGGAGTGCCCCAGATGAGATACGGCTCACCGTCGCGCAACGCCATGCCGACGGATAGCGTCGAGCGGGGACGCTTTCCCGGTGCGAGCGAGGCCGGCAGCCCCTCCTCCAGCCAGAACATCTGCGCGCGCGTGCCGAGCGGGAAGCCGAGGTCGGGGATCACCGGCGAGGACTGCAGCCAGCCGCCCGAGGGCGTGGCCGAGAACATATTGCCGTGCCTGTCGATCACGTCGACGTGGACCGTATCACCGTTCACCTCGCCCAGGCGACCGACCGTCGGCTCACCGGCACCCGCAGCGGAAACCGCGGTCCTCCGATCGGCGGTGCCCTTCATGACGACTTCGCCGCCGAAGCCGGCAATGCGGCCGGGCCGCTGGTCGAGCGACGCCCGGAGCGGATCGACAAGGTTTCGGCGTTCCGCGTTGTATGTCTTGGACAGCAGCGTCTCCAGCGGCACGTCGACGAAACTTGGATCTCCGTAGAACGCCTCGCGGTCGGCATAGGCAAGCTTCGCGCATTCGATCCACGTGTGGATGAAATCGGCGTCCGTCGGATCAACGCGGTCGAAGCCGTAACCGTCGAGCAGGGCCAGCATCTGCAGCAACACGGGTCCCTGCGTCCACGGACCGGGCTTGAACACCCGGTAGCGGCCATAATCGTAGTGGATCGGCGCCTCGATGGTCGGCTGCCATCGGGCCATGTCTTCGCCGGTGAGCACGCCGCGATGTGGCCGTCCGGTAACGTCCATCACCTCCTCAGTCCGGCAGAAGCGGTCGATTGCCTCGGCGACGAAGCCCTGGCTCCAGGCTCTCGTCGCCCGGTCGAGCTCCGCCTCACGCCCACCGCCGCCGGCTTCCGCTTCGGTGAGAATTCGCAAGTACGTCTCAGCAAGCCGCTTATTGCGGAAGATCGTCCCTGCCTCCGGGATGTTGCCGCCCGGCAGGTAGGCGGCTGCGGACGTTGGCCAGTGCTCCGTGAACAACTCCGCCACCGTGGCAATCGTCGCCGATGCACGCTCGACCAACGGATGCCCGTTCAGAGCGTAGCCGATGGCGGGCTCCATTACGTCGCGCAGCCGCATGGTGCCGTAGTCGCGCAGGATCAGCATGTAGCTGGGGAACGTGCCTGGAATGCAGGCGGCGAGCAGCCCCGTGCCCGGCACGATGTCGAGACCCAGGTGCCCCCGGTAATGCGCAATCGTCGCCCCAGCGGGCGCGGGGCCCTGACCGCAAACCACCTCCGGGCTGCCCTTGCGCTGATCACAGAGCATCACCGGCACGTCGCCGCCTGGGCCGTTGAGGTGCGGCTCCACCACTTGCAGCGTGAATGCAGCCGCAACGCCGGCATCGAAAGCGTTCCCGCCCTTCTCGAGGATGCTCATGCCCACCGCGGTGGCGATCCAGTGCGTCGAGGTGACGACTCCGAAGGTACCATCGATCTCGGGTCTGGTGGTGAACGGGTTGGGATTGATAAGCGATGGCCGCTGGTTCGATCCTGCTGCCGACTGCTCCCGATCGTCCCGGTTCATGTCTCAACGCTCCGCAATTCACCTGCCCGGCGGCAGTGGGCTGACGCAAGGTAATAGTTGAGACCATGATCAGGCCGGCCACCGTCGCTGTCCAGCGACGGCAGAAGGTCGAGCTCTTGAAAGTGACCCGCGCACTGAAGCCGGCCGCCGTCAATGCCACGGAGACGATCGCCCGGGGCGGGGTCAGCACGACCGTGACCCGCACGCCGACCACCCAGTCCCGTCCCCGCCGGGAAAGCGGCTGCACACCCTTTCTGAACGGCGGTCACTGAGTTCCTTCGGTGCTTCCGTTCAGCCGCGCCCGTAGGAATCAGGAGCAACGCCAGAGGTGCAACCTGGGGTTTCGCTACCACTCTGCACGAGCTCCGCTACGACTTCGGCAAGCACATCGAATGGGACGCGGCAAAGCCGCAAACCGCGGTAGTCGGGGCATGACGCTTACGGGTGGCAGAGCCGGACAGCCGGCCCGTCCGTTCAACGCTTACGGCCACCGACCACCTCACCGTCCTCCTTGGTGAACTGCCCGATGTCCGGGTTCGGCAGGATCTCCAGCACCACCTCGGACGGGCGGCAGAGCCTGACGCCTTTCGGCGTCACCACGATGGGCCGATTGATCAAAACCGGATGGGCAATCATGAAGTCGATGAGTTCATCATCGGTCCATTTGGGATCATCGAGCCGCAGCTCGTCGTAGGGGGCACCCTTCCGCCGCAGCAGCTCGCGCGGTGTGATCCCCATGGCGCGGATCAGCTCGGCGAGACGCTCCCGGCTCGGCGGCGTCTTCAGGTATTCGACCACGTCCGGCTCCACGCCCGACTTCCGGATCATCGCGAGGGTGTTGCGGGACGTTCCGCAAGCGGGGTTGTGATAGATCGTGACTGTCATGGCGCCTTTCCTCGGGGCAGTGGCTTGCTGCAGCCACAGCAGGATGGCCCATCTTACACCCGAAGCAATGCTGTCGTGTGGCAGCCTGAGATCACCAGTATCGAGGCAGCATCCATGACTCCGGCCAGCGGCGGCAAGCGCGAAGCGGGAACGGTTCGCGAGTAAGGACCATTATGCAGATGAACCTGGTGCTCGCCGCACGCGCTTGCCTGCTGGACCTTTCACAATGGGCGGCCCGGCACCTGCCGCAAGGAGCCACGGATGAAAGCCCTCGTTTGGCACGGCAAGGAGGATATCAGGTACGATACGGTCTCGGACCCCGAGATCCAGGAGCCACGGGATGCCATCGTCAAAGTGACCAGTTGCGCGATCTGCGGCTCCGACCTCCACCTCTTCCACAATTTCATTCCCGCAATGATGCCCGGTGACATCATGGGCCATGAAACCATGGGCGAGGTCGTCGAAGTTGGCTCGGGGATGGACGGCAGACTGCGCAAGGGTGAGCGCGTCGTCATTCCGTTCACGATCATCTGCGGCGAATGCGATCAGTGCAAACGCGGCAATTTCTCGGTCTGCGAACGGACGAACCGGAACAAGCATCTGGCCGAAAAGGTATTCGGACATCCGACCGCGGGTCTGTTCGGCTATACGCACCTGACCGGCGGCTATCCGGGTGGCCAGGCGGAATACGTGCGCGTGCCCTATGCGGACACGACCCATGTCAAAGTGCCCGACAGCCTGTCTGACGACCAGGTGCTGTTGCTGAGCGACATTCTGCCGACCGGCTGGCAGGCAGCCGTGCATTGCGACATCGAGCCGACCGACACGGTCGCCATCTGGGGCTGCGGTCCCGTGGGTCAGATGGCGATCCGCAGCGCGATCCTGCTCGGCGCGAAGCAGGTGGTTGGCATCGACCGGCTTTCCGATCGGCTCGGCATGGCGGAGGCCGGCGGCGCGATTCCGATCAATTTCGAGAAGGACAGCGTGGTCGAGCGCCTCAACGAGCTCACCGGCGGCAAAGGGCCAGAAAAGTGCATCGATTGCGTCGGGCTGGAGAGCCACGTTTCCCTTTCGCAGCCGGACACCGTCTACGACCGCGCCAAGCAGATGGTCATGCTGGAAAGCGATCGGCCCCATGCTCTCCGGGAAATGATTTATGTCTGCCGGCCCGCCGGCATCATTTCCATTCCCGGCGTCTACGGCGGATTTTCGGACAAGATCCCCCTCGGCATGGCAATGAACAAGGGTCTTACCTTCCGCATGGGCCAGACGCACGTGCATCGCTGGACCGATGAACTGCTGCGGCTGATCGAGAAGGGCGACATCGATCCCTCGTTCGTCATCACCCACACGGGCGGGCTCGAGGACGGGCCTGAGCTGTACAATCTTTTCCGAGACAAGCAGGACAGCTGCATCAAAGTCGTGCTCAAGCCCTGAACGAAAAGAGGCTCCTCATGGCCATGACCCATGTTTCCGACCTCGTGCGCTACGAGGGCGAGCCGCGCGTCATCGAGACCGGCCCAAGTTCCCTGAGCACGGCGGATCAGCTTGCCCGCATGCTCGGCTGGTTCAGCATCGGGCTCGGACTTGCGGAGATCGTAGCCCCTGGGCGCATCACCCGCGCATTGGGCCTGGAAGGGTCGGAGAGTTTCGTGAGGGCATGCGGGGTGCGGGAGATCGGTGCGGGCGTTCTGTGCCTCTCAGTCGACAAGGAGATGGGTCTCTGGAGCCGGGTGGCCGGCGATGCCGTGGACCTCGCCGCGCTCGTACCGGCAATGGGCGAGGACAATCCGCAACGGGGAAATGCCGGGATGGCAATGGCAATGGTGGCCGGCGCAATGCTGCTCGATGCGCTCACCGCACAGGCTGTCCGCCAGCAGCACAAGCAGAGCAACGGAATGTCGCGCGACTATCATGACCGCAGCGGTTTTCCCCGAGGAGTCGAGGCGGCCCGGGGCGCTGCCAGGCTCGTCAGTACTCATCTAGGAAAAGGCGAAACGCAGCCGGAATTGAGCCACTCTACTCAGGCTGCTGGCCGGACAGAGCCTCGTTATCCGTAGCGGCGTCTCCATCGATTGATCCGGTGGCGATTTCCGATCCGGCCTGCGGCTGATGAGCCAATTCATCAAGCGAACCGACCAGCCCGAACCACTTGTTCTGCGGAAGCAGCTTTTGCTGCAAACCGGCCCAAAGCTCGCGCGAGGCAATCCCGTCGACGAAGGGCTTGGCAGACGGCGTCATAGTGAAGAGCGCGGCGGCGATAATGGCGACGATGGCCGTGTCTCCCGGCTTTCGGCCGTCATAAAGCTTGAGCGCCGAGCCGAACGATGCCTTTAACCGCGTATCGAGCACGTCGACACTGAAAATCTCGTCCAGAACGAGATGGGTGATATAGCCGACGAACAGAAAGCCGCCGGCAAGCCACGCAACTCCTTCATGGCGGCCGAGCACCTCCTTGAAAACAATCGCCGTCAGGAACCAGAACAGCAGCCCCGCCAGGATCGAGTGCCAGATTCCGCGATGATAGGAGAACCTGTGGAAAACAGCCTCTCCACCATATCGGAACAGCACGAACGAGCCGAGCCACAACAGCCACATCTCGGCGATGGAATACCTGTAGGCGACAGCAAACAGCACGCAGAATGACAAAAAAATAGCCAAGCCCGAGAAAAGGGCCCGGCTCGGCCTCGAATCCTTGAGATCGATATCCGGCAGCACGCTGCCCAGCACCCCGGCGAGCGTCACCGCGATGAGATTCTCCGGGGCGATGACGTCGGCCGCAAGGGTCAGCGTCGCCAGTCCGCCGCTGACCACGGTCCCGACCGCAATGTGCGTCGTGAAATTCGCCATGCCTCACCCCCCAACAGCGGCTGACCGGTCCGCCGGTTGCAAGACGGCCAGAGCATGGCAGGTAAGCACTGATTCTAAAGGGCCGGGGAATGTCTGCCAGGGCACCGGCTGTGGAGAATTCACCGGCCTCGTGCCTTTGCAGCGGGAATTCGCCGCGTTGATCGAACGGGCGATCAATCAATAAAGAGCCCTTCCTTCGCAGGGATTTCAGGACTGTGACGCCAGTCAGTCTACCAGCGCAAGAGCGGCAGGCAGGCAGCCTCAGCAGGCTCGCTTCGGCAAGCATCGCGGTCGCCTTCGCTGTGATGGGGCTGAAGTACGTCGCTTATCTGCTGACTGGCAGCGTCGCGCTCTACTCCGATGCGCTCGAAAGCATCGTCAACGTGGTGACGGCGGTCGCGGCGCTGGTTGCCGTCCGGGTCGCCGAGCGCCCGGCAGATCGCGGCCACCAGTTCGGGCACCACAAGGCGGAGTATTTCGCCGCGGGGCTCGAAGGGGCGTTGATCCTGCTCGCGGCGCTGCTCATCCTGTATCAGGCTTATGACGCTTGGCTGAACCCGCGCGCCCTGACAGCGCCGGCAGAAGGCCTGGCAGTCAACGCCGTTGCTGGAGCCTTCAACGCAGCATGGGCCTGGCATCTCATCCGCCGCGGCCGCGCACTGCGCTCGCCAGCGATCGTCGCCGACGGATGGCATCTGCTGGCAGACGTCGGGACCTCCGCGGGGGTGATCGTCGGCCTGGTTCTGGCCTTGGGGACCGGATGGCTCCTGCTCGACCCGCTGCTGGCTGCCGCAGTTGCCTTACACATCCTCTGGGTTGGCTGGCGAATAATCTCGCAATCCATGAGCGGCCTGATGGATGCGGCCGTCGCCGGCGAGATGCTGGCCCGGATCCGCGAGGTGATCTCCGTCAATGGCGATGGCGCCTTGCAGATCCATGACCTGCGCACCCGAATGGCCGGCCGTGCCACGTTCATCGAGTTCCACCTCGTCGTGCCCGGCACGATGCCGGTCAGCGAAGCACATGAAATCTGCGACCGCCTGGAGAATGCTCTTTCCGACGAAATCGAAGGCGCAGAAGTGCTGATCCACGTCGAGCCCGAAGGCGAGGCGAAAGCGAAAGGCGCGCTGACGTTCTAGCGGCGCCACGCACTGAATTTATTGCCGAATTTACCTGGCCCGATCATAGCGACGGCCGCCGTCCGGAGGCAGCGGCCGCTACTCGGTGCCCAGGAACACAACCGAATGTCAGGTCGACTGCGGATCGTATCGCAACCGCCCGATCCGGCGCAGGCTGGTGGCTTGGGGACCGCGTGGGCTCTCGTCCGGTGCAATGGTCAGCTCGACCGGATCGCCGACGCCAAGCTCTTCGAACACCGGCTCGAGCACGGCATTCTTGTGGAAGTAGACGTCACGGCCGTCGTTGACCGCAACGAAGCCGTAGCCCTGCTCGTGAAAGATGCTGGCGATCTGACCCTGCGGCTTGCCATCGTGGACCTTCACCTCACCATGCTGCTGGCGGCGGCGCTTCTTGAGCTGGCGTTCGATGGCGGCGAAACTGTCGCGCACGGCCACGAGGGCGTCGGTATGAGCGTTGATGTCACCCGGCTTTCGTCCGACCGCAAGCTCAGCACCAGGCACCCGCGCCTCGATCGTGACCTTGAATTGGCCTGAACCGCCGAGCGGTCCGTTTACGTGGACGTGCCACGTGGTGACATCGCTATAACGCTGCTGAAGCTTGTCGACGTGCTCGCGGACCTTGGTCTTGATCGTCTCCGACGGCTCCATGCCGTGGAATGACAGTTCGAGGTAGTCTTCGCTCTTGTTGCTTCTCATCGCACCTACCCTGATTGTACCGGTGCTGCCCGCCTGCTTGGCTGCGACTCTGAACGCCGGCCCCGTGCCGCAGTTCCGCACCGAAGCTCCACTCTCGAGCGGTTGCGCCTTTCGAGCCATGCGGAAGATCAATGCTTCCGCTAAAAGACATAGGTGCTGGCAGAGAGAGCTGCCAGCGAGCAGGCCAGTACTGTGGTTGACGTAACGAGAAACTCCGGCCGGACGCGGGTGTTCTCCTTCTGAATTCGGTGCAGGCGTGATCGGTCCGGAGCAGATGATGGCGGGTACGGAAGAAAAGGTGGTCATCATAACGGGAGCCGGGCACGGCATCGGCGCAGCGACGGCGGTGCGCCTGTCTCGCGACGGTTGGAAGGTCGTGCTGGCCGACGTCGACGGGACGGCGCTCGAGAACGTTGCGAAACCGACCAACGGCCATCCTGCTATCTGCGATGTTGGCGTGGAAGCCGATGTTCAGCGCCTCGTCGGCGAGAGCCTCGCCAAGTTCGGGCGTATCGACGCGATCGTCTCGAACGCCGGCATCAACCCGCGCGGGCCGCTCTCGGAACTCACGCTCGAGACCTGGAACCGTGTGCTCGCAGTCAACCTGACGGCCGCGTTCCTGCTCGCCCGGGCGGCTGAGGGCGTCCTGCGGGACGCCAGGGGTGCCATGGTGCTGATCTCATCGACGCGCGCCCACATGTCCGAGCCCGACACGCTGCCCTACTCGGCGAGCAAGGGCGGGCTCGTCGCCCTGACCCATGCGCTGGCGATGACTATGGCGCCGGTTCGCGTCAACTGCATCTCGCCCGGCTGGATCGACACCGGCAAGTCCGGCCCGCTTACGCCCGCGGATCACGCGCAGCATCCCGTCGGCCGCGTCGGGCAGACGGACGACATCGCGGCCGCCGTTTCCTACCTGCTGTCCGGCAGCGCCGGCTTCATCACCGGCGCCGAGCTGATCATCGACGGCGGGATGACGCGCAAGATGATCTACGTGTGATCCTCAGCCCGCTATTATACCGGCGCCGCGGAAACCGCCGTCTACAGCGATGATCTCGCCCGTCAGGTAGCTTGCCTGGCGCTCGTCGAGCAGGAAGCAGATCATCGGCGCGATCTCCTCGGGCCGGCCGTAGCGGCGCATCGGGATGAGCCGGGTCCACGTCTCCCGGTCCTCGGCCGTGTGCAGGGCCTCGACGAGCGGCGTATCGATCGGCCCCGGCGCCACGGCGTTGACGCGAATGCCATAGGGGGCGAGGTCGTTCGCCATCACCTGCGTCAGCACGATGACCGCGCCCTTGGACGAGCCGTAAGCCGACCGCCCCTTCGAGCCCCTGACGCCTGCGACCGACGCGAGGTTCACGATCGCGCCGCGCCCGCGCTTCTGCATGTGCCGCGCCGCCGCACGGGCAACGATGAACGAGCCGACGACGTTGATGTCCAGTATGCGGCGGAAGAGGTCGACGGGCGTGTCGAACACGTGCCTGTCCGCAGCGATCCCGGCAGAATTGACGACGCCGGCAATCGGCCCGAGCGCTTCTTCGATGGCGGCCATCTCGCGCTCGACGGCAGGCTCGTCGGTCACGTCGAGCCTGGTGACGCGCACGCCGGGTTTGCTGCCGAGACCCTGTCGTGCGATCTCCAGTCCGGCGTCGCCGATGTCCAGGATGGCCACCTTCCAGCCCGCTGCGTGCAGTTGCTCAGCGGCCGCGTAGCCTATACCGGACGCACCTCCCGTGATGACTGCAACGCGGTCCTCCGGTACGGTTGTCTCGCTCATTGTCGTTCTCCTTCGGGTTCCTCCGCAGGATTCGACAGTAGCCATACTTTTTGAGCCTGGTAACCGGCCGGCATTGGTCATTCCGAGAACGGTAGAGGGAAACATCATGGAGGATGGCGCGCAGGCTCCTATGAATGGTGCAGAGTGCCTGGTGCGCACGCTCGTGGCCGGTGGCGTGAACGTCTGTTTCGCCAATCCGGGCACGTCCGAAATGCACTTCGTCGCGGCGCTCGATCGCGTCGAAGGCATGCGCTGCGTGCTGGCGCTGTTCGAGGGCGTGGCGACGGGCGCGGCCGACGGCTACGCCCGCATGGCGGAGAAGCCCGCGGCCACCCTGCTGCACCTTGGTCCGGGACTCGCCAACGGCCTGTCCAACCTGCACAACGCCATGAAGGCGTCGACCCCGGTCGTCAACATCGTCGGCGATCACGCGACATGGCATCGGGCCTATGACGCCCCGCTGACCTCCGACATCGAGACGACTGCGCGGCCCTTTTCCGCCTGGGTCCGCACGTCACCCAATGCGCAATCCGTCGCCACAGATGGCGCCGCCGCCATTGCAGCAGCCCGTACGCCACCGGGTGGTGTGGCGACGCTGATCCTTCCCAGCGATACCGCCTGGGATATCGGAAGTGGAGTCGCTCAGCTCCCGCCCGTTCCGGCACGGCGCCGCGTCGAAGGGCAGGCAGTCGCCGAAGCCGCTGCTGCGCTGCGCTCAGGCGAGCCGACCCTCATTCTGCTGGGAGGCCTGGCGCTGCGCCAGCACGGGTTGGAGCTGGCAAGCAAAATCGCGCGCAAGACAGGTGCCCGCCTTTCGGCCGAGACGTTCAACGCACGTGTGGAGCGCGGTGCCGGCCGCGTCTCCGTCGACACCGTTCCCTATCCGGTCGATCTGGCCGTCGAAAGCCTGCGCGGCTTCAAGCGCATCGTCCTCGTCGGTGCGAAGACCCCGGTGGCGTTCTTCGCCTATCCCGGCAAGCCGAGCCTGCTCGCCCAGCCCGACACGCAGTTCCACGTCCTCGCACGCCCGGAAGACGAGATCATCCACGCGCTCGAATGGCTCGCGGATGAGCTCGACGCGAACGCATCCGAGGCCGATGTATCGCGCCTTGAGCTGCCCAGTCCCGCAACGGGCGCCATCACGGCCGCAGCCATCGGGCAGACTCTGGCCGCCCTCATGCCGGAAAATGCCATTGTCGTCGATGAGGGCATCACGGCGAGCCGCAACTTCTTTGCGCCGACCCGGACGGCCCATCCGCACGACTGGCTGCGCAACATGGGCGGCTCGATCGGCATCGGGCCGCCGATGGCCGTCGGTGCAGCCGTGGCCTGCCCCGATCGCAAGGTGATCGCGCTGCAGGCGGACGGCTCGTTCATGTACACCGTGCAGGCGCTCTGGACCCAGGCGCGCGAGCAGCTCGACATCACCACCATCGTGTTCGCCAACCGCGCCTACGCCATCCTGCGCCACGAGCTCGCCAACGTCGGCGCCGCGAACGTCGGCCGCAAGGCCCTCGACATGCTCGACCTCGGCCGCCCCGACATCGACTGGGTCTCCCTCGCCCGGGGCATGGGCGTGCCGGGAATCCGAGCGGAAACGATGGAAGAGGTGAACCGCGGTCTGGAGAAGGGCCTCAACACACCCGGACCGTTCCTGATCGAGGCGGTGATGTGACATCAGTGGCGTGCCGCCACGACCGACCGGCTCGCTGCGCTGCTGGCAGCAGGATCCAGCTACTCTCGTACCCAGCCGTTGCCGGTCAGGCGCTCCTGCGGCTGGAAGCGGGTCTTGTAGCTCATCTTGCGGGAGCCCTCGATCCAGTAACCCAGATAGAGATAGGGCAGGCCAAGACGGCGCGTGTACTCGATGTGCTCCAGAATCATGTAGGTGCCGAGGCTGCGACGCGGCACCCCGGTATCGTAGAAGCTGTAGACCATCGAGATGCCGTCCGAGAGACGGTCGCAGAGCGAGATACCGGCCAGGGGTCCGGCCGTCGCGGATTCGAGCCCCGCATCGGTTCGCACGCGGTATTCGGTCAAGAAGGTGTCCACGATGCTGTCCTCGACCATCATGGCGTAGTCGAGGACCGTCATGTCGGCCATGCCGCCATCCGCATGGCGCACGTCGATATAGTCCCTGAAGAGGGCGTACTGCTCGGCCGTGGGCCGCGGCGGGATGTGCCGGATCACCAGGTCCCTGTTGGCGTCCAGGATGCGCCGGAAACTGCGGTTGAGCTTGAATTCATCCACCGCCACGCGCACAGACACGCATGACTGGCAGCCCTCGCAGTAGGGCATATAGGCGATGTTCTGACTGCGCCGGAAGCCACCCTTGAGCAGGTTGTCGACGAGGGCGGGTGGCTTGTCGTGGGTGAGATGCGTGAACAGCTTCCGCTCGAGTCTGCCCGGCAGGTACGGGCACGGCTGCGGAGCCGTGACGTAGAACTCGGGAAAATTCTTCTGCTGTTCGGTCATTCGGGTGGCGTTCCGGCGACGGGGGCGGACGCACAGGCATTTGCAAGCCTTCGCGTCCATCGAAACTAAGTGAGCCGCACGCGCGTAATCAAGCGCCGTGACACTTGGGCGTCGTGAGATCGTGAGGTCGTGAGGAGTCGTGATCGTGATCCGGGCATCACCCCACCCGCCATTCCATGCGCGGTGCAGCGCGAAGCGGTGCACTGCAGACGCGGGATATTGCGTCTGGGCGAGCCAGTGCCCGTGGCAAGATCCCGGCTTAGCACCGCATCATTTCATGCTGCGGTGCATCCGGGATGACGGGTGTGGGTTGGACGCAAGCCGGCCGAGAGCGCTCGTCCCGACTTCACGATTTCACGACTTGGCGATTTCACGAAATCAGCGCCCGGCAGCCAGCAACCGGGCCGCGCGCGGTGCAAAATAGGTCAGGATGCCCGCGGCTCCGGCCCGCTTGAACCCCATCAGGCTTTCCATCATCACCTTGTCCCCCTCGAGCCAGCCGCGTTCGGACGCCGCCATGAGCATCGCGTATTCCCCTGAGACCTGATAGGCGAACGTCGGTACGCCGAATGTGTCACGCACGCTGCGGATGACGTCGAGATAAGGCATCCCCGGCTTGACCATGACCATATCGGCGCCCTCGGCCAGATCGAGGGCCACCTCCCGCAACGCCTCATCCGCGTTCGCGGGATCCATCTGGTAGGTCCGCTTGTCGCCTTTGAGGGCACCCGTCGAGCCCACCGCATCCCGGAAGGGGCCGTAGAAGGCCGAGGCGTATTTGGCCGCATAGGCCATGATCTGCGTCGACTGGTGGCCGGCGCTTTCGAGGGCCTGGCGAATGGCGCCGATGCGGCCATCCATCATGTCCGAGGGCGCGAGGATGTCACAGCCGGCCTCGACTTGCACCAGCGACTGCCGGACCAGCGCCTCCAGTGTCTCATCGTTGAGGATCGTATTGCCACGCATCAGGCCGTCATGGCCATGACTGGTGTAGGGGTCGAGCGCCACATCCAGCACCACCCCGATCTCCAGGCCGGCGTCGCGGACGGCACGGGTAGCCCGGCACACCAGATTGTCCGGGTTGAAGGCCTCGCGAGCGTCCTCGCTGCGCAGCGCCGGGTCTGTGAAGGGAAAGAGAGCGATGGCCGGAATGCCGAGTGAGACCGCCTCCTCTGCAGCGGACACGATGAGGTCCACCGAAAGGCGCTCGACGCCCGGCATCGACTCCACCGGCATCCGGGTGTCGGTGCCTTCCACGACGAACATCGGCCAGATGAGGTCCGACGGCGTCAGTGCATTCTCAGCAACAAGGCGGCGCGACCAGTCCGCGCGACGGTTCCTGCGCATGCGCACGGCAGGGAACATGCCCGGCTGCAGGGGCGTGCCCCCACCCGCCGTCGCAGACAGCGGCACGGACTGTGTTTGGCCGGAATGGGGCTTCATGGCAGACCCTGGCGAGTGAAGCGGACGATCTGCCAACAGCATCCCCACCTCAGGCGCCGAACGCAAGTGCGCGATCGGCCCGTGGAACAATCATTCGCAGTAGTTGCGATACTTGCGTTTGGCCATGTCGAGGTGGAAATGGTTGCGATGTGCCTCGTTGGCCTCCGGGCCCAACACCGTGCCGAACCGGCGGCAGGCCGCGCCATGAGCCGCCCGAAGGAAGAGCGCGATCTGGTCGTCTGGGGCATGCGGTTCCGGCACGGCGTCGGCCGCCCCTGTTTCCGGTCCCCCGAGGTGACTCGCTCCACCCATCGCGATCGCCTGTGACCGGCGCGCCGGCAGGTCTGGCGCACCCCGGGTGGATTTCCCGGCCCGGGTCTTGAGCTGCACCTGCCACTGTCCGACACCTGCCGGTGGCTTGCGGATCGGAAGCGGCACACTCTTCGCCCCGGACCCGGCGGAGGCCATCAGCAGGGCTGGCTCACGTTCCGTGCCGCCGTCCGCAGGAGTTGTCTTCCCATTTTTGGGGTTTCTGCGGGGACCTTTCTCGGCCGCCTCTCTTGCAGCCTTCGCTCTGGCCACGATTGCGCGCACGTCACGCGCCGTCAGGCCCCAGCCCTTCAGCAGGTCCGCTTCGGTGCCGGCACTCGTCGTAAAGCTGCCGAGATCTATGGCATTGGCCAGGGCGTGCTCGCTCAGCCGCGTCTTCTTGCGGCCGTAGGCATTCCGGCAGGAATAGGAGCTCATCGTTCTCATGCGAACGATGGGCGCGCCAAGGTGTTTCAACGCCAGCGGCTGCAGATCCTCCTTCAGCCAATCGGCGAGCTTCACCACCATGTCGCAGTTGACCGTCACCGGCGGCGACAGCGTCACCTCGGGATCGCGGCCGAGGCTGAGCAGCCGCACCGGGGCCGGGGCGCCACACTCACCTTCCTTGATCGGGTCGGCCGGTTCGAGAACCGCCTCGACTCCGCGAAGGACCGTGTCGCAGTAAGCCTTTGCCTCGGAAATTTCCTGCTCGGACCAGATGTCGGGAGCGGGCCCGGCAGCACTCACGTCGCCCCCTGACTTGGTCGCTTCCGCTGCAGCCCCGCCTTGCCCCGCATCATTGGCCTGTGCCGCCGCCGGCGCTTCGGCCGCCTTGGGTCCAGCACCCTCGGCCCAAACGGGCTGGGCGAGCAGCGCCGCTGCAAGCATTGCGTAGCCCACCTGCTTCGCGCCAGTCGCCAGAACCCTCAAGCCCATCCCTGCCCCCGCTCCCTTGACATCACGCGCGTCTCAGCGTTCACCCTTGCGGCGCACGCGTCAAGCTTCGCCGATCCGCCCGCTGTGCACAGGTCCATCGCAGACGGCGACACGTCTGCCGGTCCGGCCTGTGGGCAAATCTCCCAAGCGATCCAAATCGAAGGACACATGACGTCAGTATCGACCACGAAACCTTGCGGAGACCTTGCGATCGCCCTGGAAGGCGCTGCCGCCACGATGACACTGAACCGCTCGCAGGCCCTCAATGCCATCTCGGGCCCCATGCGGTTGGAGATAGCTGCGGCTATCCCGCGGTTCGCCCGCGATCCCGGCGTCTATGCTCTCATCATCCGATCGGCAACAGCCGGCGCGTTCTCCGCAGGCGGTGATTTGCGCGAGCTGAGCCAGGCTGCACGTGAGGCGCCGGAGCGCGCCCGGCAGCTCCTGGCTGACGACTACAGGATGATCTGGCTGCTCGAGTGCTTCTCCAAACCGACGATCTCGCTGATCGATGGTCTGATCATGGGCTCGGGTGCGGGCCTCACTCTCTACGGGACGCATCGGGTTGCCGGCGAGAGCTTCGCCTTCGCCATGCCCGAAACCGGCGTCGGCTTCTTCCCCGACGTGGGGCTTGCCTGGGTCTTCGCCCGAATGCCGGATGAGATCGGCCTTTACCTCGGGCTCACGGGCCGCCGCATCGGCCGCGCTGATGCTTATCGGCTGGGGTTGGTGACACACTGCATTCCGGCGAGCCGCTTCGGAGAGATCGAAGCGAGCTTGCGGACTGCCGATCCGGTGGACCCGCTGCTCGACGACCGCCATGAAGACCCCGGCCCCGGCGAGATCGCGCCCTATCGCGACGTCCTGCAGCGCTGCTTCGCGTGTGGATCAGTCGAGGAAATCATCGAGCGGCTTGGTGACGAGGCTCAGCGAGGCGGCGCCGCCGGCCCGTGGTGTGAGGGCGTCCTCCAGGAGCTCAAGCAGCGCTCGCCAACCGCGCTCAAGGTCAGCTTTCGCCACATCCGGGAAGCCGCCTTCCGGGATCTGCGGCAGACACTCATGCTTGACTATCGGCTGGGCTGCCGGTTTCTCGAATCGCACGACTTGCACGAGGGCGTGCGCGCGCTGCTGATCGACAAGGACCGGCGCCCACGTTGGTCTCCGGCGCACCTGTCCCAGGTGTCGGACGCATTAGTCGATCGCTTCTTCGCCTTCCAGCCCGGCCGCGAGCTCATCCTGCCGACCCGGCAGGAGATGCAGGCGGCCCGGGTCTGACATCAGCAGGATGTCTTTCGGCGACATCCGTTTGCTGAACCTTTACCATCTCTCTTAGGCAGTGATTCAACCTGCCCCCTGTAGCGTCCGGCGAGCGGCGGCCAGCAAGGCCACGACTGGAGAAAATGCGGGGGTAGGCATGACACTCGTTCACGCTGAGGCGCAACCGGCGCCAGTATCAGGCAGGGATCTGGAGGCCGAGTACCTGCAGGCACTGCGGCTCGTCGAGCGCCTTCACCGGCTGCTGCTCGACGTGATCAAGGACGAGTTCGATCGTAACGGCGGCTGCGATCTCAATCCCGTCCAGGCACTGCTGCTGCACAATCTCGGCGGTGAGGAGCTCACGGCCGGGGAGCTGAAGACGCGCGGCTACTATCTCGGCTCGAACGTCTCCTATAACCTGAAGAAGCTCGTGGAGCTGGGCTACATCCACTACAAGCGCTCTGACCACGACCGCCGTTCGGTCCGCGTGCGGCTGACGAGCAAGGGCGAGGAGATCTGCGAGACCGTTCGCCGCCTGTACAGACGCCAGCTCCGCTCGCTCGGAAGCGTGGGCGAGGTCGGCTTCGATGATCTCCAGGATCTGAACCGCGTGCTCATGCGGCTCGAGCGGTTCTGGTCCGACCAGATCCGGTATCGGCTCTGATAGCCGCCCGAGAGTTGCAAGCCCGTTGCCAACGAAGACCCGGGCGCTGCCATGCAGGGGTCTATTGTTGCAGCACGGCATCGCCTTCACGAATTAGGGCAAACCAGACAAACTTCTCACTTCCCTGCCGCATTGGCTTGAAGGAAGGTCCGAGGTCGGCGGTTCCGCCCCGGACCCACGCGGCAACCACGCCATGGACGCGCCGGGAACGCTCCGCCGTCCTAGCGATTATGGTATGTGGTCGGAACTGCCACACGCGCTCAGAATTCGTTAACGCTGATCCGGCTTAGTGGAAGCGGCAGGATTCTGGCGAGGGTTGAGCTGCAGGGCGAGGAGTGCACGAAGTGGTGGACGTACGGGCATTCAGCGGCCGGAGGGCGGCCAACCTGATCGGCTTCGTCGCGGCGGGCATCACAGCATCCATGGCAGCCGGCGCACCGGCTTCAGCCCACGATGGCGCGAGCTGGAACCCCTTTGCCGACAATGTTCCGACCTATTCGCAGCCCTACGACAGGAGCTTCATCCGGGATTGGGAGGCCAATCCGCCACGCGGCTATCCTACCGTCTCAGCTGCCAACATCGAGCCAATGAAAGCGGCCATCAAACGATACGCCGCAATCGTGAAGGACGGCGGCTGGCAACCTCTGCCCGAGGTCAAATTGCAGGCCGGGATGACCAATCGGGCCGTCCGTCTGCTCCGGGATCGGCTGCTCATGTCCGGGGACCTGCGGGAAGGCTCGAGCTATCCCGATTACTTCGACTACTACCTGGAGCGCGCGGTGAAGCGCTTCCAGGCGTCGAACGGTCTGGCGCCGACGGGCATCGTCGACGCCCGTACGATCGCAGCGCTCAACGTCCCGGCCTCGGCCAGGCTCCGCCAACTGCGGACCAATCTGGACCGGGTCAGCGC
The DNA here is from genome assembly GCA_041687075.1 of Hyphomicrobiaceae bacterium. Taxonomy (GTDB): domain Bacteria; phylum Pseudomonadota; class Alphaproteobacteria; order Rhizobiales; family Hyphomicrobiaceae; genus ZC4RG25. Next base: position 32,341 of record JAWLCO010000004.1, on the reverse strand, counting down.
ACTGGCACGCTCGGCCGGCAAGAGATACGTGCTGGTCAACATTCCCGCCGCGCAGATCGAGGCCGTCGAGAACGATCGGGTCGTCTCCAGACACGCCGGGGTGGTTGGCAAGATCGACCGGCAGACACCTGTCCTGCGCTCGACCGTTCATGAGCTGAACTTCAACCCGATCTGGACAGTGCCGCCGACGGTCATTGCCAAGGACCTGATCCCCAAGGGCCGCGAGTTGGCCCGGAGCAACCAGGACGTGCTGAAGGTGTACGGGATCGATGCCTATGGCGCGGACGGACGCAAGCTCGACAGCTCGAAGATCAACTGGTCATCGAGCATCGTGCATAACCTCACCTACCGGCAGCAGCCCGGTAAGGACAATCCGCTCGGGTTCCTGAAGATCAACTTTCACAACAACTATTCCGTCTACCTGCACGATACGCCGTCGGAGAGCATCTTCGGGCGCAACTTCCGGGCCGCAAGCTCCGGCTGCGTGCGCGTACAGAACGTCGAGGAGCTGGCCGCGTGGCTGCTGCGCGACAACGGATGGACCGTCGAGCACGTGAGAGCCATGAAGAAGTCCGGCGAGCGGAAGGACGTGAGCCTCAAGAAGCCGGTCCCCATCTACATGGCCTACATCACAGCCTGGGCCACTGAGGACGGGGTCGTGCAGTTCCGCCGCGATCTCTACCGGAAGGACGGCGTCGGGGCGACGGCTGCGGCCTACTGAAGCCGTTGATGCCGATCAAGGCGGCGGCTGCGGCTCCCGTGCTCCCATGGCCGCTGGGGCCGGCAGCGGCGGTAAGCTCAAACCTTGGGTTGCGCCGCGACATCAGGGATGTTGATGTATGGGCCGTCCCTGGGCAGAACCTCACCTAAGGCTCGTACGCGAGGTGGCGGGAGCGGTGGATTATCAATCAAAGTTCCAGAGCGCGCTGGAGGCGATCCAAGCCGAGGGGCGCTATCGCGTGTTCGCCGACCTGAGGCGGAGTTGCGGCGCCTTCCCGGCAGCCGACTACTATGGCTCCGGCGCAAAGCAGCCCATCACTGTCTGGTGCTCCAACGATTATCTGGCGATGGGACAGCATCCGGTGGTGCTGTCGGCCATGCACGAGGCACTGGACACCGCCGGCGCCGGCTCGGGCGGCACGCGCAACATCTCCGGCACGACACACTATCACGTGGAGTTGGAGGCGGAGCTTGCCGATCTTCACGGGAAGGAAGCGGCGCTGCTCTTCACGTCGGCCTACATCGCCAACGATGCGACCCTGTCCACGCTGGTCAAGCTGCTGCCCGGCGCCGTCATCTTCTCCGACGAGAAGAACCATGCCTCCATGATCGAAGGGATCCGGCACGGTGGCGGGCCGAAGCGAATCTGGCGGCACAACGATCTGGCTGACCTCGAAGCCCACCTCAAGGATTTCGACCGGGAGACGCCGAAGATCATCGCCTTCGAGTCCGTCTACTCCATGGACGGAACGATCGCGCCGATTGCGGCCATCTGCGACCTCGCCGAGCGGTACGGCGCCCTGACCTACCTCGACGAGGTGCACGCCGTCGGCATGTACGGGCCGCGCGGCGGCGGCATTGCCGAGCGCGATCGCGTGCTTGACCGGGTCGACATCATCAACGCTACGCTCGCCAAGGGCTTCGGCGTGATGGGCGGCTACATTGCCGCCAGCCGTGCCTGCGTCGATGCCATCAGGAGCTGTGCTCCGGGCTTCATCTTCACCACCTCGCTGGCGCCTGTCATCGTCGCCGGGGCGCTTGCCAGCGTGCGCTACCTGAAGGCGAGCACAGCGGAGCGGGAGCGGCATCAGGAACGCGCGCAGAGCCTGAAGCAGCGGCTGACTGCGGCCGGACTGCCGGTGCAGGATAATCCGAGCCACATCGTGCCGGTGATGGTGGGTGATCCCGTTCTTTGCAAGAAAATCTCGGACGCGCTGCTCGCCCGCTTCGGCATCTACGTCCAGCCTATCAACTACCCCACCGTGCCCCGCGGCACGGAGCGCCTGCGCTTCACCCCGACGCCGCAACACTCGGACGGCGACATCGACCACCTCGTGTCAGCGCTCTCCGCACTCTGGGCCGAGTTCCAGCTCGGGTCCGGGTCGATCCGCATCGCGGCAGAATAACAATCCGCCATCCCGGACACGCCGCCAGCATGACACGGTGCGGCGCTGAGCCGGGATCTTGCCACGCACACGACCTCGCCAGCCGCAAGATCCCGTCCCTGCGGTGCACCGCACTTGGGCTGCACCGGGCACGGGATGACGGCATTTGACAGATGGGCCGGCATTACGAGCTCGACCGCGCCATCGCGTCCCAAGGCGCCCCGCGCTTGTTGTTGGGCAGCGGAGGCTCGTGCTATGCCGACCCCGGATCTGGACCTGCGCCGTCCAGCGCCTGCTGTTACCATTCTCCCGCTAAAGAGCACGACCCATGAGCACCGCCAGTTCCGGCCGACCGATCGCATCGCCAGGCTTTTTCAGCGAAACACTCGCCGAGCGTGATCCCGAGCTTTACGGCGCCGTGGCGGCCGAGCTCTCGCGCCAGCAGAACGAGATCGAGTTGATCGCCTCGGAGAACATCGTGTCGCGAGCCGTGCTCGAGGCCGCCGGATCGGTGCTCACGAACAAGTATGCCGAGGGCTACCCGGGCCGGCGCTACTACGGCGGCTGTCAGCATGTCGACGTTGCCGAGGAACTGGCCATCGAGCGGGCGAAAAAGCTGTTTGGCTCCACCTTCGCCAACGTGCAGCCCCATTCCGGCAGCCAGGCCAACCAGGGTGTGTTCATGGCGCTGGCCAAACCGGGGGACACCATCCTCGGCCTGTCGCTCGCGGCCGGCGGTCACCTGACGCATGGCTCGCCGGTCAACATGTCCGGCAAGTGGTTCAACGCGGTGCACTATAGCGTGCGCCGGCAGGACCACCGCATCGACCACGACGAGGTGCGCGCGCTCGCGAAGGAGCACAAGCCGCGGATCATCATCGCGGGCGGCTCGGCTTATCCGAGAACCATCGATTTCGCTGCGTTCCGGGAGATTGCAGACGAGGCCGGCGCCTATCTGATGGTCGACATGGCGCACTTCGCGGGGCTCGTCGCCGGCGGCGTGCATCCCAATCCGGTGCCGCACGCCCACGTGGTCACCACCACCACGCACAAGACGCTCCGCGGCCCGCGCGGCGGCATGATCCTGACCAACGACCCGGAGATCGCCAAGAAGGTCAACTCGGCCATCTTCCCGGGCCTGCAGGGCGGGCCGCTTATGCACATCATCGCGGCCAAGGCGGTTGCCTTCGGCGAAGCACTGCGGCCTGAGTTCAAGACCTACGCCAAGGCGGTCGTCGAGAACGCCACGGCCATGGGCGAGGTGCTGAAGGCCGCCGGCTACGACCTGGTGGCCGGCGGCACCGACACGCACCTGATGCTGGTGGACCTGCGCCCCAAGAAGCTCACCGGGAATATCTCGGAGAAGGCACTCGGCCGTGCGCACATCACGTGCAACAAGAACGGCGTGCCCTTCGACCCCGAGAAGCCGACGGTCACCTCCGGCATCCGCCTCGGCTCCCCGGCCGGCACTACCCGCGGCTTCGGCGTCGAGGAGTTCAAGGCCATCGGCCGCATGATCGCGGAGGTTCTGGACGGACTGGCCGAGAACGGTGAAGAGAGCAATACTGCCGTCGAGGCGCGCGTGCGCGAAGAGGCGGTCGAGCTCTGCCGGAAGTTTCCGATTTATGGTGATTCGTGAGGTTGTGAGATCGTGAGATCGCCAGGTCGTGGGATCACAAATTCACGAATTCACGACTTCACGATTTCACGCCCACTAAGGAGATCACCCCATGCGTTGCCCGTTCTGCGGCGGCGGCGATACGCAGGTGAAGGACAGCCGGCCGACGGAGGAGAACGCGGCCATTCGCCGGCGGCGAGTCTGTCCGGACTGTGGCGGCAGGTTCACGACCTTCGAGCGGGTGCAGCTGCGCGAAATCACGGTCATCAAGCGCTCGGGCCGCAAGGTGCCTTTCGATCGCGACAAACTGGCCCGTTCGGTGGAAATTGCCTTGCGCAAACGGCCGGTGGAGCGGGAGCGGATAGACCGCATGGTCTCGGGCATCGTCCGGCAGCTCGAGAGCACGGGAGAGCAGGAAATTGCATCCTCCGCCATCGGCGAGATCGTCTGCGAAGCGCTGCGCGGGCTCGATCCCGTTGCCTACGTGCGGTTTGCGTCCGTCTACCGCGATTTTCGCGAGGCGTCGGACTTCCAGGAGGTCCTGACCGAAATCGCGAAGGGAAATGGCGCCGGCCAGAAAGCTCATGGCCAGAACGATTTCGAGTGACGCCCAGTCCGAGCGCGATCGCCGCTATATGGACGTCGCCCTGATGCTCGCGCGGCGGGGTCTCGGGACAACCGCCCCCAATCCATCCGTCGGCGCGGTGATTGTCGATGAAGCGTCTGGCGAGGTGATCGCACGCGGCTGGACTCAGCCTGGCGGCCGTCCTCATGCCGAGACGGAGGCGTTGCGTCGCGCTGGTTCACGCGCCCGCGGGGCCACGATGTACGTCACGCTGGAGCCCTGCTCCCACTACGGCGGCACGCCGCCTTGTGCCGATGCTCTGGTCGAGGCGGGGGTGGCGCGCGTCGTGGTCGGCATTGAGGATCCCGATCCGCGGGTCGCCGGGCGCGGACTAGATCGCCTGCGGGCTGCCGGCATCTCCGTCACGCGCGGCGTGCGAAGCGAGCAGGCCGACTGGGTTACCCGAGGACATATTCTGCGGGTCAGCGAGCGGCGGCCGTTCATCCAGCTCAAGCTGGCGCTCGCCGCCGACGGCACTGTGCCGCGGGGGTCTGATGGCAAGCCCGTTTGGGTCACCGGACCGGAGGCACGCGCCCGAGGGCATCTGCTGCGGGCGATGAGCGATGCCATCCTCGTCGGCAGCCGTACGGTCCGCGATGATGATCCCGAGCTCACCTGCCGATTGCCAGGCCTGGCGAACCGCTCGCCGGCGCGTGTCGTGCTGGCGCGCGACCTCGACATCAGCCTCGGCAGCAAGCTCATCCACACGGCGCGCGAGGTTCCCGTCGTTATATTCTGCGGGCCGGACGCCGACGCTCAGAGGCGGGCGGCACTCGAGGAGCATGGCTGTGAGGTTGTTTCCGTTCGCGTGATCGACGGCACGCTCTGGCTCCCAGCAGTCACCGAGGCCCTGGCCGCGCGGAACGTCACAAGGCTGCTCGTCGAGGGCGGGCCGGCGGTCTGGCGCTCGTTTGCCCGGGCCGGCTTCGTCGACGAAGCCATCGTATTTCAGGCCCGCGGCATAGAGGGCGTTGTCAGACGGCCGCCGGCTGCATACCTCCCTGGCATCGATTTGATGCTGACGGCGCAGCGCACGGTCGGCTCCGATGATATGATGGTCTTTTGCCGCCGCATCCGGCTGGCATGAGCGAGGCGCCGACGGCTCCGACGACGCTATACGATCAGCGCATCTAACAAACGCGAGCACTCATGTTTACTGGCATCATTACGGATATCGGCGAGGTCGTCGCGCGCGACGGCGGGCGGTTCTCGATCCGCTCATCCTACGCGGCGGACTCGATCAAGCTCGGCGCCTCGATTGCCTGCGATGGCTGCTGCCTGACGGTGACCGCGGTCGAGCCATCCAGCCAGGGCAGCGTGTTCAGCGTCGATACTTCGAATGAAACCCGCTCCAAGACGACGATCGAGAGCTGGCAGCCGGGCCAGCGGATCAACCTGGAGCGCTCGCTCGCGGCCGGTGACGAGCTTGGCGGGCACATCGTGACCGGTCACGTCGACGGCGTGGCCCGGATCGTCGATATTCAGCCCGACGGCGAAAGCCAGCGGTTCACCTTCGAGGCGCCGGAGCATCTGGCGCTCTACATCGCACCGAAAGGCTCGGTGGCGCTCGATGGAACCTCGCTGACGGTCAATGAAGTCGCAGGCAGCCGGTTCGGCGTGAACGTCATCCCCCATACCTTGACGGTGACGACCTGGGGGGCCAAAACGGCGGGCCATCTCGTCAATCTCGAAGTCGATCTTTTCGCGCGCTATGTGGCGCGCCTTTTGGAGTTTCGCCGGTGAGCAAGTCCCTCAATACGGTTCAGTACTCGGAGGGGCAGGGCGTCCTCTCTACTACGCCGGAGCTCCTGGAGGACCTGCGCAACGGACGCATGGTCATCCTGGTCGACGCCGAGGACCGCGAGAACGAGGGCGACCTCGTCATCCCCGCACAGATGGCGACACCCGATGCCATCAACTTCATGGCCAAGCATGGCCGCGGCCTCATCTGCCTGACGCTGACCAAGGCCCGCGCGGAGCAGCTCCGGCTGGAGTCGATGGTCCGCGCCAACGCCTCGCGGACCGGCACAGCGTTCACGGTGTCGATCGAAGCGCGCGAGGGCATTACGACCGGCATTTCGGCCCACGACCGGGCACGGACCATCGCGACTGCGATCGATCCGACAAAGGATTACGACGACATCGTCTCTCCGGGGCACGTCTTCCCGCTCGTTGCGCGCGAAGGTGGCGTGCTCGTCCGCGCCGGCCACACGGAGGCCTCGGTCGACCTCGCGCGCATGGCCGGTCTCTATCCGGCAGCGGTGATCTGCGAGATCATGAACGAGGACGGCACCATGGCGCGAATGCCGGACCTCGTGCCGTTTGCGCAGCGGCATGGGCTCAAGATCGGAACCATCGAGGACCTGATCGCATTCCGCCTCCGCAACGATCGCATCGTGAAGCCTGTCGCGCGCCGGCAGGTGGAAAGCGCCTTTGGCGGGGCTTTCGAGCTCTACGTCTACGAGACCACGGTCGAGCCGGTCGAGCATCTGGCTCTGGTGAAAGGTGACCTCTCGAAGCCGGGGCCGGTGCTGGTGCGTGTTCACGCCATCAACATGCTGTCGGACATGCTGGGGATCGGATCGAGCACGGAGGTGGCCGGCGATTCGCTCATTGCACAGTCCATGCGGGCCATCGAGCAGGAAGGCCGTGGTGTGCTGGTGCTGATCCGCGATCTCAGGCCGAAGTCGGTCTCCAACTGGATCGGTGAGCGCTCGGGCCTCGCGCCGCGCAAGGCCGAAGGCGAGGAGCGCCGGCTGGTCGAGATCGGCGTCGGCTCGCAGATCCTGCGGGATCTGGGCGTCCGCGACATGGTGCTCCTTACGAACTCCCCCGCTTCCGTCTATGTCGGCCTCGAAGGTTACGGATTGAAAATCGTCGAGCAGCGCAGGATCGGCTGAAGCATCATGGTCGGACGGGGTTCACGCACGACGGTTACGACGACGGGCAGCACCATGTCGGGGCGGCCGCGTTTCCGGATCCTGATCATAGAGGGGCGGTTCTACGACCATATCTGCGATGCGCTTCTGGAAGGCGCGGTTGCGGAGCTCGAGGCAGCCGGTGCCGCATACGACCGGGTGACGGTGCCGGGTGCTCTGGAAATCCCTCAGGTTTTGACCCAAGCCGTCAGCACAGGACTGATCCCGGCTACGGCGCCAAGTGCGTGGTACAGCGGCGCCATTGCCCTAGGCTGCGTCATTCGCGGCGAGACGGCGCACTACGACATCGTCTGCAACAACGCGAACCACTGGCTGATGGACGTGGCCATCCGCCATGGTGTGCCCGTCGGCAACGGCATACTCACGGTCGACACCGAAGCGCAGGCACTCGAGCGTGCGAAAGGCGGCCGCGACGGCAAGGGTGGCGACGCGGCGCGCGCCTGCCTGCAGCTCATTGAGATCGCCCGGCAGTTCCAAGGCCAGGGCGCATGACATCCGAAGAGAATACCGTGAAGCGGAATCCGCGCAGCGCGGCCCGCGTTGCCGCCGTGCAGGGCCTGTACCAGATGGACATGGCCCAGACTGACCTCAACGCGGTCATCGACGAGTTCCAGAACCTGCGGTTTCTGCAGGCCGAGCCCGGGGATGCCATCGTCGGCGCCGATCCGACGTTCTTTGCCGAGCTGCTGCGCGGCGTCGTCCGCCGCCAGCGGGACATCGACCCGCTCGTCAACCAGCAGCTCGCCGCAGGCTGGAACCTGGGCCGGGTCGACTCCATCCTGCGGGCCATTCTGCGATCCGGCGTCTATGAGCTGATGGAACGGCCGGATGTGCCCGGCCGCGTCGTCATCAACGAGTACATCGAGATCGCCCACGCGTTCTTCTCCGAGGACGAGCCGAAGGTCGTTAACGGCGTGCTCGACAAGATCGCACGGCGCCTGCGGCCTGCAGAGTTTGCAGACAGGCCCCGCGGCCACGCAGGCTAGAGGCGGGCCGGTGACATGGGAGAGGACGGCATCACAGGCGAGGACGCCCTTATCCGCGGCACCTTCGGGCCGCTGACGGCCGGCTTCCCAGGCGCATTCGGCCTCGACGAGGACTGTGCGGCCCTGACGCCCGAGCCGGGGCACGACCTCGTACTGAAAACCGACGCGATTGCAGAGGGCATTCACTTCCGCGCCGGGGACGCGCCAGAGGACATCGCCTGGAAGGCCGTCGCGGTGAACGTGTCGGACCTTGCCGCAAAGGCCGCGCGGCCGGTCGGCTATCTTCTCTCCCTCGCCTTCCCGAGCACGCCGGGTGGTGATTGGCTCGAGCGCTTCAGCGGAGGCCTCAAGGCAGCACAGGACCGCTTCGGCCTCGTGCTCATGGGCGGCGATACGGACAGGCGGCCGAATGCGCCATTGTCGGTGACCATCATGGCCATCGGCAGCGTTCCGAGCGGGCGTATGGTCCGGCGCGGGACGGCGAAGGCTGGCGACCTCGTCTACGTCTCCGGCTCGCTCGGCGATTCGGCGATCGGGCTGAAAGTGCCACCCGGACTGCCCCCTGCGGACAGCTCGTTTCTCGAGCAGCGCTATCTGCGGCCGGAGCCGCGGGTGGGGCTGCGGGACGCGTTGCTCGATCACGCAACCGCGGCAATGGATATATCGGATGGGCTCGTCAAGGACCTCGGCCGCTTGTGCCGCGCCTCGGCCCTTGCGGCCGAGGTTCGCGCCGATGCGGTCCCTCTCTCGGCAGCCGCCCGGCGTGCAGTCGAGTTGCGGCCAGAACTCCGCGAGCTCCCGCTGACGGGCGGCGATGATTACGAGGTCCTCGCCGCGGTAGCTCCGGCCCAGGCTGCCGCATTCGAAGCGAGCGCGCGGACGGGCGGTGTTCCGGTGACGCGCATCGGTTATCTGCATCAGGGCCGCGGCGTACGCGTGCTCGGTTCGGACGGGAAGCCCCTTGAGCTCACCCGGCCCGGCTACGATCACTTCCAGGGGTGACCATTCCGCCACACAGGTGAGCTGTGGCGGCACCGCGCCGCACCACACGGCCCTTCTCCCGGCGAATCTCGTCTTGTGTTCATGTTGCAACGACAGAGCAGTTTTGGCATGGTCCGCCCGCACGAATCTCGCACCACTCTTACTCCAAGGGGGGCCATGCTCGGCGACGGCGGTTCCGCCTCGCCGGTGTTGCCGCGAACTGACTACGGCACGAAGGAAGTAATCCCATGACTCTAGCGCTTTGGGTGATCATCGCCGCAGGGCTGATCTCGATCATCTACGCCGTGTTCACCATCCAGTCGGTCATGAAGGCCGACCCCGGCAATCAGAAGATGCAGGAGATCGCCGGCGCGATCCGAGAGGGCGCAAGCGCCTATCTCAACCGGCAGTACACCACCATTGCCATTGCCGGCGTTGCCATCTTCGTCCTCGCTCTGCTCCTTCTCGGCACCTGGACAGCCATCGGCTTCGCGGTCGGTGCCATCCTGTCGGGCCTTGCCGGCTACATCGGCATGAACGTCTCCGTACGTGCCAACGTGCGCACGGCGCAGGCGGCGACGGTGTCCCTGGCCAGCGGCCTCGACATCGCATTCAAGTCCGGTGCCGTAACGGGCATGCTGGTCGCCGGCCTCGCGCTGCTGGGCGTGGCGGTCTACTACACCTTCCTCGTGCTTGGGCTCGGCTATAACACTGCCGACCGCGTGGTCATCGACTCCCTCGTGGCGCTCGGTTTCGGCGCATCGCTGATCTCGATCTTCGCCCGTCTGGGTGGTGGCATCTTCACCAAGGGCGCCGACGTCGGCGGCGACCTCGTCGGCAAGGTAGAGGCCGGCATCCCGGAGGACGATCCCCGCAACCCGGCAACCATCGCAGACAACGTCGGCGACAACGTCGGTGACTGCGCCGGCATGGCAGCCGACCTGTTCGAGACCTACGCGGTGACCGTGGTCGCGACCATGGTTCTGGCGGCCATCTTCTTCCTCGGCCAGCCGAACCTCGAGAACCTGATGGTCTACCCGCTGGCCATCGGCGCGGCGTGCCTCATCACCTCGATCATCGGCACATACTTCGTGAAGCTCGGCGCCAACAACTCGATCATGGGCGCGCTCTACCGCGGCTTCATCGCCTCGGCGGTACTGTCCGTTGCGGGCCTGTTCATCGCGACGCAGTACGTTCTCGGCACCTGGGGCGACGTGGGGACTGCGGTCGGGGTGGTCATCACGGGTACGGACCTGTTCATCTGCGGTCTCGTCGGCCTCGCCGTGACGGGCCTCATTGTCTGGATCACCGAGTACTACACGGGCATCGGCTACCGTCCCGTGCGCTCGATCTCGCAGGCATCCGTCACCGGGCACGGCACCAACGTCATTCAGGGCCTTGCCATCTCGCTCGAAGCGACCGCTCTGCCCACGCTGGTCATCATCGCCGGGATCATCGTCACCTATAACCTCGCCGGCCTGTTCGGGACGGCCATCGCGACGACGACGATGCTGGGCCTCGCAGGCATGGTGGTGGCGCTCGACGCCTTCGGTCCGGTGACGGACAACGCGGGCGGCATCGCCGAGATGTCGGGCCTGCCGAAGGAAGTGCGCCGCTCGACGGACGCCCTTGATGCGGTCGGCAACACGACCAAGGCCGTCACCAAGGGCTATGCCATCGGCTCGGCCGGTCTCGGCGCGCTGGTGCTGTTCGCAGCCTACAGCTACGACCTGCAGCACTTCATCTCCGAGGCGAACCGCGCCGGCTCGACGGCCTACCAGTACTTCCAGGGCGTACAGCCGGACTTCCAGCTCTCCAACCCCTACGTGGTTGTGGGCCTGCTGATCGGCGGTCTGATCCCGTTCCTGTTCGGCGGCATCGCCATGACGGCGGTCGGCCGTGCGGGTGGGGCCATCGTGCTCGAAGTGCGCCGTCAGTTCCGGGAGAAGCCCGGCATCATGAAGGGTACGGAGCGGCCTGACTATGCTGCCGCCGTCGACCTGCTGACGCGGGCCGCGATCAAGGAGATGGTGATTCCGTCGCTCCTGCCGGTGCTGTCCCCGATCGTGCTGTACCTGGTCATCTACTTCGTCGCCGGCGGCGGCGCAGCGGGCAAGAGCGCAGCCTTCTCGGCCGTCGGTGCCATGCTGCTCGGCGTCATCGTCACGGGTCTGTTCGTGGCCATCTCGATGACCTCCGGCGGCGGCGCCTGGGACAATGCCAAGAAGTCCTTCGAGGACGGCTTCGTCGACAAGGACGGCGTGAAGCACGTCAAGGGCTCCGAGGCGCACAAGGCGTCGGTCACCGGTGACACGGTCGGCGATCCATACAAGGACACAGCCGGCCCGGCGGTGAACCCGCTCATCAAGATCACCAACATCGTGGCGCTGCTGCTGCTGGCTGTGCTGGCGCAGTTCTGAAGACGCAAACGTCAGATCAGAAACTGAAAAGGCCCCGTTCGCGGGGCCTTTTCTTTTGCCTCACGCCCGCGCGATCAAATCAGAATTCGCGGGGAGCTGAGAGAACGAAGCTGCTGGCAACAATGCACGCGTCTTCCGGACAGCAGTCACACTGGACTGCTCTCCGGCAGCGCGCGAAAGGCCGCCGACGCGGAACCGGCAGATCTGGAGCCGTCAGCGGCTCCCCGGTCAGCTCCCGAAAATGTTGGTGCGCTTGCCGAGGTTGCGGAAGATTTGCTTGAACAGCCCTTCCTCGTAGGTGTTCGCAGTCGGCGTGGTGCGGCTGATGAAGTCGAAGACCTTGCCGTCCTGGATGCCATACTCGGCGATACGCTCGACCATCCCTGAACGCGTGAAGTAGACGGCTACGATGCGCCGATCCACCTCTTCGGGCGCCAAGAAGGCCACCTGCTTGGTCGTGCTCGAGATGTAGTAGAAGGCGTCACCGGTGCCCACAGAGCTCGTCGCAGTCGGCGTGCCGAGCGTCATCCGGACCTGCTCCTGGGTCATGCCCGGCTGGATCTGCTGCAGCTCGGACGGCTGGAAGTGATGCCCGTGCTTCGTGACGATGGCGCCGGAGCCGCAAGCCGCGAGGGACCCGGCCAACAGAACGGCGCCGGCGATCAGCGTCCCGCGACGTGCCGCCTCACGCCACCGCACTGGTGATGCGGTAATCGGCTGGCCATGTTTGTGCTTAGTCATCCCCGAAGCAACAACCCCCTGATTTGTGGGAATCAGCTTTGCGATTCCACTTGCCACCGCTTATCCGGAGGCACACTTCATTGCAATGCGGAGTGGCAGGTTATGCATCAATCATTGTTAAAGCAGCCGGCCGGGCAGGTCTCCCGATGCTGACCTGGTTGAGAGCCCGCAGCCAGCCAAGTCGAACGGCATCAGAGCTTTATGGCTCGATCGTGACCGCAGCACGGCGCGAGACGTTCTATGCCGAGCATGGCGTGCCGGACACACCTGACGGCCGCTTCGCGATGGTGGTCGTGCATTCATACCTGCTGCTCGAAAGGCTCAAGCAGGAAGGCGAATCGGGGCAGGAGCTGCGCCGCGCGCTGGTCGAAGCGTTCGTCGCAGACATGGATGACTGTATGCGCGAGATGGGAGTGGGCGACCTGACCGTCCCGCGGAAAGTGAAAAAGGCCGCGGGTGCTCTCTATGATTGCGCCGCGGAATTCCGCAACGCCGAGCACGAAACCGGTGGGCCTGCACTCGCGGAGGCTGTGCATCGCAATCTGCTGCCGTTCGCACCCATGTCTGCGGCCGCGGCAGTGGCTGGATACATGCGTAAGGCGGCGTCTGAGCTTGCTGCCCTGCCCGGTCCGGAGCTGTTGTCCGGCCGTGTCACCTTTGCCGATTTTTGAACCATCGTGGAAGCGAGCTCTGCCATGGCATCGGAACTCGATTGGTCCCACAACATCAGCGATATCCCCGAGACGGGACTTGCGGCGGAGCGTCAGGCAACATCAGAAGCGCGCTCGAGGATCGCCGCCGATCTCGACCTGCTTGCCTGCGATCGCCTGGAAGCCCGCTACGAGGTGAAGCCGCTTTCGCAGGGGCGCATTCTTCTGCAAGGGACTTTGGAAGCCGAGGTGACGCAGAGCTGCGTCGTCACGCTCGAGCCCGTCCAGGATCACATCATCGAACCGTTCGAAGTGGAATTCCGCCCCGAATCGGCGGAAACGGCCGGCGTGGCCGAGTTCGACGCATTCGAGGTCCGCGACATCGAACCGCTCGAAGACGACACGATTCCTGTCGGGCGGATCGTTTACGAGCATCTGGCATCGGCAATCAACCCGTATCCGCGCAAGGAAGGTGTCGCGTTCGAGCAGCCCGGGGCGATGGGTGACGAGGATGTTTCCTCCGAAAGCCCGTTCGCTGTCCTCAAGCAACTCAAGTCGAGGGAATAGTTGAGCTTTTCGAGAACACCTCGCGCCGCAGGGAAGTGTGGCACGTCTCTGCCGCCAGCCGCGGCGAAGGCGAACGGTGGTTAAGAATTTCTTGTCTCCGGCCGCCAAACGGGTATGTTCCGAGCGTTTCGCAGGCGAGCGCATGCAAGGTCTAAAGCAGGCGTTTTTCGCCATTCTCTCCAGGGGATTGGTTACCCAGGCCAAACACGCATGCCCGCTCAGCGGATCATAGCGCTCGACGCCATGGGGGGCGATCACGGGCCCGAAGTGGTGATCCCAGGCGCTGACATAGCGCTGGTCCGGCACCCGCAGCTCGAGTTCCGGTTCTTCGGCGACGAGGCGCACATCGCAGGCGTCCTCGCCCGCCATCCCAAGCTCGCCGCCAGGTCCGAGATCGTCCACACAGAGGTGGTCGTTACGTCGGACGACAAGCCGAGCCAGGCCCTGCGCCGCGGCCGCGGCTCCAGCATGTGGCTCGCCCTCGAAGCCGTCCAGAAGGGTGAGGCTGATGTCGCCGTGTCCGCCGGAAACACCGGGGCGCTCATGGCGATGGCCAAGCTGGTGCTGAAGCCCGCCGCCGATATCGAGCGCCCGGCGATCGCCGCCCTGTGGCCGACCGTCACGAGCGAGTGCATCGTCCTCGATGTCGGCGCGAACATTGGCGCCTCCGCGCGGCAGCTCTGCGAGTACGCGCTCATGGGCGCCGCCATGTCGCGCGCCCTGTACCACATCGAGAAGCCCAGCGTCGGCCTGCTCAACGTCGGCGTCGAGGAGATCAAGGGCGTCGACGAGGTGCGCAAGGCGCACGCCTGGCTGAAGGAGATCACCGATCTGCCGATCGACTACCGGGGCTTCGTTGAAGGCGATCAGATCGGCCAGGGCGCCGTCGACGTGGTGGTTGTCGAGGGCTTCGCGGGCAATATCGCACTCAAGACGGCGGAAGGGACGGCACGGCAGATCGCGCAATACATCAGGGCCGCAATGACGCGCTCATTGATGTCACGCGTCGGCGCCTTCCTGGCGCGCGGCGGCTTCGCGGTGCTGAAGGAGAAGATGGACCCGCGGCGCTCCAACGGCGGCACGTTCCTCGGCCTCAACGGCATTGCGATCAAGAGCCACGGCGGCACGGACGCCGTCGGCTTTGCGAGCGCCATCGATCTCGGCTACGACATGGCCGAAAGCGGTCTTTTGGGAAGGCTTACGGCCGATCTGATCTCGTTCCACGGCAAGCTCGACGCTGTCGTCGAGAAGTAGAAGTGGCGGACCGAACCACACAAAAACTGGAAACGAGCCGCGGCAGAAGGCAAGTGAGCCAGGCCGCTGCTCGAGAGTAGGGGGACGTTTTGGCTGTCATCCGATCCGTCATCCGCGGCGTAGGCGCGTACCTGCCGAAGCGGGTGCTGACCAACGCCGACCTGTCGAGGATCGTCGATACGAGCGACGACTGGATCCGCGAGCGCACCGGTATCCGCTCACGCCACATCGCGGCTGACGGGGAGCTGACCTCTGATCTCGGCATCGCCGCTGCGCGGCAGGCGATGGTTCGCGCGGGCGTCGATCCGGTCGATGTCGATCTCGTGATCTGCGCGACCGCCACGCCCGACCGCACGTTCCCTGCCACCGCCGTCCGCATCCAGGCCGAGCTGGGCATCACGAAGGGTGCAGCGTTCGATATGCAGGCGGTCTGCTCCGGCTTCGTCTATGCGCTGGCGACCGCCGACAACTTCCTCAAGGCCGGCCAGTTCAAGCGGGCACTGGTAATTGGCGCGGAGACGTTCTCGCGGATCCTCGACTGGTCCGACCGCAGCACCTGCGTGCTCTTCGGCGACGGTGCGGGAGCCGTGCTGCTGGAAGCCCAGCCGCAGCATGGCACGCGCGAGGATCGCGGCATCCTGGGAACCCGGCTCAGGTCGGACGGCCGTTTCGAGGAGCTGCTGTACGTCGATGGCGGTCCCGGCTCGACCAAGACGACCGGCCATCTCCGCATGAACGGTCGCGAAGTCTTCCGGCACGCAGTCCAGAAGATCTCCGGCGTGATCGAGGAAATGCTGCTGATGACCGGGTATGCGGCCGACGAGATCGACCTGTTCGTGCCCCACCAGGCCAATGCGCGCATCCTCGATGGTGTCGCAAGGAAGCTCGCCGTATCTCCGGAGAAGATCATCGTAACCCTCGGCGAGCACGGCAATACGTCGGCAGCTTCGATCCCGTTGGCGCTCAATCAGGCTTTCGAGCAGCACAGGCTGAAGGAAGGCAGCCTTGTGCTGATGGAGGCCATGGGCGGCGGCTTCACCTGGGGCGCCGCCCTGGCGCGATGGTGAGCATTGTGCTCTCGCAAGCGCCGGAGAGAGGCGCGCCATGCGGGACACCTTGTTCCAAAACGGCTTTTGAAGCGTTGCGCGGTTGCACACCACGCGAGAAATTTCTGATAAATCAGCCGGTTGCATAAGATCCGGATTGACCGTATCGGTGCGGAGGGATTAGCATCCCGCAAGGCAGTGGAGTCCTGGGGAGGATACCATGGGCGGAAAGACGCTGACCCGCGCGGATCTCGCCGAAGCAGTCGTGAACAAGGTGGGGCTGCCGCGAAACGAGTCGCAGGAGCTGGTCGAGGCCGTACTGCACGAGATTGCATCGAGCCTCGCCCGTGGCGACACGGTGAAGCTCTCGTCGTTCGGCTCGTTCGGAATCCGCCAGAAGGGCCAGCGGATCGGCCGCAATCCCAAGACCGGTCAGGAAGTGCCCATCACGCCGCGCAAGGTGCTGGTGTTCCGGCCGAGCAATATCATGAAAGACCGCATCAACGCGGGTCAGGTGCGCCGGCGCAAAACGGCTGCCGAGTAGCCCGTTGAGGTCGTCGTACGCTCGACTCCCATCCCGCGTCCGCCTGCTCTCCTCCATTGAGTGATCCATGCCCGTGAGCAAGTCAGCCGAAGCTTTCCGGACGATCAGTGAAGTTGCCGAGGAGCTTGACGTTCCGAAGCACGTGCTTCGCTTCTGGGAGCAGAAGTTTCCACAGATCCGGCCCATGAAACGCGGCGGCGGCCGGCGGTATTACCGGCCTGAGGATCTCGATCTGCTTCGAGGCATTCGTCACCTGCTGCACCTGGAAGGTTATACGATCCGCGGAGTGCAGAAGATTCTGCGCACACAGGGGGTCGACGAGGTCAAGCGGTGCTGGCTCGATACCGCGAGCCCGGAAGTCCGTGCCGAGGCAAGCGCGCCGGCGCCCAAGGCAAAACCGAAATCCAAGTCGAAAGCGGCTACCGGCCGCAAGCCGGCGCGCTCGAAGAAGGAGCCGTTGGCTGCCCGTCTTCCTGAGGACGTGGTGCGCAGCCTGCAGAGCGCCTTGACCGAGCTCGAAGCCTGCCGTCGCCTGCTGACCATGCCGGGCGGCGACCAGTCAACCTGGGCCCAAAGCGCCGAGCAATGACAAACGCCCCATCGGGGGTCGAGGTCTGGTTCGTCGATGTGGCCCGCGCCGGCCCAGCCCTTGCGGCACTCGAGGATGCACTCCCACGACTGTCCGCGGACGAGCTTGAACGCGCCGCAGCGCTCGGCCGAAACGGCGGGGAGTGGCGGTTGTTTCGCATTGCCCTGCGTCTCTTGCTCGAACGCATCGTCGGCCCCAGGCTGCGGCGCGTTCCGTTCCAAACGGCCCCACAAGGCAAGCCTTTGATGCCATGGGACGCTGGTGTCGCGTTCAGCCTTTCCCACGCTGGTCCGTACGGGCTCATTGCCATCACCGATCGCGAGGTGGGGGTCGATATCGAACAGGACCGTCCCGTGCAGTTTCCGGCGCACCGGCAGAAGGCGATGCTCGCAGCAGCACGCGCGCTTGCCGCTGTGTCGGCCTCTTCAGGTCCATCGCAGGAGATCCTGCAGGCCTGGGTGCGGCTCGAAGCCTGGGGCAAGGCACGCGGCTCCGGCATCGGCGTATTGCTCCACGACCTCGGCATCAGAGGCCCCGGCTGGATTGATCGCCGCCGAGACTTGGACTTCGGCAGGATCGCAGCCGACCTGGCCCGGCAGGAAGGCTTCACCCTTCACGACCTCGCCCTGCCCCGACCGCTTTACGCCGCACTAGCCACGAGGACCGGGTTCACGCCCCTTCCCATTCGCCCATTGCCCTCGGACCTGACGGACCTCCAGGCCCTCGGCAATTCGTCACCCCAGCCAACACCCTCCAATCCGCATGTTGACCTCTAACCGCGCCCGGGGCAAAAGGATGGTTCGTCGGAGCGTAGCGCAGCCTGGTTAGCGCACCAGTCTGGGGGACTGGGGGTCGGGAGTTCAAATCTCCCCGCTCCGACCAGTAAAATCAAAGACTTGCGACGACTGTGCCCTGACCGGTGGTTGTACAATTGTGGAGGCCGGTTGGATTGAGCCTTTGCGAAAGTCGCACCGATGCGCCGCTGTTGCCGCCGGAGTGCCCACAGGCCATCCACAAGGTCGAGGGCAGACGCCTTCGCTCCATAGATCACAAATGACCGCAGGCCGAGCCGGCGCGCGGCTATTTGCGGAGGATCTTTTCCATCGCCTTGCCCTTGGCGAGTTCGTCGATGAGTTTGTCGAGGTAGCGGATCTCGCGCATTATCGGCTCCTCAATCTCCTCCACGCGGACGCCGCATACGACGCCGGTGATCAGAAAGCGAGACGGGTTCATCTTTGGCGCGTGCGCGAAGAAATCCTCGAAGCTCGTCTTCTTCGCTAACTCGGCTTCCAGCGAGGCCAGGCTGTGGCCGGTGAGCCAGCGGAAGATCTCGTCGACCTCGGCCCGGGTGCGCCCCTTCTTCTCCGCTTTGGCGATATAGGCGGGATAGACGCTCGCGACGGGCATCGCATAAATGCGGCGCCAGTTGGCGGCGGCCCTGGCTGTCGCTTGCTTCATGGCGACTCGTCCTCTGGTGGCCCCGTGACGACCGGCATGACGTCGATGCCGTCGCCCGGGAAGACGGTGATGTGCGGGTGGTCCTGGAAGAGGCCGGCGGCAGCGGCGATGTCGGCGGCCTCGACGATCAGAAAGCCGGCGATCTGATTCTGTGCATCGGCGATGCCGGATTTGGTGACGCGCTTGGTCTTGCCCACCATGACGTCGGCCGCGACGATGGCGGCGGCGTTGCGCTTGCCCCATTCCTCCCACGCCTTCAGTCCGACCTTGTCGATCGCCTCCTGCTCGGATTTGGAGCGTCCACGGAAGGCGGCGAGATCTTCCGGCTTCATGGTGTAGACGGCGACGAAGCGAGGCATGGGCGTGCTCCGGACTTGGTAAGATGCGCATCATAGCGGGACGGCACGACCGGCGCGAGGCCACCGTGCGCGGCACTACTCACCTGCCACGACGCATATCAGTTGCTTCGAGGGTGCCTCGAACAATAGCAAGCCGGGCCTAAGACAAAGCGCTCAATAGTACACGGCGACATTATTGAGGGTTGCTGTCAAGAATAAGACTCGAGCCCGACGATGGGGAGGATGCCCTCATGGCGGCGATCGAGCAGCTTCTGCATGGCGCGCGCAAGTGGCCCGTCGTTGCGGACCGCCTCCAGGAAATGCGCGTGAAGATCATAGGCTGGCACGTTGGCGTTGGCGCGGAGCCGGTAGCGATTGAGGATGCCCAGCAGGTCTGCGTGCGTCAGGCATGTGCCCAGATGGAGCACTCGACATGATCTCGCAGCTCGCGGAGCCTGAGGCGACGCCGCTCCGGCAAACTGCGGAGCTTATCGGCAACGGGTGTCGCCCGGTTCCGCCCTCTTCTCTAATCTTGATTTTTACACTCCACAATACCAAATTGCCGGATCATTGTTAAGGGCTTGGCCCCTCAGGCCCATGACGGAACAAATCACTTCGTGGAACGCTTTCTTTGGGCATCACAAGGAGGCGGTTCATGCAGTACTCTTCGGGCGCGATGGCTCGGGATGCCGATCCTGCCGGTCTGCGCGCGCGCTATAACCGGGTCCGCACCACCACCCTCGCCCTGACAGAGGGTCTTTCGGCTGAGGATCAGATCGTCCAGTCCATGCCGGATGCCAGCCCTGCGAAATGGCATCTCGCGCATACCACCTGGTTCTTCGAGCGCTTCCTGCTGCGGCGTCTGCCCGAGTATCAGGCCTTGAACGACCGGTATGATTACCTCTTCAACTCCTATTACGAGGCGGTCGGGGCCCGGCATCCGCGGTCTCAGCGTGGCCTCCTGACGCGGCCGAGCGTCGCCGAGATCGTCGCCTACCGCGCCCACGTCGATGATGCCATGAATCGGTTGCTGGAGCGCGACAGCACCGAGGAGGTCTCGGAGCGCGTCGAGCTTGGACTGGCCCACGAGGAGCAGCACCAGGAATTGCTGCTTATGGACGTCCTGCACCTGTTGTCCTGCAATCCCCTTAGCCCAGCCTACCGTACCCTCCGGCATTCGGCGGCCGGCGTGTCGGATGGACCGACAGACTGGATCGGCTATGAGGGCGGTCTGATCCCCGTTGGTCACGACGGGACAGGCTTTGCCTTCGACATGGAAGGGCCGAAGCACCAGGCCTACCTCCGCCCGTTCCGCCTGATGGCGCGGCCCGTCACCAACGCCGATTGGCGCGCTTTCATCGCGGACGGCGGCTACTCCACGCCGGCGCTGTGGCTGGCGGACGGATGGGCGACCGTCCAGAGCGCTGGCTGGCAGGCGCCCGCTTACTGGCGATCAGCCGGTGACGGCTGGCGGGAGTTCACTCTGCTCGGCGAGCTGCCGCTCGACGATCACGCGCCAGTCTGCCACATCAGCTACTATGAGGCGGACGCGTTCGCCCGCTGGGCCGGCAAGCGCCTGCCGACCGAAGCCGAATGGGAGCACGCGGCCCAGGGCCTGCGGATCGAAGGTAACACGCTCGGCACCGGACTGCTTCGGCCCGTGGCGGCATCGGCCGGTGAGCGCGCCGTGCCGAGTCAGATGTTCGGCGATGTCTGGGAATGGACGGCAAGCCCCTTCACCCCCTATCCGGGTTACAAGCCTCCGGGGGGCGCGATCGGCGAGTACAACGGCAAGTTCATGGCCAACCAGTTCGTGCTTCGGGGCGGCGCCTGCGTCACGCCCGATCAACATATCCGCGCCACCTACCGGAACTTCTTCTACCCGCACCAGCGTTGGATGTTCAGCGGCGTGCGGCTGGCGGAGGATGCCTGAGTGCACGGTTCACGCGATTCCGAAGAGCGCTCGTCCAATCTCATCGGATCCGACAGTGTTTCCGATCCACAGTTTCTTGCCGACGTCATCGAGGGCCTCAGCCGGCCGAAAAAAACACTTTCCTGCAAATATTTCTACGACCAGCGCGGATCGGAACTGTTCGAGGCGATCTGCGGTCTCGACGAATACTACCCGACCCGCACGGAAACGGATCTGCTCCGCCACCACGCGCCCGAAATTGCGCGCCTCATCGGACCGGGCGCGAGCATTGTCGAACTGGGTAGTGGCGCCTGCGTCAAGGTTCGGCTGCTCCTCGAGACTTTAATTACCCCAGCGGCTTACGTTCCAGTCGACATCTCGCGCGAGCACTTGTTCGCGGCGGCAGCCCGGATTGCCTCGAATTACCCTGCCCTTGCGGTGAAACCGGTCTGTTTCGACTACACGCAGGGTTTTCCATTTCCCGGCCGATTGGATCCGGACCGGACGCTGGTGTTCTTTCCGGGATCAACCATCGGCAATTTCACTCCGCAAGAAGCCGAAACCTTTCTGGGCCGATTGGGCGCTCAGCTGGCGGCGGGGACCAGCCTGCTCATCGGCGTCGATCTCAAGAAGCCGCGGGCGATTCTCGAAGCCGCCTACAATGACGCACGCGGGGTGACCGCGGCGTTCAACCTCAATCTGCTCTACCGCATCAACCGCGAGTTGGCCGGCACGCTTGTTCCCGAGCAGTTCCGGCATCGCGCCACTTACAATGAAGGGATTGGGCGGATTGAGATGCACCTCGAGAGCCTGCGATCGCAGATCGCAAACATTGCCGGGCAGCCGTTCCGGTTTGCGGCAGGCGAAACGATTCTGACCGAGTTGTCGTACAAATATGCCGTGCCGGAGTTCCGTCAGCTGGCCGCACGAGCCGGCTGGCGAGGTGTTGCAAGCTGGGCGGATGAGGGAGCCCTGTTCAGCATTCACCTGCTGCGCTACGGGCCGCCCTGAGGAGTGCTGGTGGGGTATGGGGCGATTAAGCGATGCCGTGTCGTTTCTCGCCAGCAGAACCATGGCTGAAGCGAGGGAGCACGGCTAGAGTCCCCGACTCGACGCCTGCACCCGGCGCGATGTCCCGCGGTTTGCGTGCGCCAGGGCGCGGGAACGGGTCAGGGCCATGCGACCGCATTTCGGTCCGCGGTGAATGCGCCCCATCCACAGGTTGGATTTCCAGATATCCTCAACCTCTGATGGATCATCTATTCTGGGTCGGCTCAATCAAAAGAGGAGGCCTCGCGGTGAGACCCTACGAACGTCCAATGCTGACCAAACGCGAGTCGCTGTCCCAGGTCACGGCCCAAGACTTCATCAGTCCGGGCCTGGTGGTTCAGAAAGAGCCAGAACTTCCTGATTGAATGTATGCTCTCCGGCTGCATCTCAGCCGGAGAGCTTTCATCGGCTCGCCTCAAAAGCGCGTTCAGCAGTCGAGACTCCTGCGGTGCATGATCTGCTGCTGACCCCCGTCGCGCACCGGGTCTGCCGACCACGCTCACCTCAAGGGCGCGTCGCGAGACGCTCAAGGCCGCTTGCGGAAAGAAAACCAAGCGCGAGCATGGCTACGGCGCTGATCATGACCGTTGACATGATGCCGATGGTGGCAAGCCCGAGCCCGTAGCAGAGGGGTCCCGCTGCCTGCCCCAGGAAAAAGAAGAATGCGTGCAGAGCCACTGCAGAGCCGCGCGCCTCCGGCGCAAGCTCCGTCGCCTGCAGCTGCAGGGCGTTGTGCACCATGAAAAAGCCCAGGCCCACCAGCATGAAGCCTGCAAGCTGCACGGGCCATGGCGGCTGCAGCGCGATGATGCTGAAGCCCAGCGCGGCGACAATGCCACCGCCGCGCATGACGTTGAACATACCGCCCAGCCGCTTCAGCAGCACTCGGACGAGAGCCGCATAGAGAACACCGCCGATGCCGATGCCCGCAATGACGATTCCGGCCTCGCGCATGCCGCCGATGCCCTGCGCTTCGAACAGCGTGGCAACGTAGGGTGACATTCCGTAGACCGCGATGCCTTCGACGGCCACGGCGCCGTAACAGATCACCGCGCGCGGGTTGGCGAATATGGTGGCATATCCGGCCTTCAGCCCCGCTAGGGTGAAGGGCGTGCGCTCCGCCTTGGGCCGTGGTGCGAGGCTGACCATGCTCGCGATGAGCACGCCAAGCGCGACGAGGCCCGTGAGCGCCAGCACGATGCGCCAGCCGAAGATCGAGGCGAGGAAGCCGGCGCCGATGGAGCTCGTGAGCTGGCCGACGACGGCGGCCAGAATGATGCGCGAGATTGCCACCTGCCGCTCGGCGATCGAGAAGCGATCTCCCACCATCGCAAGTCCGACGGGAATGATCCCGCCGGCGGCGATTCCTGAGAGCACGCGCGCCGCAAACAGCGCCTCGATCGACGGCGCAAAGGCTGCGGCGATGAGCGTGGCCGTGAGCACGACAAGACAGATCTTGATGATCCGCGCCTTGCCCAGAGCGTCGGCAAGAGGCCCGAGCACCGGCTGGGCAAGCGCATAAGGGAACGCAAAAGCCGACGCGAGCATCGCCACCGTGGCGGCCGTCGTGCCGAGATCGCGCGCGATCTCCGGCACCACCGGGTCGATGACGCGCATCGACAGCGCTCCGGCAAAGCAACCAAGCGCAAGGACGAGAAGGACAGGCATTGCCGCGTCGGAAGCCCGGAAGGAGAAGCCCGAAGGAATGGGACCCGGCGGACAACGAGGTCTGCAGGACAAGCGCAACCGTAAGACGCACCATCCTCACCGTCGAGAGAAATCCTACCCCTGTGCCGGTGGGCAGATATGCTGCCGGTGCAGTGATCCGAGCCGGGAGTGAGCCTGGCGCGCAGCAGAACCCTGACGACACGTAACCGGCGTAAGGCGGACTGGTGATTGCTTCTTGGGCCTTCAGTCTCTAGCATGGCACCCCGACCGGGCGGGCTGTCGCGCCGGATTCACCAAACATTGCGAGCGGAAAGAGCGCCGTTACATGGGCAAGACATACAATATCCTGATCCTTGGAGCCTCCTACGGTTCGCTGCTGGCGACGAAGCTGCTGCTCGCCGGCCACAACGCGAAGCTGGTCTGCCTCCCTGCCGAAGTGGAGCTCATCAACACCGAGGGCGCCATCGTGCGCATGCCGGTGAAGGGCCGCGAGGGACTGGTCGAGGTCAGGTCGCGGGATCTGCCGGGGCAGCTATCCGCCGACGGCCCTGACGCGATCAATCCGGGCGAGTACGATCTCGTGGCGCTCGCGATGCAGGAGCCGCAGTACCGCGCGCCGGGCGTACGCGACCTGCTCGACCGGATTGCGAAAGCCGGCGTGCCTTGCATGTCCATCATGAACATGCCGCCGCTCACGTATCTGAAGCGCATCGCGGGCCTCGACGTGGAAGCCTGCCGAGGCGCCTACACCGATCCGTCTGTGTGGGACAATCTCGATCCTGCTCTCATGACGCTGTGCAGCCCGGACCCTCAGGCCTTCCGTCCGCCGGAGGAGAAAGTCAACGTGCTCCAGGTGCGGCTGCCAACCAACTTCAAGTCAGCGCGCTTCGAAGGTGACGCGCACACGGATATCCTGCGCCAGCTCGAGGCGGATATCGAGGCGGCCCGGTTCGAGGTCGACGGCAGCAAGATCGAGCTGCCGGTGAAGCTCAAGGTGCACGACTCCGTTTTCGTGCCGCTTGCCAAATGGGCCATGCTTCTCGCCGGCAACTACCGCTGCGTGCTGGAGGATACGGTGCGGCCGATCAAGGAGGCCGTTCACTCCAACCTCGAGGAGTCGCGCGCCGTCTATAACTGGGTTGTGGAGCTTTGCGTGAAGCTCGGCGCCAGCGAAAAGGACATGGTTCCGTTCGAGAAGTACGCGAACGCAGCCCTTTCGCTTGCCAGCCCATCATCGGCAGCGCGCGCGCTGGCCGCCGGCGCCCCGAACATCGAACGCGTCGACCGGCTCGTGCAGATCATCGCCGCGCAGAAGGGCATGAAGTCCGAAGCAGTGGACCGCACCGTCGCCCTGGTCGACGGCTGGCTCGAACGGAACCGGCAAAAGGCGAGCTGAGCGCCTCCCATCCTCCTCCACCCGTCATCCCCGATGCGCCTCAGCATGAAAACGTGCGGCGCATCCGGGATCTTGCCACGGGCACGCCCTCACCAGTCGCAAAATCCCGCATCTGCGGTGCACCGATTTGCGCGGCACCGCGTACGGAATGACGGGGTGTGGTGGTGTCAGCGAATTCCCGCCCGCATGAAGCTCTGCACGAACTGACGCTGGAACAGCAGGAAGCCGACGAGCAGCGGCGCCGAGGTCATCAGGGTGGCGGCGCAGATGATCGCCCAATCGATCCCCTGATCGGTCGAGGAGAAAACCTGCAGGCCAACGGTCAACGGACGGGACTCGACTGAGCTCGTCACGATCAGCGGCCAGAGGAAGTTGTTCCAGTGGTGGCTGACGGACACGAGGCCGTAGGCGAGGTAGATCGGCTTCGCGAGCGGCACGTAGACCTTGAGCAGCGTCTGCAGGGCCGAGGCGCCCTCCACGCGGGCAGCATCGTCGAGCTCCTTGGGCACGGTCTTGAAAGTCTGCCGCAACAGGAAAATGCCGAACGCTGATGCCACGTAGGGCAGTGCAATGGCGGGAATCGAGTCGATCAGGCCGAGCGTATTGAGCGTGCTGTAGTTTTCCACGATCAGCACGTCGGGCATGATCATGAGCTGCGCCAGGACGAGGGCAAAAGCGACGGAGCTGCCCGGAAACTCGTAGCGCGCGAAGGCGTAGGCCGCGAGCGTGCACAGCACGAGCTGCGAAACCAGCACCAGCGTAACCAGCATCACCGTGTTCACGAAATAGCGCGCAAACGGCGCAGCCGACCAGGCGCGGGCGAAGTTTTCGAGCGTGAGCGGTGCGGTCAGCTCGAAACGGGCAGAGAATTCGGGCGGATGGAAGGCGGTCCATACCGCGTACGCGAGTGGCAGAACCCAGAGGATCGCCAGCATCCAGGCAGCGAGGCTTTCCAGCAGGCGGCCGCTGCCGCGCGGGGCGTAAGGCCCGTATGTCTCTGCCGCTCTCATCTATAGTGAATCCGCTTTTCGAGCACGCCGTACTGAATGAGCGCGGCCAGCCCGAGCGCCGCGAGCAGAACGGCCGTCAGCGTTGCGGCATACGCCGTGTCCCAGAAGCTGAAGCCGACCTCGTAGATGTAATAGAGCAACAGCGTCGTCGCGTTGTCCGGTCCCCCGCGCGTCAGCACGAACAGGTGGTCGACCATGCGGAACGCGTTGATCACCGCGTTGATCAGCACGAACAGCGTCGTCGGCATGAGCAGTGGAAATTGCACGCGCCGGAAGTACGTCCAGCGGGAGGCACCCTCCAACGCTGCGGCTTCGGAAAGATTCGGCGGAATCTGCTGCAGCGCCGCCAGATAGAAAATCATGAAGAAGCCCGCCTCCTTCCAGATCGCGACCACCGTGACAGCGGCGAGCGCCGTGTCCTTGGAGCCGAGCCAGTTGTGAGACGGGACACCGAACAGGCCGAGGAGCTGCTCCAGCAGGCCGTATTGCGGCGTGTAGAAGAACAGCCAGATGTTCGCGACGGCGATCATCGGCAGCACGGTCGGCGTGAAATAGGCCATGCGGACAAAACCGCGGGCGAAAATGCGGTCGTTGACGAGCACGGCCATCAGCATCGCGAGACCGATGGAGGCCGGAATGGTCCAGGCCGCAAACCAGAGATTGTTGGAGACCGCCTGCCAGAAGACCGGATCGGTCAACATGAACTCGTAGTTCTCGAGACCCACGAACTTCTGCGGCCGCCGCGGCCGCGGGGTCGAGTACAGGCTGTCGACCAGCGTCGCGAATGCGGGCCAGTGAGTGAAGAGGGCCAGAATGGCCATGGCCGGCAGCAGCAGAAGCCAGCCATGGATCGCGGCGGTCGAGCGTCTCATCCTCGGTCCCCGAAGTGGCGGCGGGCAAAACGCCCGCCGGCCGAGATCGTCAGCGATAGATCCTCAGGATGCGATCGGCTTCTGTCTGAGAGTCCTTCATCGCCTGCTCCGGCGTCTTGGAGCCGGTGAGCGCCGCCTGCAGGCCGTCGTTGAGGGCCTTGGTCACGCGCTGGTTCTCATGGGTCGAGAGCTCGGCCACCGCGAATTCGAGCTGATCGCGCGCAACGGCCGCCTGCGGGAAGCCCTCGACGTACTTCTTCAGCGCCGGCGTCTCGAAGGAATCCGGCCGCACGGCGACGTAACCCGTATCCACGCACCACTGGGCGGCCCGCTCGGGCGAGGTGCACCACTGAATGAACTTGAACGCAGCTTCCTGCTCGGCCTTGCTGGCCTTGCTCGAAATGTGGAAGTTGCCACCGCCTGTGGGGCTGCCACGCTGCTTGCCCGCGGGCAGCATGGCGACGCCGAACGGAAATTGGGCGTTGTTGCGCACATTGGTGAGGTTGCCAGTGGTCGTCCACATCATGGCGCACTTCCGCTCGAAGAAGTCCTTCGGCGTCGTGCCCCACTCGACGATCCCCGGCGGGTGCACCTTGTGCTCGCGCGAGAGGCTGACCCAGTACGCCAGTGCCTCGATGACCTCCGGCTTGTCGTAATAGGTCTCGTTGCCTTCCTGGTTCATCAGGATGGCTCCTGCCTGGGTCGTGAAGCCCTGGAACAGCCAGTAAGGGAAGCCGGAGGACGGCACCTGGATGCCCCACTGGCCGTCGCCCTTCGTCAGCTTCTTGGCGAACTCGACCTGCTCGTCCCAGTTGGCCGGCGGGGTATCAGGGTCGAGGCCCGCCTCCTTGAACAGCTCCTTGTTCCAGTAGAGTACGACCGTCGACCGCTGGAACGGCACGCCCCAGGTCTTGCCGCCCGTCTGGCTGTTGAGCATGAAGGCCGGGAAGAAGCTCGACAGCCACTTGCGGTCCTCGTCCGTCTTGACGAACTCGTCGATCGGAACGATCGCATCCTCGTCGATCAGAGTGAACATGTCGGTGGAGAGCAGCACCGACATGACCGGCGGCACACCGCTCTTGTGCGCCGTCAGCGCCTTGACGATCGTCTCCTGATAGGTACCCGCATAGATCGGGTTGAGCTTGATCCCAGGGTTCTCCTTCTCGAAATCGCGGGCATAGCCGTCGATGATCTTGGTGATCGGCCCGCCGACGGCGACGGGATAGTAGAACGACACCTCGAGCTTGGATTGAGCGATCGCCGGAGCGGCGATCACAGCACCTGCCGTGGCGGCGGTGCCCTTCAGAAACTCACGTCTGCGCATCGTCATTACCTCCCGTTGCTGAAACGCTGGACACCGCGCGGCCTTTACTCATCCAATGCGAATGCCGGATGACAGGTCGAACCAATGAGTTGCGCCCGCATCCCAGGCAACTCTTATCATGTCGCCAGACCGGACGCGCGTGTTTCCAGCGGCGCGGATGATGACGCTTTCCTCGCTGACGCGCGCCTCGATCAGACTGTCCGACCCCAGATACTCGACCGATGCGACGGCCGCGGGCACGCCCTGCTCCTCGATCCGCATCGTTTCCGGGCGCACGCCGAGAGCGAAGGTCGCGCGGTCCCGGTCCGGCGCATTGAGGCGGGCGAGCCAGCCGTCGGGATCCTCGATGCGAGCGAACGGCAGAATGTTCATCGGCGGCGTGCCGACAAAGCGGGCCGTGAAAATGGTGGCCGGCCGCTCGTAGAGCATTTCCGGCGTGCCGTCCTGCTCGATGTGACCGGCCCGCATGAGCACGACCTGGTCCGCCATGGTCATGGCCTCCACCTGGTCGTGCGTGACGTAGAGCATCGTGATGCCGAGCCGCTGCTGCAGGGTGCGGATTTCGCGGCGCATCTCCTGCCGGAGCTGGGCATCGAGGTTCGACAGCGGCTCGTCCATCAGGCAGACGGGCGTCTCGGCGACGATGGCACGGCCGAGCGCGACGCGCTGCTGCTGGCCGCCGGAGAGCTGCGATGGCTTCCGGTCGAGCAGGTTCTCCAGCCCCAGGATGTCGGCGGCCCGCTTCAGCCGCGCCTGCCGCTCCGCCGCCGGGACCTTACGCACCTTGAGGCCGAACATGATGTTCTCGGCCACCGACATGTGCGGGAACAGGGCGTAGGATTGGAAGACCATGGAGACGCCGCGCTTCGCCGGCGGCAGGTCTGTCACGTCCTTTCCGTTGATCAGGATTTCGCCAGCGGTCGCGGTTTCGAGCCCAGCAATGAGCCTCAGAGTCGTGGACTTGCCGCAGCCAGAAGGCCCAAGCAGCGCAACGAGGCTGCCCGCTTCCACCGTGAAGCTCACGCCCTCAAGCGCGACACTCGTCCCCCAGCTCTTCTTGACGCTTCTGAGCTCGACGCTCGCCAAGGACTTTTTCTCCGGCAGTTCCTGCTTTGCCCCGATTTGAGGCGCTCGTCTGGCGCGCGATCAAATCCGAAACTCTCGGTGAGATGTCAACCGTGCGGTTGCATTTGCTCCGCATCGAATGCGAACAAGAGTGCCGCGCGACGAATCCTCCGCATTTGGCACAGCCGCGTGTCAACGGGCGCTGAGGCATGCCATTCGCGCATGGCGAAGGAGATCAACCTGCCCCGTGAATCGGCTCGCCGGTGATCGGTCTTTGGGCTAAAGCTCATCGGTTGTCGTGCAGTTCGGGCACCGTGGCGTTTTGTTGGTAAGCCGAACGGCGTCAAGCGAGATGATCTGAGCGAGGAGCGAGCGGGTGACATGAGCATCCGTCATATGGCGGCCCCGGACCGCCCAATCGAGGTCGAGTCCGCCTATGCCTGGTTTCGGCTGGCTGCGTCGGTCCTGATCGGGACCATCGGCGGCATCGGCATGTGGGCCGTCGTGGTGGTGCTGCCCGCGGTGGAAGCAGAGTTCGGCGTCGCGCGAGCGGGCGCGTCTCTGCCCTACACGACCACCCTCCTGGCCTTCGCGGCAGGCGGCATCTTCACGGGGCGTCTGGCGGACCGGTACGGCATCTTTTATCCGGTGCTTGGCGGTGCACTCGTCCTTTGCGCCGGCTATATCCTCACGAGCCAGGCGAGCAGCCTCTGGCAGTTTGCGATACTGCATGGCCTGCTCATCGGCATCGGCAGCTCGGCGACGTTTGGGCCACTGCTGGCCGACATCTCGCACTGGTTCACGCGGCGCCGGGGTATCGCGGTGGCGATTTGCGCCAGCGGCAACTACGTCGCCGGCACGGTCTGGCCACCGCTCGTCCAGCACTTCGTGGCGACATACGGCTGGCGCGGGACGTACTTCGGTATCGGCCTGTTCTGCCTGGTGACGATGTTGCCGCTCGCATTGGCGGTCCGCCGGCAGCCGCCGCATCAGCAGATTTCAGATGCGCAGCTGGCCGCAGCCGGCTCCCAAGCCAGGCTTGGCGTCTCGCCGAACCTGCTTCTGGGTTTGCTGGTCGTGGCAGGCGTCGCCTGCTGCGTGGCCATGTCGATGCCGCAGGTGCACATCGTCGCCTATTGCGGTGACCTCGGCTATGGCGCCGCGCGCGGTGCGGAGATGCTGTCGCTGATGCTGGGGTTCGGCATCGTCAGCCGCCTCATCTCCGGCTGGATCGTGGATCGCATCGGCGGCCTGGCCATGCTGCTGCTCGGTTCGACACTGCAGGCCGTTGCGCTGTTCCTTTATCTGCCGTTCAACAGCCTGCCGTCGCTTTACCTGATCTCGGCGCTGTTCGGCCTGTTCCAGGGCGGCATCGTACCGAGCTACGCCATCGTGGTGCGCGAGTACTTTGCGCCGGGCGAAGCCGGCACGCGGGTCGGCGTGGTGCTGATGGCGACTCTGGTCGGCATGGCGCTCGGCGGTTGGCTGTCCGGCGCGCTTTACGACCTCACGGGCGATTACCAGGCCGCCTTCATCAACGGCCTCCTCTGGAACGTACTCAACATCGCGATCATCCTCTGGCTGCTCCTGCGCAAGCGCAGCCAGAGCCTGGGGGGACTTCGACAGGAGCAGACGGCCTAACCTTGGTTCTCAACGCACGCCGAGCTTGTGCAACCGATCCTTCGCAGCCTGCGAGCCGGGATCGAGCGTGAGAGCCTTCTGAAAATCTTCGATGCTCTTGCGCCGGTGACCGAGCTTCTGGTGCGTGAGCCCCCGGTTGTAATAGGCAAGCGCCATTTCCGGGCCGCGCTGGATGGCGGCGGTATAGTCCGCAAGCGCCTCATCGAAATTGCCGAGATCGTATTGGGCATTGCCGCGGTTGTAGTACGGGAACGGAGTGTCCGGGGCGAGGCGGATGGCTTCGCTGAAATCGGCGATTGCCTCCTCATGCTGTGCCAGCGAGGCGTGAGCAATGCCGCGGTTCGTGTAGGCCACCGCCAGGTTGGGGCCAAGGGCCTTTCCGGTGCGGATGTAGGCCGTGCAGCCGCGGATCTGCCGCGCCGTGTCCTCGAACTGATTGCACGCCGCGATCGGATCGTCCGGTTCAGCCTGCGCGAGGCCTGGGCCGAGAAGCAGGAGAACGAGGACGATCAGAGCTCTCATGGGCGATCTCCCGCTGGATGACGGCTGCCTCTCGATGATGCCCGATTCCCTCAGCGCACCCCATCCCCAGGCGACGATTCCAACGCGGCGTAGCGGTTCTGTCCGTGGGTTATGCGGTTCGAAAACCCGTATCCGTCCGCCCTGCCTCCTCGACGGCGCCCACCCTCTTTACGCTGGGGTCCAATCGGCCTACCGATAGAGCTTATCACAACAGAGGCGGTCCAGGAGCAAAACCACATGAAGCTTGTCCGATTTGGCGCGCCGGGCGCCGAGAAGCCGGGCCTTGTCGACGCGGACGGCACCATCCGCGATGTCTCGGCTCACGTGCAGGACTTCGATGGCGCGAACCTCGGCCCTGCCAGTCTGGACAAGCTGCGCCAGCTCGACCTGAAATCGCTTCCCGCTGCGCCGGCGGGCGTGCGCATCGGCGCACCCGTCGCCCGGCCGATGAACTTCATCGCCGTCGGCCTCAACTACGAGGACCACGCCAAGGAAACGGGCTCACCAATTCCGGCCGAGCCGATCCTTTTCAACAAGCTTGCCAACTGCATCGTCGGCCCGAACGACGACGTGATGATCCCGAAGGGCTCGCAGAAGCTCGATTGGGAGGTGGAGATCGCTTTCGTCATCGGCACGCGAGCGCGCTATGTCGAGGAGAAGGACGCCCTCAAGCACGTCGCGGGCTACGCGATCTGCAATGACGTTTCGGAGCGCTACTTCCAGATCGAGCGCGGCGGCCAGTGGATGAAGGGCAAGTGCTTCGAGACCTCCGGCCCGCTCGGCCCCTGGCTCGTCACGCCGGACGAGATCGAGGACGTGCAGAACCTCGACATGTGGCTCGACGTGAACGGCAAGCGCATGCAGACCGGCAACACGCGGACCATGATCTTCTCGATCAGGTATCTGCTGAGCTACATCTCCCAATTCATGGTGCTCGAGCCTGGAGACGTCGTCACAACCGGCACCCCGCCGGGCGTCGGCCTCGGCATGAACCCGCAGGTGTTCCTCAAGGCCGGAGAC
>JAWLCO010000003.1:0-79536 GCA_041687075.1 Hyphomicrobiaceae bacterium | reverse complement strand
TTCACTGGCAAAACGTCTCTGGTCACGTACGACAATCTCGGTGCCGAAGTCATCCTGGACGTCTACAGCTCCAAAATGGCTGACGGAACCTGGGAGGTTGCGGTGTTCGACCGATCTCAGGCTGCTGCGGGTGGGGGCTTCCCCTACCTCACCGGTCCCCTCTCCACTGTGACGCTGACGTTCGACCCCACCACGGGCAAGCTCGATGCTGGGAGTCCGACGTCTATAGACATTCCCATACCGAATGGCGCCACGCTGGCGTTGGATCTGTCGCAGTCGAGCCAGCTCGCGGCTGAATACTCGGTGCTGGATCCGGTCGTGAACGGAAATGCGCCGAGCGACGTGGAAAGCATCGAAATATCGGACACGGGCGAGCTCTACGCGGTGTATCGCAATGGCACTCGAGTTGCCACACATCGTATTCCGCTCGCGGATGTGAAAAGTCCGGATAACCTGCAGCCTCTCGCAGGGAATGTTTACGTCGCAACTGCCGCGTCCGGAGACGTGCGGATCGGTTTTGCGGGCGCGGGTGGCTTCGGGACTATGGTTTCAGGTGCGTTGGAGCAGTCCAATGTCGATCTCGCGTCCGAGCTGACGACGATGATCGAGTCGCAGCGCAATTACACGGCCAATTCGAAAGTATTCCAGACCGGCGCTGATTTGATGGACGTGCTCGTAAATCTCAAGCGCTGATGAAGTGGCATCGATCGTCTCTCTCCTCAGAATGACTCCGGCATGACCCTGACCTCAGCAATCGATGTTGCCCGCAGCGGGATCTCGGTGACGTCCGGCCAGACGGCAATCGTGTCGCGAAATATCGTCGGCGCTGGACAGGCTCTTGCCTCGCGCAAGCTGGCCAATGTCGTCACCACCGCGGATGGTGGCGTGCGCCTTGCGTCCGTCTCGCGGGTTTCCGACGGCGCCTTGCTCGCGCACATGCTCGGCGCGAATTCCACCGCGGCTCAGCAGCGGAGCATCGTGGATGCGCTGGACCGCCTGGAAGGAACCGTGCTCGATCCGGAGCTCGACGCCTCACCGGCGGCGCTGATCGGCAAATTTCATGATGCCCTGCAGCTCTACTCCGCTGCGCCGCATGATCCCGTAGCCGCTCAGTCCGCAGTGGCTGCGGCGCGCGACGTCGTGCGGTCGCTGAACAGTGCGACGGAAACGGTGCAGAGTCTGCGCGAGCGGGCCGATGCGGAAATGGCCAGTGCCGTCGACCGGCTGAACGGTCTACTGGCTCAGTTCGAGACGGTGAATGCGGCGATCGTCAATGGCACCCGCGCGGGCGCCGATGTCACGGATTACCTCGATAACCGTGATCGGCTGCTGCAGGCCATATCCCAGGAAGTCGGAATTCGGACCGTAATGCGGGCCGACAACGATATGGCGGTCTTCACCGACAGCGGCGTTACATTGTTCGATAAAAAGGCGCGCACACTGTCATTCGAGCCGACCCTCATTTACGCACCGGATACGATCGGGAACCCGGTTTACGCCGATGGTGTGCAGATCACCGGCGCACCGGGCGGTATGACGATCGGCAGCGGCCGATTGGCGGGCTTGGCCTCGGTGCGCGATGAAATCGCAACGACGTACCAGAGTCAGCTCGATGAGATTGCCCGAGGTTTGATCGAAGCGTTCGCGGAAAGCGATCAGAGCGCGGCACCGGCGCTGCCGGATGCGCCGGGTCTGTTCACCTATGAGGCAGCAGCAGGCGTGCCGGCCTCTGGCAGTCTTGTGACGGGCCTTGCGGGGCTGATAACCATCAATGCGAGCGTCGACCCCGCGCAGGGTGGATCGGCTGCCAAGTTGCGTGATGGCGGCATTGCCGGCCCGGCTTACAATTATAATCCAAGCGGTGGTGCCAGCTTCTCAGGTCGTTTGCAGCAACTCCTCGACCGGATGGCGGAGCAGCGGGCGTTTGATCCCGATGCAAAGCTTGCCGCATCCGACACTATTGCGCAGTTCGCCGCCGGATCAGTCGCCTGGCTGGAAGAGACACGGACGGCCGCCAATGCCGAGGCAGAGTACCGGGCGACTTTGCTCGAGCGATCATCGGAAGCCTTGTCCAGCGTAACCGGTGTGAATCTTGATGAGGAAATGATGATCCTGCTCGGTCTCGAACGGTCCTATCAAGCGACATCGCGGCTCATTTCCACAATCGACGAAATGTTCCGGGCGCTTTTGGCTGCAGCGGGATAATGCAATGAAGATCACGCCCATTTCCACGAAGGCTCTTTTCGAAGCGACCCGGTCCTCGTTGCTCAAAGCCCAGAACGCCCTGGCTATTGCGCAGAAGGAGGTTACCACTGGGCGACACGCCGACGTTGGCGCTAGTCTGGGTTTCATGGCCGGGCACGCCGTTTCGATGCGCAATGACTATGCGCGGCTTGGTGCCATTCTGGACTCGAACACTGTCGCGGAAACCCGGCTGGCCGCGACGCAGTCCGTTCTCGAGGGATTGGCCGAAGACGCACAGAGCTTTCTGGGAGCTCTCATCGGCGCCCGCAGCAGCGACAGCGGGCCAAAGGTTTTGGCCGTCGAGGCCAAGGCGCGGCTGAAATCCCTCATAAATGGCATCAACACCGCTGTCGAAGGCGTCCACATTTTTGCGGGTATCAACTCCGATAGCATACCCCTCGCCGATTACTTCGGGATGCCTGCCCCCGCCAGTCGCCAATCGGTCTCTGATGCATTCTTTGCCGCATTCGGCATGTCCCAATCCGATCCCGGCGTGAGTGGTATTTCTGCTGCGGACATGCAGGCCTTTCTCGAGGGTGATTTTACGTCCCTTTTCGAAGATCCGGCTTGGTCAACCAACTGGTCCACGGCATCGGGCGAGAACATCTCGAGCCGGATTTCGACCGGTGAGGTGATCGAGACGTCGGCCAATGCCAACGCGGACGCCGTCCGCAATCTCGTCCGTGCCTACGTGATGATTGCGGATCTGGGTGGAGAACGGCTCAACGACGAGGCCTTCCAGGTCATCGTCGATACGGCTGTCGAAACCGCCGGGGCGGCAGTCCAGGATATAACGGCGTTGCGGACCGGGCTGGGCGTTGCCGAGAACAGAATTGCGATGGCGAATGAGCGAGTTTCGATTGAAATGGATGTGTTGAGCCGGCACATCACGGATCTCGAGGCCGTTGATCCTTATGAAGCGTCTCTGCGGGTGACCTCTCTGCTGACGCAAATCGAGACCGCCTATGCCCTGACAGCCAGGCTCCAGCAGATGAGCCTCATTTATCACCTGTGAGCCTGCTAGCTGAGCTGGTGCCGATGATGCATAACCATTCTGCCTATGCTGAGATTCTGGAAGAGACGCCGCGCCTGGCGCGCGAACGGGAGCGCGCCGCAATTGGGCGGGCGATCGAGCTGTTACAGCAGGCCGCGGAAAATGGACCGCGTTCGCGCGAGGCATTCGAGGCGCTGCACTATCTGAACCGGCTCTGGTCGATACTGATCGAGGATCTGGCGAGCCCCGAGAACGATCTTCCTCAAGGGTTGCGGGCTGACCTCATTTCCATTGGCCTTTGGGCGATGCGGGAAGGAGACCGGATACGCCTCGAACAGTCGGGCGACTTCTCCGCACTTATCGGCATCATGAAGTCCATCAGCGAGGGCCTTCAGTGAGTGGCAGCATCCACATCTCACTTCGGGCAGGAGAAAGGTTTTACGTCAACGGCGCCGTCCTGCGGGCCAATCGGAAGGTGACGCTCGAGTTGCTGAACGACGTCACCTTCCTCCTGGAAAATCACGTCATGCAGCCGGAGCGGGCGACAACGCCGCTGCGGCAGCTCTACTTCGTCGTCCAGACAATGTTGATCGAGCCTGCCAAGTCCGACGAAGCAAAAAGCCTGTTCGGGCAGTTTCATCATTTGCTTCACTCGTCGTTCGAGAATGCGGCGGTCATTACAGGTCTGGAACGCGTAAACCAGCTCGTTTCGGCCGGGAAGGCGTTTGAGGCCTTGAAAACTCTCCGTGTCCTCTTCCCGATCGAGGACGAGATCCTCGCGGCTGGACATGTGGCTCTGCCTTCTCGTGCGCAAAAAGCGGAGGTCGGCTGATGGAGGTCAGCGCAGCAACAGCCATTGGGGGGGCGGGAGCAACCGAGAGCGCCTGGGCACAATCCCGGTCCAGCCTCGACCACAATGCCTTTCTGCAACTCCTCATTGCCCAGATGAGGAACCAGGATCCGACACAGCCGATGGAGTCAACCGAATACATCGCGCAACTTGCTGCGTTCTCAAATGTCGAACAAGCGGTGCAGGCGAACGCAAAGCTCGATTCCATTATGAGCGCACTGTCGCTGTCGCAGGCGGATGGCATCATCGGCCGCACGATCACGTCAGCCGACGGCGAGATCACCGGCCAGGTGACGGCGTTGCGTATCATTGCGGGTGGGGCAGTTGCGGTGCTTGACAATGGCCGGGAGGTAGCACTTGGGCCAGGCGTGACGGTCTCCTGATCATGAACCAGGCAGATGCGCTCGATATCGTTCAGTCGACGATCTGGACAGTGATAGTCGCCTCGAGCCCGGCCATAGCCGCTGCCATGCTTGTCGGCATCGGGATCGCGCTGCTGCAGGCATTGACCCAGGTTCAGGAGATCACGCTCACGTTTATTCCGAAGATCGTGGCGATTCTTCTCACCGCTTCGTTTTCGGCGCCGTTTATCGGCGCCACTATTTATACGTTTGCGGAGCAGGTCTATGCCCGCATTGAGCACGGTTTCTGATGCCGTTCGTGGCGGCGATCTGGGGGAGGAATGGCAGCACCGGTTGCATCGCGCCTTGAGCCTGTGAGCCGACGCGGCGGAGGGCAGGACGTCTGGTTCGCCATCGGGATCGTCTTTATTTTGACGGTCCTTTTTTTGCCCCTGCCGCCAGCGCTCATCGACGTCGGATTGGCATTCTCGTTTGCCTTATCGATCCTGGTGCTCATGGTGGCCCTGTGGATCGACAAACCGCTCGAGTTCTCCGCATTTCCAACAGTTCTACTGATTACGACGATGTTGCGCTTGTCCCTCAACATCGCAACGACGCGGCTCATTTTGTCGAACGGCGCAGAAGGCGTCACCGCCGCGGGGCATGTCATCGCCGGCTTCGCCAGCTTCGTCATGAGCGGCGATTTTGTGATTGGCGCAATCGTTTTCGTGATCCTGG
This sequence comes from Hyphomicrobiaceae bacterium, assembly GCA_041687075.1. Taxonomy (GTDB): domain Bacteria; phylum Pseudomonadota; class Alphaproteobacteria; order Rhizobiales; family Hyphomicrobiaceae; genus ZC4RG25. The sequence goes on along the minus strand of JAWLCO010000003.1, from coordinate 74,369 downwards.
TCACCGTCAACTTCGTTGTCATCACGAAGGGTGCAACACGCATTGCCGAGGTCGGCGCGCGCTTTACGCTCGATGCCATCCCGGGCAAGCAGATGGCTATCGATGCGGACCTTTCGGCTGGCATTATCGATGACAGGGAGGCGATGCGCCGGCGCAGGGAGTTGGAGGAAGAAAGTGCGTTCTTCGGCTCCATGGATGGTGCGTCGAAGTTTGTTCGGGGCGATGCCATCGCCGGCCTTATCATCACTGGCGTGAATGTGGTCGGCGGAATGGTGATCGGCATTACGCGTCACGATCTTTCCGCGGCGGAAGCGGCGGACGTTTTCACGAAGCTCTCCGTCGGTGATGGTCTCGTTTCGCAGATACCAGCACTCATCGTCTCGTTGGCGGCAGGCCTTCTGGTCTCCAAGGGCGGCACCCGCGGCTCGGCGGAGAAAGCGGTTTTTGGACAGCTCGGGCGCTACCCGCGTGCCCTTTTCGTGGCCGGACTCGTGCTTGCGGTTCTCGCCCTTGCGCCGGGTCTTCCGTTCCTCCCGTTTTCAATCCTGGCGGCTCTGCTGGCGTCCGTTGCCGTTGCCATCCCGCGCCGCCAGGCCGAAGCCATGGCCGTAGCAGAAGCGCGTGAAGCCGCTGCCCGCCGGGAGGCTGAGGAAGAGGCACGTTCATCGGTCAAGGCGTCGTTGAGAGCGGTAGAAATCGAGGTTTCCCTCGGCAAGCAGATTTCCAGTGCGCTGCTTGCTGCTCATGGCGAGCTGGCACAACGGGTCGCCAAGATGCGCCGGAAGTTTGCGCGCGAGTTCGGCTTCGTGGTTCCGGAAATCAAGCTCAGCGACGATCTCGTATTGTTGCCCAAAACCTATCAGATCAAGATCCATGGCACCGTCGTGGCAACCTCTGAGCTGCGCATCGGGGACCTGCTCGTCATCATTGGTGACGGGCCGCGTCCCGATGTTCCGGGTGAGGAGACGCGCGAGCCGGCCTTCGGCATGAAGGCCCTCTGGGTGCCTGAGGCTCTGGCCGACAATGTCCGGCGAGACGGCCTGACTCCGATCGATCCGCTGACGGTGCTGCTGACCCACCTGCGTGAAGTGATCCGCAACAACCTGGCGCAGCTCTTGTCCTACAAGGATGTCAGAGCCCTGGTCGACGGGCTCGATCCGGAATATCGCCGCCTGACCGACGAGCTCATCCCTGCACAGATTTCCTATTCGGGCCTGCAGGCGGTATTGAAGCTTCTGCTGGCAGAGCGCATTTCCATCCGCAATCTGCATCTCATTCTCGAGGCGATTGCCGAGGTGGTGCCTCACATCCGCCGCGCCGAGCAGCTGGCGGAGCAGGTGCGCACCCGTCTTGCCCAGCAGATATGCGGAGATTTGGCCGAAGACGGCCTGCTAAAGGTGCTGCGTCTTGGAAATCGCTGGGATCTTGCCTTTCATCAGGCGTTGAAGCGGGATGCAAAGGGCGAAGTCGTCGAGTTCGATATCGAGCCGCGGCTCATCGAGGAGTTCGGCGCGGAGGCCGCGAATGCGATCCGCGTGCACATGGATAACGGGCATCAGTTCGTCATCGTTGCGGCACCCGATGCGAGGCCTTACGTCCGCATGGTCATCGAGCGGCTCTACCCGACGCTGCCGGTCCTCTCCCACCTCGAACTTGCACGGGGCGTGCAGATCCAGCTGCTGGGCACGATTTCTTGACGGCACCTGTCGCGGAGGCAGTGCTGCTCGTCTTTCTCCTGTTCTGCCGGATTGGCGGCTGCCTGATGCTGATGCCTGGCTTTTCCAGCCCCCGGGTTCCGATGCAGATCCGGCTGTTCATAGCTATTGCAATAACGCTTGCGCTCACGCCATTGCTGTTGCCGGACCTCAAGACGTCGCTGGCCCAGCCGTCCGCGAGCAGTGTGCTGGTGCTCATCGTGGCCGAAACGGCTACGGGTGCCTTCATCGGGCTGGTGGGGCGCATCTACTTTCTGGCTTTGCAATTCATGGCCGCCGCGCTTGCCCATTACATTGGTTATGCCGGCCTTCCTGAAATGCCGATCGAGGATACCGAGCCGAATGCCGCGCTTGCGAGCTTCGTCACGCTCACCGGGACGGTGTTGTTCTTTGTCGCCGACCTGCACTGGGAGGTGCTGCGTGGGCTTGTTCAATCTTATGCTACGCTGCCGGTGAACGGGCCGATTGCCGTCGACTTCGGAATGCGGCGGCTGGCAGATGCCACGGCCGATGCCTTCTTCCTCACCCTTCGGATCACCAGTCCGTTTCTCGTCTATGCGCTGGCCGTCAATCTGGCATTCGGGATTCTGAACAAGCTGACTCCCCAGATCCCGGTATACTTCGTTTCACTTCCGTTCGTGATCGCCGGTGGCCTCCTGCTGTTCTACTTCGTCGCTGCGGAGTTTCTCAATCTGTTCATCGATGCGGTAGCAGGCTGGTTGAGGCATGGTTGATATCGCAAGGCAGCGGCAAGGTGCATGCGCCAGACTGCGGCTGAGTTCCCGGATAAATCAGAGCTGCTATGCCCTTTACGGCCTCGGTGCAAACACTCTCCGCTATTGGTCCTCAGAACCGCATTTCGTCATCCAGGCCGGTCAGCCCGGTGCCGGAAGGCCATGCGGCGGCTGGCGCAGCCCGGGAGTTTGAGGCGCTTGTGCTGCAAACATTTGTTCAGGACATGTTGCCAAGAGAGGCAGAGAGCGTATTTGGCAGCGGAACGGCCAGTGCATTCTGGAGGTCAATGCTGGCCGAGCAGATTGCAAAGGAACTCGCCCGCAGCGGCGGCGTCGGGATTGCCGACATGATCGCCAGGGACATTGCCACGTCGTCAGGAGATCACCGCTGATGGCAAGCATCGAGTACTTCGTCGACCGGATCATTGAGCAGCTCGATACGGTGGTCCAGCAGGAAACGGCGTTGTTGAAGAACAAGGCGTCCGTGGATCTCGGCGAGTTCAATGTCCGGAAGAGCCAAGGTCTTTACGACCTCAGCCGCGCATTGAGCAGATTGCACGGGCAGGTCCTCCAGCCTCGGACAGTCGCGAAACTGGAATCGCTTCGCAGCACGCTCGCAGCCAACCAGGCCGCGCTGTCTGTTCACCTGCAGGCGGTCCGGGAAGTCGCAGACGTAATAACTGCGGCCGTCAGGGACTCTGAATCGGATGGCACCTATGACCCGCCGAGATCCCATCGGAGCGGCGCATGATCAAGCTTATGGCTTTGGGTCTCTGGGTTTGCGCTGTCACCGTGGCCTCGGGCTTTGCCGCTTTGTCCTGGCGAACCGGAAAGCTGCCACAGCCCGGGACACTCGGTCTGTTCGATGAACTGGCGACCGTGAGAACGCCGCTGATCAGCGTGCCGATCATAGCCGAAGGCGCGGTCCAGGGCTACGTGATCACCCGCTTGGCGTTCACCGTCGATGCCGCGCTGGTCAAGCGAATCTCCGTCAAACCCGAATTGATCCTGGTCGACGAGGCTATTCGAACCATCTACGCCGGGAAGGGTTTGGACTTCCGGCACATGACCCGGCAGGATCTTCCTGGCCTGGCCAAGGCCTTGTCGGAAAATGCCAATGCGCGTTTCGGGATGAACCTGGTCGCTGACGTCCACATCCAGGAGATCAATTACGTCACGAAGGACATGGTGAGGAAGGGCAGGAGCCGTGGCGCCGGCTAGGAGGTCGTGCCCAGCGTGCGAACGGCTTCCCGCAACGAGGAATCCGAGTCATTCAGTGCGCTCGTGATGGCCTCGAAAATGCGCGACACCGCAATAAGGCTCGACATCTCTGCGATCGGCGTCACGTTGGAGCGCTCAATATAGCCCTGCACGACGCCGGTTTCGACGAAATCGAGAATCGGTTCTGCGGGCTGATCGGGAACGACGCCGGAATTCTCAAAGCGCGTGAGAACGGCTTGTTCATTCATTCGGAACAGTCCCAGCGCGCCAATTTGCTGCCCGTTCTGAGTGATGGTGCCGTCGCGCGCAATGTCCGGCGGCCCGGCATCGGGGTTGAGAAGAATGGGTGCGCCGCCCACGTCGAGCACGGGATAGCCATTGAGCGTCTGCAGGTCGCCGGCTTCCGTCATGCGCATACGGCCATCGCGCGTGTAGACTTGTCCCGCCGGCGTTTGGATGGCGAGCCATGCATCTCCTTCGACGGCGACGTCGAGTGGATTGTCCGTTCGGGTGAGCTCGCCGGGGTGGCGGGAGAGATATGACTTGCCCGTCGATGCGAACGCGATGGGGTCCAATGGGACCTGCGACAGGACACTCTCGAACCTGACCTGCTCGGCGCGAAATCCAGCAGTCGACGCATTCGCCACGTTATTGGCAATCGTCTCGAGCCGGCGTTGCAGTGCGATCTGCCCCGAGAGAGCCACGTACAATCCGGATTGCATTCTAACGCCCCCTGATCCTGAGGTTCTGCAAGCTGGTGAGCAGGGAAGGTCCAATGCCCGCCTCGACAGGCAGGCCGATCAGAATGGCAGGGGAGACCTGGGGGGCACTCGGATTGGCTATCTCCCAGAGGCTGAGAAACCGGTCGATGAACCGTTTCAACTGCTCCGGATCCTTCAGTTCCTCCACGTCGAGCCGCCGTGAAATCATTTCGGCCTGACGGTCTATATCAGCGCTGGCCGTGACGGGGGAAAGCCCGAGTGCAGTCTGCACTACGGTGAGCAGCGCCCGGTCCGCCAGGATGCCATACACGCTCGTGAGAGATGGTGCCTTGCGCTGAAAGTAGAGCGCCAGCCGAACGCCTTCATTTCGACTTCCCGCATCTTCCTCGAGCACTTGCCGGATGTAATTGTCCACGGTGCCCTGCTGCGCACGTTCGAAACTCGTGGTCGCAGCGCCGTAGCGGTCGAAGTTGAATGTCTGAACGAACTCCCGGTATCGCGGATCGGCGAGTCTGTTCGCGAAGCTCCGCGGGTCATCGATGCCCTCGACAAGGGCCTTGCGGATGAAGGCTTTCGCGTAGGTCATCTCGCCCAGGCCGAAGGCCTTCATTGCAAAGGCAAAGAGGCGGTCATCGGCAAGGAAATCGTCGATCGATTTCACATCGCCGATTCTGGCGAGGTAGTATTCTGCTTCTCTTGCGACCTGCGGCTTTTGGGCTGTGCTGGCCAGGGTGCGCGGCAAGTCGTTTGCAATCAGCCTATACGCCGTGGCAGTCGTCAACACGGGGCCACCTCGTCCTCGCAATGGAATGTCAGACGCTACCTCGTGCCCCTTGCCCCAAGCTGTTGTGTCTATTCAGGCTTCGCGGCGCTGCGCGCGCTGCAGAACAGGCTCGCGCAAGCGAGGCGGCCTAAACGGGTTGGGCAAGCTCAGGACGGGGGACCTTTGCGTGACCATCATCATCGGGCTTCTCATTACGCTCGGTGCCATGCTCGGCGGCTTCGTGGCTATGGGCGGGCATGTCGAGGTCATCTGGCAGCCCTGGGAATACGTCATCATTTGCGGAGCGGCGCTGGGCACGTTCGTGGTCGCCAATCCGATGAAAACGATCAAGGACGTCGGGCGCGGCCTGATCGAAGTGATCGGAATGCACACGCCAAAGCCGCGTGAGTATCTCGAGATACTTGGCGTGCTGCATGATCTCATGCGCGAGCTGCGTGGACCAACGCGCAACGAGCTGGAGAAGCATATCGAAAATCCGGCCGATTCTGCGCTGTTCCAGAAGTTTCCGACGGTTCTGGCGAACCGGGAGCTGGCGACATTCGTCTGCGATTACTGCCGTCTCATTCTGATGGGCAACGCTCGTACGCACGAGATCGAGGCGCTCATGGACGAGGAAATCGAGACGATGGCCAATGACAAGTTGAAGCCCTATTACGCGCTTGTCACAATTGCGGAGGCCCTGCCGGCGCTCGGCATCGTGGCCGCGGTGCTCGGTGTCATCAAAGCCATGGGGGCGCTCGATCAGGATCCCGAAATTCTCGGTTCGCTGATTGGCGCGGCGCTTGTCGGGACATTCGCTGGCATTTTCTTTTCCTACGCGATCGTATCGCCGGTCGCGAGCAAGCTGCGGACGGTTCGCGAGAAAAAGATGCGGCTATACGTTGTCGTGAAACAGACGCTGCTGGCCTTCATGAACGGGGCCATGCCGCAGGTAGCGCTCGAGCACGGCCGCAAAGCCATTTCCGCTTATGAGCGCCCGTCCATTGATGAGGTCGAGCAACAGACCCTTTTGCCTGGCCCTGCGGGTGATGGCGTGCGCAGGGAGGCGGCCTGAGTGGGTATGACGGCAACCACCAGACGAGCTTCAGTCCACAGGGACGAGCTCGCAGCAATCTTCCGCCATGGTGCTGGTTATGCCGAGCGGATGCCGATGCTGCCGGCCGCTCTCGAGCGGATCGCACTCGCGTGTGCGGAGGAGCTTGCGAGCCTGTCCCCGCTGCGGCCGAAGGTGAGCTATCTCGGTCTCGACAGCGGGCGTGTTGCGGAATTGACGGATTCGGAAGGTGGTGCGCGGCTTGTCGGAATGCTGCATGCCCCCGCCTGGGATGCGCACCTGCTCGTCAGTTTCGACCGCGACCTGGTTTATACCTATGTCGATCTGGTTTTCGGGGGTGACGGCACACAGGCGCCCTACACCGAGCCGCGGCCGCTTTCACGCATCGAAAGGCGCATCGCCCAGAGCTTTCTGGCGCGTCTGGCCGGAACAATTGCGCTGGCCTTCAATCCATTTGCGCCGACCAGTTTCATGCCGGACGGCGAACTGGGGCGCATCGATCCGGATCGTCTGGGCGGACCGAACGCACCGGTTGCCACCGCGCGCTATCGGCTGCAGGCGGGGCAGGGCAGGGGCGAGTTCAAAATCGCAATCCCCGATGCTGTGCTCACCGCGCTGAAGCCGGCGTTTGCGCGCCCGCCGCAGGGCAATTCCGGGGCGTCTGATCCGAGCTGGACGCAGCAGATCCACAATGAGATCAATCGGACACGGCTGACCATGCGTGCCGTGCTCGAGGAACGGCAGCGGCCCCTGGCAGATATCGCGGAATTGCGGGCCGGACAAATTCTGCCGCTCGATGCGACGCCACGCAGCCCCATACGCGTCGACTGCAATGGCGAGCCACTGCTGTGGTGCGAAATGGGACAATCGAACGGATCGTACACGTTGCGCGTCCACGGCTTTGTCGACCGCGAGCAGGAGTTCATGGATGACATCCTTTCCGGGTGAGGGTGCCCCGTTGCAATCCGGGGTCTCAGCGCAGCATCAGGCGAGCAGGCAAGGTCAGAATATGGGGGCGGGCGAGCGACCCGCGCGAACTGCTGCCTCCACGAGGCATGACTCGCTGCTTCAGGAGTTCGCAGCCGAGCTCACGCCCACACCTGAAGAGCTCGCGGAAGCGTTCGGACCGGCTGGAAAGGACGAAGGCACACCCTCGCCGAGGCATGCCCGGCAGGAACAGGGCGCGGGCAACAATTTCGATATGATCATGCGCATTCCCGTGTCGGTGCAGGTGGTGCTTGGCTCGGCTACAATGTCTGTTTCAGGGCTCGTGAAGCTTGGGCGCGGTGCCGTTATTCCGCTGGACCGGCGCGTCGGAGAGCCGGTGGACGTCATGGTCAATGGACGGCTCGTTGCGCGTGGCGAAGTAGTGGTCATGGACGAGAGCAGCTCCCGCTTCGGAATATCGCTCACCGAGGTCGTGACTGGCCCGGGATCTGCCAGGGACGCCTGACAGATCCCACGCGATGACGAAACATCAGACGCGAGTGAGGCCGGAGCCGAAGTCGCTCAGCGGCGTCGAAAAGGTAACTGTCCTGCTGCTGGCGCTGGGCCGCCCCAAAGCGGCGCAGCTGCTGAAGCGCATGGACGCTGAGGAAATAAGGCTGATCGCTCGGGTGGCGAATCAGCTTCCGATGGTTTCGGCCGATGATCTTGCGGATCTGGTCGACGAATTCGCCCAGATGTTTTCTGGTGGAGTGAATTTCGTCGGGACGGCAAACGAGGTCAAAGATCTTCTGGCCGCAGTGATGTCGGAAGACGAAATTGCCGACCTTCTGTCCGATGGCAGCGGCCGCGAGGAGCCGATCTGGAACAGAGTCGCACGACTTAGGGACGATATCATCCGGGCCTATCTGCTGCGGGAGCATCCGCAAGCGGTAGCGGTCATTCTGTCCCGGCTCAATCCTCCGCATGCTGCGCGCCTCATCGGCTCCCTGCCCGCGGATCTGCGAAATACGCTGCTGATCCGGATGCTGGGCATCAAATCCGTTGCCGCGGATGCACTCGAAATTCTGGAAACCACGCTGCGTGAAGATTTGATCACACTGCAAACGTCGGCCGTCGGCGCGCATACCGGCATTGCCGATATTCTCAATCGGCTCGATAAGCCGCATTTCGATGCCGCGCTGAAGCATCTTTCGCAGGTGCGCCCGTCTGATGTCGAAGCCATGCGCGGAATGCTTTTCACCTTCGATGACCTCGCGGCGCTGCCACCGAAGGCGCTGATGGCAGTCTTGAACCAGATCCCGGCCGATCGTCTCGTGCTTGCTTTGCGGGAAACGGATCTCGCTTTCCAGGACGCCATACTCGCGGGTCTGCCGGCGCGCACGCGGCGCATGGTCGAGCTCGAGCTGCAGGCGGAAACCGATGCTTCCGCCCGTGAGATTGCGGGTGCGCGCAGGGCTATTGTCGAAGCGGTTTTGAAGCTCATGGCGGAGCGCCGCATTGAGCTGCCAGCGGGCGAGACCCGCACGCTGCCGAACTGATCGAGACGATCTTCATGTCGGAAGCTCCCGACAGGGAAAGCAGAACCGAAGAGGCAAGCGAAAAGAAAATTCGGGATGCGGTCGAGAAAGGCAGCATTCCGCATTCGCGTGAGGCCGTCACACTCGGATCTCTGCTGGGAATTCTGCTCGTTGCGGTGATCTTTTCACCGGGCATCGCGCGCTTGCGAGCGACATTGCAGCGGTTCATCGACGATCCAGGCGGCTGGTCGCTGGAGAATGGGGGCGACGCGGTGCGCCTGTTGGGGCTTCTGGGCCGCGAGGTTGCGGGCGTGCTGATCCCGGTCGCGGCTGTGCTGTGTGTGCTGGGCCTTGCCGCTTCGCTGCTTCAAAACCCGCCGCGATTGGTCGTAGACCGCATCCGGCCGCGCTGGTCGCGCCTGTCACTCAGCCAGGGCTGGAGACGGATTTTTGGCCCTCAGGGCCGGGTCGAATTCCTAAAGGCGTGCTTCAAGCTGGCGGCGGTGGGTTGCACGGCGTTTCTATTGTTGCGCGCCATCGAGACGGATGTGTTCAACGCCATGCTGATGGAGCCGAGCGCGCTGCCGGGGCTCATCCTTGACGTTGCGGTCCGGCTGATTGGCGGCATCACCGTGGCGACGCTGCTGCTCGCGGTGGCGGACCTCGTCTGGTCGCGCGTGTTCTGGCGCCGGGAATTGCGTATGACGCGGCAGGAGGTGAAGGATGAGCTCAAACAGACTGACGGCGACCCCATCATCCGCTCTCGTCTGCGCTCGCTGGCGCGCGACCGATCACGCCGCCGCATGATGGCTGCCGTGCCGCGCGCCACCCTCGTCATCGCCAACCCGACGCACTACGCCGTGGCGCTGCGCTATGTGCGGGAGGAGGGCGGGGCACCGCGTGTGCTTGCGAAGGGACGCGATCTGATCGCACTGCGCATCCGGGAGATCGCGGAGCAACACGGCATTCCGGTTATCGAGGACAAGGCACTGGCGCGCTCGCTTCACGACAAGGTGGTCGTCGATCAGATGATCCCGCCGGAGTTTTACAAAGCGGTGGCGCAGATCGTGTATTTTGTGATGACGCGGAAGGGTGGCCGGTTACGAAGCGGATCGAGTTCGAAGTAGCGTGGGGAGCCGGGAACGGCGTTAGCTCATCAGGCGCTTAGCTATTCCGTGCCCCTATTCGCCATTCGCTACTCGCCCCTCAAATCCCCAACTTCTGCTTCAGCACCTCGTTCACCGCCGCGGGATTGGCCTTGCCGCCGGTGGCTTTCATCACCTGGCCGACGAACCAGCCGAGCATGGTCGGCTTGGCCTTGACCTGCTCGACCTTCTCCGGGTTGGCGGCGAGAACCTGGTCGACGGCTTTCTCAATGGCCCCCATATCGGTGACCTGGCGCAGGCCGCGCTTCTCGACGATGTCGGCCGGATCGCCGCCTTCGGCCCAGACGATGTCGAAGACATCCTTGGCGATCTTGCCGGAGATGGTCTTAGACGCGATGAGGTCGAGAATGCCGCCGAGCTGCTCGGCTGAAACAGGCGACTGCTCGATATCGAGCCCTTCCTTGTTGAGGCGCCCGAACAGCTCGTTGATCACCCAGTTGGCCGCGAGCTTGCCATCGCGTCCGGAGGCGACCTGCTCGAAGTAGTCGGCCGAGGCGCGCTCGGCAACCAGGACGCCGGCGTCATAAGATGAGAGGCCGAACTGCTCCGTGAACCGGCGCTTCTTCTCGTCCGGCAGCTCCGGCAGATCGGCTTTCAGCGTATCGACCCACTCCTGCTTCAGCTCGAGTGGCAGCAGGTCGGGATCGGGGAAGTAGCGGTAGTCGTGCGCCTCCTCCTTGGTGCGCATGGAGCGGGTTTCGCCCTTGGCCGCATCGAAAAGGCGCGTTTCCTGAACGATCTCGCCACCGTCTTCCAGAATGTCGATCTGACGGCGTGCCTCTGCCTCGATCGCCTGGCCAATGAAGCGGATCGAGTTCACGTTCTTGATCTCGCAGCGCGTGCCGAAGGGCTCGCCCGGCCGGCGCACGGAGACGTTCACGTCTGCGCGCAGGTTGCCCTTCTCCATGTCGCCGTCGCAGGTGCCGAGATAGCGCAGAATCGTGCGCAGCTTGCTGACATAAGCCTGCGCCTGCCGCGCGGAGCGCATGTCGGGCTTCGAGACGATCTCCATCAGCGCCACGCCGGACCGGTTGAGGTCGACGTAGGTATAATCCGGGTGCTGGTCGTGGATGGACTTGCCGGCGTCCTGCTCCAGGTGCAGCCGCTCGATGCCGACCGTCAGCGTCTCGCCATCGACGTCGATCTCCACCTCGCCCTCGCCGACGATAGGCTGCTTGTACTGCGAGATCTGGTAGCCCTGCGGCAGATCAGGATAGAAGTAGTTCTTCCGGTCGAAGACGCTTTTCAGGTTGATCTGCGCCTTGATCCCGAGCCCCGTGCGCACGGCCTGGGCGACACATTCCTCGTTGATCACCGGCAGCATGCCGGGCATGGCCGCGTCGACGAGCGACACGTGGCTGTTCGGCTCGCCGCCGAACTCCGTCGAGGCGCCGGAGAACAGCTTGGCCCGCGAGTTCACCTGCGCATGCACCTCCATGCCGATCACGACCTCCCAATCCCCGGTTGCCCCGGAGATCAGATTGCTCGACTTCCCTGCCTTCGCTCGATCCTGCATGGTTCGCTCTGTCTTCAAAGTGTCCGCCGATTTGTCCGGCTCTGGTCCTGATGGCCCGAGATATTGGGTGACTTGCGATCCGAGAGCTTGTCAGGGCTCAATTGGCACCGTTCTGCTGACAGCTACCGCTCTAACCCCTCACCCCGACCCTCTCCCTATGGGAGAGGGAGAGCATTTGTTGCCCCGTTTGCATTCAACCCCGATCGGTGGTGAATTGTCGGAGCTGGCATATCAATTCTTGGTCTATAGGCTTCCAATCATCACCTCGGCCTCTTCTTAGAGAAGAGAAAATTCTGGCTGAACCGATCGTCTACCCAAGTTCCCTCTCCCCGGCGGGGAGAGAGTTAGGGTGAGGGGGTTCCGCCGCGAAGTTGTAGAGTGCGAGCGATCACTTCGAGCACACCCTGGATATTGTTGAACACGTCGGTGTTGTGGAAGCGCAAAACCACAAATCCGAACGATTCCAGAATATCAGTCCGATTGGCATCTCTCGCACATTCAGCCTCGGTGCCGTGTGTTGCCCCATCGACCTCAACGATCAGTTTCGCTTCCAAACAAACGAAGTCCGCAATAAACCGATCGATTGGGACTTGGCGTCTGAACTTGAAGCCGAGAAGCTGCCGGTTCCGTAGGTGATCCCAGAGCTTTTTCTCCGCACCAGTCTGGGAGCGCCGCAAGCGGCGCGCCAATCCAGCCTTGCCTGTCAACCGTTCTTCGCCTTCTCCTCCAATTCGTTCCGCAGCTTCTCTTCCTCGTACTGGATGAACCAGCCGATCATCTGTCGCCATAGGGCCTCGCAGAGATCGGGGGGGACGCCGCGGTCGGTCGCGCGGGCGCGGACGCGGTCGATGACCTGCTGGTTGCGCCAGGGGACGTTGGCTTGCTGCTTGGCGGCCAGCTTGAGCTGCCAGGCCCGCTCGACGTAGCCGAAGCGCTGGGCGATGAGGTCGACGAGTGCGGCGTCGAGCCGGTCTATTTCAGCGCGCACCTGGTTCATGTCGGTGCAGTCTTCCGGTCGACGCGTGCTCATTGGTTCCTCCCGTCTCAGCTCTTCAACCACCAGCGCTCGGGCGCCGGGAAGCGTCCCGCGGCTTCCTCGATCACCTGGCCCGCGCGGAACAGCGTGCCCTCATCGAACGGCTTGCCGATGAGCTGCAGGCCGAGCGGCGTGCCCTGGCTCGAGAGACCGCCCGGAACCGAGAGGCCCGGCAGGCCGGCCATGTTTACCGTGACGGTGAAAATGTCCTGGATGTACATGGAGATGGGATCATTCGTCTTTTCGCCGAGAGCAAACGCGGGTGAGGGCGTGGTCGGCGTCAGGATGACGTCGACCTTGTCCCAGGCCTGGTCGAAGTCGCGATTGATGAGCGAGCGCACCTTCTGCGCCTTGAGGTAGTAGGCGTCATAGTACCCGGCCGAGAGCACGTAGGTGCCGATGAGGATACGCCGCCGCACTTCCTTGCCGAAGCCCTCTGCGCGAGTCCGCTCGTAGGTGTCGATCAGGTCGCCGCCGGTGATCCTGAGGCCGTAGCGTACGCCGTCGTAACGCGCGAGGTTCGATGAGGCCTCGGCCGGAGCGATGATGTAGTAGGCCGGTAGCGCGTATTTCGTATGCGGCAGGCTGATCTCATGAATCGAGGCGCCGGCATCCTTCAGCCAGGCGATGCCCTTTTGCCAGAGATTTTCGACCTCGGCGCCCATGCCATCGACGCGGTATTCCTTTGGCACGCCGACCCGCAGCCCCTTGATGCTCCCGCCGAGCTCGGCCTCGTAGTCCGGTACCGGCGCGTCGACGGAGGTGGAATCCCTCGGGTCGTGGCTCGCCATCGCCTTCAGCATGATCGCGGCATCGCGGACGCTCTTGGCGATTGGCCCCGCCTGGTCGAGCGAGGAAGCGAAGGCAATGATGCCCCAGCGGGAGCAGCGCCCGTAGGTGGGCTTCAGGCCGACGGTTCCGGTCAGCGCCGCGGGCTGGCGGATGGAGCCGCCCGTGTCGGTGGCGGTGGCGGCGAGGCAAAGGTCGGCCGCGACGGCCGCAGCCGACCCGCCGGATGAGCCACCCGGGACGAGCGGTGCATTGGAGCCGTCGTTGCGGCGCCAGGGGCTGGTGACGGGGCCGTAGTAGCTCGTTTCGTTCGACGAGCCCATGGCGAATTCGTCCATGTTGAGCTTGCCGAGCATGACGGCGCCGGCATCCCAGAGGTTCTGGGTGACGGTCGACTCGTAGGTCGGCTCGAAGCCGTCGAGGATGTGACTGCAGGCCTGCGAATGCACGCCGCGGGTGCAGAACAGGTCCTTGATGCCGAGCGGCAGGCCTTCCAGCGGGCGGATTTCGCCGCGGGCAATACGCGCATCGCTGTCCGCCGCCTGTGCCAGCGCCCGATCCGCCACTGTGGCGACATAGGCATTGAGTGCAGGGTTGGCGGCTTCGATGGCGTCGACGAAGGCCTGTGTGAGCTCCTTTGCGGTGAAGCTCTTCGCCTTCAAGCCCTCGCGCGCCTCGGCGAGGGTGAGCCTGGTGAGATCTGTCACGGTCGCTCTCGATTCCTGATTCCCCTCCCCGCGAGCGGAGAGAGGGCGTGTTACTCCACCACCTTCGGGACGACGAAGAAGTGGTCGTCGGTCATGGGGGCGTTCTTGACGATGTCGTCGGCAATGCCGCCGTCCGTCACCTCATCCTTGCGCTTCTTGAGGCTGATGGGCACGACGCGTGTCATCGGCTCGACATTGCTCGTGTCGACCTCGTTCAACTGCTCGACCCAGTTCAGAATCCCGGAGAGCTCCTTCGGCAGCTCCTGGGCTTCCTCGTCGGTAATCTTGATACGTGCGAGCCTCGCGATGCGCCGGACGGTCGCCTCGTCGACCTGCATGGTTCCTCGCTTGTTCCGGGTTTGAAACCAAACGCCGCCTCTCTTAGCCCGCAGGAGGCGGCACGCGCAACGGGAGACCGCTGGCAGGCTTGCATCGAATCCGATCCGGGCGCGCCATCATGCTGCCACATACAGCGACAAACCAACGCAGTATGACCGACGCACTGCTTCCGACTGCTCCCGTCAGCCGGCTCGCCCAGCGTGCTGCCGCTTCCCTCCTCGTCGCGCTGCTCGTCTGCGCCGCAATGGTGGTTGTCCCGCCAGCTTCGGCCCGGGCTGACGATCGCGTCGATGCCATGATCAAACGGCTCGACGCGCGCGAGCGCCGGGTCTTTCTGGAGTGGCATGCGGCGCAAAAAAAGCATGAGGCTGCCCGAGATGCCTACTGGAAGAAGGTGCAGTCGACGCGCACTCAGCGGCGCAAGAAGATCAGGGCGGGTCGATCGGTCAGCTCGAAAGACTACATCATGAGCTTCCCGCCCGAATACTCCGGGCCAAAGCTGCCATCAAGAATCGCCCGCATCTGGGGCGAGCTGAAACCGCCGGTCGAGCGCAAGCCTGTTCCGAGCGTCGAGGATGTTCTCGAAAGCGCGAAGACGGTTTACGGCTTCGTGCCGGAGCGCATCCCCGAGAAGGAGTTCAAACGGCGCTATGCACTGGAGGCGCTGGCACACGGGCTCAGCAAGGAGCAGGTCGTGCGCGTCTACGCCCTCGAGACGGGTGGCCGGGGCACACACGATATGCAGGCCGGCGTCAATCCGGTGACCGGGCGGGGCACGCCGATCTCGACCGCGCTCGGCTACGCCCAGCTCCTGCACGCCAACTCGGTCAACGAGCTCGTCAAGCACGGCACCACGTTCATCGCGCGCCTGGAGAAAACGGCCGAGACACCGGGCATCGATGCGGCGCGGGCCGCAGCCCTGCAGAAGAAGGCCCGTATCCTGCGGCGCATGCTGGCAAGCGCGAAGAAGGTCCCGAACGACTGGTACGCGCACATGCGGTTTGCGGCTACCCGCAACGGGCTTGGCATTCACGCGCTCAACCTCGACGGTGACATCGGCCCCATGCTTCAGGTGATCAAGCTGAAAGGCGTCCGCGCGGTGGCGGAAAGGGCCGGACGGGAGAACCTCGCCCCGGCTGAGCTGGAGCTGATGAACCTTGCCGGCCCGAGCACCGGTCTCGAAATGATGACCCCCATCGGCCGCTCCGCGCCGACACCCAATTTCTTCTCCCGGCTCGGCTACGAGCGAAACCCCGTGGTGCACAAGCGGACCGCGGCCGAGCTGCTCGAAAAGCTCGACTCGATCATGGACGTCCACGTGAAGAAGCCGGGCTCCATCGAGTTCGCCGCCGCTTTCGACGATGCGATGTCGATCCGCGCCTCGCAACGGTGAGGGCTGGTGATGCGATGCGCTCGTTGAGTCCAGGGACCCCGATTACTTCTTCTTCCCCAACGACTCGAAATACAGTGCGAGCGCCCTGATCTGCTCTTCATTCAGGGATTCGGCGACAGAGACCATGACGGGATTGGTGCGCTCGCGGTCCCTGTAGAACGTGAGCGCGTTGATGAAATCCTCCGGCTCGAGCCCCACGATGGAGGGAATGCCGTTATAGGTTCCGTCCATGCGATGACAACTGGTGCATTCCTGCGCCAGGTGCTCTCCAAGCCTCATGAGATGGTCGGTCGATTTGGCCTGGCTGATACCGGTTACCGCGATAATGCCGAGAGCCATCGCGCCCCTCGCGACCCAGCCCACCATCGCTTCCCTCCGTCCCAAGCGGATGCTTGCTCGGCCTTCAGGCCGGAAGATCTGGCGAGGGGAAGTTTAGCGCGGCATCTTGCCGGCGCAATAGTGGGCATAGAGTGTGGCCACGATTTCCTTGGCCACGGTCTCTGCGAGCGAGTAGTAGGCGAAATGCCCGCGCCGCTCGACGTGGACGAGGCCGTGCAGGCGCAGGTGAGTCAGGTGCTGCGAGGTGAGGCTTTGACGGGCGCCGATGGCCTCCGAGATCTCGCTGACGGTCTTCTCGCTCTCCATCAAAAGGCAGAGGATCATCAGCCGGTAGGGGCTGCCGATGGAACGCAGCATCTTGGCGGCTTCGACGGCGGCCGACTGCATGTCCGCCAGCATCTTGTCGCTTGGGACGGTCTGAACCTCCTCAGCGCCGTAGTCCTGCGCCATCAAAGTCAACCCTGAAAGCCAAGTTTCATCGCAAGATATTGCTACGGCACCAGGTTGGCAACGGAAGGGCGTGCCGGGGAGCGCCTTGACCGGTAGCATAACCCATCCGGTGCCAACGTGCATTCGCCTCGCAAGCGAGAGCGTCACGTTCTATATTTGTGCAGTGCGCTCCCGCCCTGGACAGTTGCCACGCCCGCGGGAGGTCGGCCGTTAATTCGTTTTTTGCGCGTACCACTTACATAAGTTCTATTGGCCGGGTCCATCCGGAGCCGCTGCAAGCGGCAAGGAACGGGGAGGCGCAACCGATGTCTCAGTTGGTGTTTGCCGTTGTTGCGATTGCACTCGTGTTCCTGCTTGCCATGCGGCGCGCGAGCCTGCCCGTCTGGGCCGGAGTGGTTACTGCAATCACCTTCGCGTGGCAGATTGGCCTGGCCGGCGGAGGGGCGAGCGAACTCGGGTTCTGGAGCCTGATCGCCTGGCTGCCCGCGGTCGCACTGGCCATCCTGTCGATCCCGGAGGTCCGCCGCTCACTCATTGTCGAGCCAGCGTTCCGCACGATCCGCCGTGTTCTGCCCAAGGTATCCGAGACGGAGCAGCAGGCGCTCGAAGCGGGCACCATTGGCTTCGATGCGGAGCTTTTCTCTGGCCGCCCCGACTGGAACAGGCTGCGCACCGTTCCCCCGGTGATCCTGACAGCCGAGGAACAGGCCTTCCTCGACGGCCCGACGGGGCAGCTCTGCCGGATGATCGACGACTGGCAGATCCGGAACCGCGAGCGCGAAATCCCCGAGGAGATCTGGTCCTTCGTCAAGGAGCACGGCTTCCTGGGGATGCTGATTTCGAAGGAGCACGGTGGGCTCGGCTTCTCGGCGCAGGCGCAATCGCTGGTGCTGGGCAAGATCTCTTCGCGCTCTCCGGACGTGGTCACCATCGTCATGGTGCCGAACTCGCTGGGGCCGGGCGAGCTGATCGAGAAATACGGCACGCCGGAGCAGAAGAGCCACTACCTTCCACGCCTGGCGCGGGGCGAGGAGATCCCGTGTTTCGCCCTGACCGGCCCGACTTCCGGTTCTGATGCGGCAGGCATGCGCGATGTGGGCTACGTCACCCGAGGCATGCACGAAGGCCGGGAGACGCTTGGCATCCGCGTCACCTGGGAAAAGCGCTACATCACGCTCGGTCCGAGGGCGACATTGCTCGGCCTCGCGTTCCGTCTCTTCGATCCGGACAATCTGCTGGGCAGGGGCGAGGATATCGGCATCACGCTCGCCATCATCCCCGCCAGCCATCCCGGCGTGAGCATCGGCCGCCGGCACCTGCCCTGCGGGGCAGCATTCCCGAACGGGCCCACCTGGGGCAAGGACGTCTTCATTCCCATCGACTGGATCATCGGTGGGCAGGCCATGGCCGGCCAGGGCTGGCGCATGCTGATGGAATGCCTGTCGGCGGGACGCTCCATCTCGCTGCCGTCCTCATCGGCGGCGGGTATCAAGACGATGCTGCGTTTCTCGACGGCCTACGGACGCATCCGCCGGCAGTTCGGATTGCCGATCTCGCGGATGGAAGGGCTCGAGGAGCCGCTCGCACGCCTTGTTGAAAACGCCTACGTGGTCGAGGCCGGGCGTGCGGTGACGGCGGCAATGGTCAGTCGCGGCGAGAAGCCGGCAGTGCTCGGTGCGCTGATGAAGTATCAGTCGACCGAGCGCATGCGTCGTGCCGTCAACGATGCGTTGGATCTGCACGGCGGGCGCGGCATCTGTGACGGGCCGACCAACTATCTGCAGTCGGCCTATCAGATGGTGCCGGTCGCCATCACCGTCGAAGGAGCCAATATTCTCACGCGGACGCTCATCACGTTTGCTCAAGGTGCCTTGCGTTCCCACCCTTATCTCTATCGCGAGGTGCAGGCAGCGCAGGACCCGGATCCGAAACGGGGCCTCAAGGCTTTCGAGCCGGTGTTCCTCGACCACATCTCGTTCAGCATCGCCAACGTATTCGGCGCCTTTTTTCACAATGTCACGGGCGGGGTGTTCGGCTCGGCGCCGCCGAAGGCGTTCGGGGTCGAGAATTGGTATCGGCAGCTCTGGCGGGCAAGCCACAATTTCGCACTCGTGTCGGATCTGAGCGTTGCACTTCTGGGCGGGGGGCTCAAGACGAAGCAGAAGATCACCGGGCGCCTCGCAGACGGTCTTTCGGAACTGTATCTGCTCGCCTGTGCGTTGAAGCGATTCGAGGATGACGGACGGCTCGAATCCGATCGCCCGATTGTGGAGCTCGCTGCACGAAATGGCCTCCACCGGTTCCAGGAGGCCATAGCGGGCGCGATAGACAACTTCCCCGTAGTCTGGGCGCGCATGTTGATGCGGGTCCTCGTATTCCCGCTGGGTCGCCGCTTCCGGCCGGCACCTGACCGGCTTGGCAAAGAGGCCGTCAAGCTCGTGACGGTGCCGGGTCAGGTGAGGGAGCGGCTGACGCGCTACATTTTCGTCTCCCACGACCCGCGCGATCCGACAGGGCTGCTCGAAGTGGCCTTCGAGAAGGTCGTCGCCGCCGAGGAGGCCGAGAAGAAGGTCGAGCGCGCCATCCGGGCCGGCCAGATCCGCCGGTTCCACGGCATCGATTGGATCGGCGACGCGGTCCGTGCAGGCTTTCTGACCGAGGCGGAGGGCCGTCTGCTGCGAGAGGCCGAGACATTGACCGACCGTGCCATTGCGGTGGACCATTTCGATCCCGCCGAGCTCAGGCCCAATTACATCACCATCGGCCGCAACTCTGAGGCCGCGAACGGCAAAGCCGCGGCGGAGTGAGCGGCAAGGAGGCAGGCGTGGCGCAGGACATGACGCAACTGAAGGACTGGCGCTTCTCCATCGACCGCGAGGGGATCGCCTGGGCCATTTTCGATCGCGAGGGAGAAAGCGCCAATGCGCTGGGAAGGCGGCCGCTGGAGGAACTGGGCGCCATTGTCGGGCATGTGGAAAGCCTCGCCCGGTCGAGCCAGGTCAACGGGCTCGTGTTCATGTCGGGCAAGCCGAAGGGCTTTATCGTCGGTGCCGATGTCCGTGAGTTCGACGCCCTCGACACCGAAAGCAAGGTGATCGACGCCATCCGCCCGGTGAATGAGATGCTGGACCGGATCGAGCGTATGCCGGTGCCGGTCGTCTGCGCCATTCACGGCGTCTGCGTCGGCGGCGGGTTGGAGCTGGCGTTGGCCTGCCATTACCGTATCGCCACGCGGGATGATGCAACTCGGGTCGGCTTTCCCGAGGTGAAGCTCGGGCTGTTCCCCGGATTCAACGGCACCGCGCGCTCGA
This sequence comes from Hyphomicrobiaceae bacterium, assembly GCA_041687075.1. Taxonomy (GTDB): domain Bacteria; phylum Pseudomonadota; class Alphaproteobacteria; order Rhizobiales; family Hyphomicrobiaceae; genus ZC4RG25. Next base: position 54,628 of record JAWLCO010000003.1, on the reverse strand, counting down.
TCCGTCAGGTCGGGCCGCTCTCCGCCATGCAGAACATGCTGACGGGCTCGATGATCCGGGCGACTGTCGCGCGCGGCCTCGGGTACATCGATGAGCTGGTGAACAACCGCCATCAGCTCCGCTGGGCGGCGCGCAAGGCAGTGCTGCAGCGGCGGAAATCGAAGCCCGCAGGCATCGCCAAGGCCATTCTCGCCAGATGGCCGGCCCGCGGACTGCTCGCGAAGAAGCTCCGCACCGAGACGGCCAAGAAGGTGCGCGAGGATCACTATCCCGCGCCATTCCGCCTGATCGATCTCTTCGAGACGCACGGGGGCAATCTCGACGCGCTGAAGCACGCCGAGACGCGCGCCTTCGCACCGCTGATGGTCGGCTCGACCTCGCGCAATCTGCGTCGCGTCTTCCGGCTGATGGAGATGTTGAAAGCCCAGGCACCGAAGGATCTCGGCTGGAAGCCGATGCGTGTGCACGTGATCGGCGCGGGAACGATGGGCGCCGACATCGCCGGCTGGTGCGTCGCTTCCGGCATGGAGGTGTCGCTGCAGGACATTTCGCCGGAGCAGATCAAGAAGGGCATCGAGGCCCAAGGCAGGCTGTTCGCCCGCAAGTTCAAGACGAAAGCGCAGCGCGACGCGGCCAAGGCGCGTCTCATCGGGGACCCGCAAGGCCGCAACATCGGGCGGGCCGACGTGGTAATCGAAGCGGTCGTTGAAAAGCTCGAGGTCAAGCAGGAGCTGTTCAAATCCATCGAGGACAAGCTCAAGCCGGGCGCCGTGCTCGCGACGAACACCTCTTCGATCATGATCGAGGACATCGCCCGGCCGCTGGCCGACCCGGGCCGGCTGATCGGCCTCCATTTCTTCAATCCGGTGGCGCACATGCCGCTCGTCGAGGTGGTGCGTGGTGAGGCGAGCCGCGAGGAGGAGCTGAAGAAAGGCGCGGCGTTCGTCACCGCCATCGACAAGTTCCCGCTGATCGTGAAGAGCGTGCCCGGCTTCCTCGTGAACCGTGTGTTGGCACCGTACCTCACGGGCGCCATGCAGCGGCTTCAGGCGGGCGAGGAAAAGGAAAAGATCGACGAAGCCGCGCGCACATTCGGAATGCCGATGGGGCCAATCGAATTGGCCGATACGGTTGGCCTCGACGTGTGCGCCCATGTGGGGCGAATTCTGAACTTTGGCGAAGGCGGCACCGAGCTCGACCGGATGGTGAGCCAGGGCAAGCTCGGCAAGAAGTCCGGCGAAGGCTTCTACGTGTGGAAGGACGACCGGCCGCAAAAGGCCGACAAGACCTATGACAAGGCGGAGTTGCAACGCCTCGGCCGCGAGCTGATCGCACCGCTGATTGCCGAATGTGAGCGCTGCCGGGACGAGGGCGTGGTTGCGAACGCGGACCTGATCGATGCGGGTGTGATCTTCGGTACCGGATTCGCGCCCTTCCGCGGCGGGCCGCTGCATTACAAGGCGACAGAGGCTGCGGGCGAAGCAGGCGAACCTCAAAGGACTGCCGCTGAATGAATCTCCCCTCTCCCCATAAGCGCAGCGTAATGGGGAGAGGGCTGGGGTGAGGGGCAGCCGCAAGTGCCTCGCCCGGACCTGACCCTCTCCCCGCAAGCAGGGAGAGGGAATGCGAGTGGAGACGCTAGATGACCCAAACGCTCCGACGTGTGGCCGTTATTGGCGGGGTGCGAATCCCCTTCTGCCGTTCCAATACGCTCTACGCCGACCTCACCAATCTTGACATGATGACAGGTACGCTCAACGGCCTGGTGGAGAAATTTTACCTGCAGGGCGTGCATATCGACGAGGTGGTCGGTGGCGCGGTCGTCACGCACTCGCGCGACTGGAACCTCGCGCGCGAAGCGGTCCTCGGCACGGAGCTTGCCCCATCGACCCCGGGGATCACCATGATGCAGGCCTGCGGCACCAGTCTGCAGGCCGCCATGAGCATTGCCGGCAAGATCGCATCGGGGCAGATCGAAAGCGGCATTGCCGTAGGCTCGGATACGACGTCCGACGCCCCGGTGGTCGTTTCGAAGCGTCTCGCGAAGCGCCTCACGGAAATGGCTCAGCAAAAGTCCACCTGGGACAAGGTGAGGATGCTGAAAGGCTTCTCGCCGGCCGAGCTGATCCCGCAGCCGCCTTCGGTCGGCGAGCCGCAGACGGGTCTCTCGATGGGGCAGCATTGCGAGCTGATGGCGCAGGAGTTCCATATCCCGCGCGCCGAGCAAGACCGGCTGGCCTACGAAAGCCATAAGAAGGCCGTCGAGGCGTATGCGTCCGGCTACATGGACGACCTCGTCGTGCCGTTCGCAGGCGTCTTCCGCGACAACAACATCCGCGAGGACGTCAGTCTCGACAAGCTGGCGACGCTGCGCACCGTGTTCGACAAATCCGGCCGCGGAACTCTGACGGCAGCCAATTCCACGCCGCTCACGGATGGCGCCGCAGCCGTGCTCCTCGCGTCGGAGGAATGGGCCACCGCGCGCGGCCTGCCGGTGCTCGCCTGGCTCACGGCCTACCAGACGGCCGCCAACAACTTCGTAGAAGGCGAAGGTCTGCTCATGGCGCCGACGGTCGCCGTCTCGCGTCTGCTCGATCGCACCGGCCTCAAGCTGCAGGACTTCGACTTTTATGAAATCCACGAGGCTTTTGCGGCGCAGGTGCTGTCGACGCTCAAGGCGTGGGAGGATCCGGAGTACTGCCGCCGGGTGCTGGGCAAGGACGAGCCGTTGGGCTCGATCGACCGATCGAAGCTCAACGTTAAGGGCTCCTCGATCGCCTATGGGCACCCATTCGCTGCCACGGGCGCCCGCATCATGGCCAACCTCGCCAAGCTGCTCGATCAGCACGGGGGCCGCGGGCTCATCTCCGTCTGCACGGCTGGCGGTATGGGCGTGGCGGCCGTTATGGAGAGCGCGCGGGCCGCGGAGGTGAAGGCGGCCGCATAAGCCGCAATTCGGCCTTCCAGGGGCTGGCTGGGAGGGCCGTGTTGCGCTCTTCAGCCCAGCAGGTGCCGCAGCAGCACGGCTGATGCAACGCCGATCACCACCACGGCAAGCAGCGGTAAGCGCGAAGCGGCGAGGATCGTTATGGCCGCTGCGATCAAGTCGGGTGCGCCGCCCTTCATCAGTGACGGTGCGATCACTGCTGTCAGCACCGCCACCGGCAGTGCTTCGAGAGAGGTCTGCACGCGGGGAGTCATGCGCACGAATCGCAGCAGCCAGAGCCCGCCGACGCGGGTCGCGTATGTCGCGACGGCCATGGCGAGGATTGCGGCGACGTTCAAAGGGTCGAGCGTCATGTCTGCCGCCTCTCACCCATGACGGCCAGCGCTGCCGCTGCTGCCATGCCGGCCGCGCCGCCCGCCAGAACGTGCCAGACGCCGCCGAAACAGGTCTGGGTGAGCACAGCTGCGATGGCACTGGCCGCTATGACGACAGCGGTGCCGGGCCCACGCCAGAAAGCGATGATGAGGCCGATGAAAATGGCCGTGAACGCAAAATCGAAGCCCCAGGCGGCGGGGTCTTCTATGGCAGGTCCGAGAATCGCCCCGGCGACACTGGAGCAGACGAAGTTCGCATAGAGCAGGAAGCCGAGCCCCGCGTAATAGGCCGGATGAAGCTGCCCCATGGCCGCCCGGCGTTCGGCAAGCGCCCAGATCTCGTCTGCCAGGAAGGCTATGCCGAGGATGCGTTGCCAGGGGCGGAATCCGCCGAGATGCAGGCTGAGGGAGGCCCCCATCATCAGATGACGCAGGTTGATGGTGAGCGCCGCCAGTCCGAGGAGAACCCAGGGCGCGGGGTCCCGCCAGACATCGACGGCCACCATCTGCGCGCTGCCGGCAAAGACGAGACTGCTCATCAGCCCCACCTCCAAGGGCGACAGCCCCTTCTGCGCAGCAAGCGCTCCCAATAGCAGCCCGAACGGCACAACGGCGACGGCCGCAGGCAGCACGGCGATCGTGCCCTGCTGGAACTCTTGCCAGGCGGACGGGGCCGTCAGCCCTTGTTGCTGAGTTCCATCCACTCGTCCTCCGTCAGCACTGTGACGCCGAGCTCGCGCGCCTTCGAGAGCTTGGAGCCGGCATCGGCGCCTGCAATCACGTAGTCCGTCTTCTTGGAGACCGAGCCGGCCACCTTGGCGCCCAGCCGCTCGGCCTGCGCTTTCGCCTCGCTGCGGGTCAAGCGCTCGAGAGTGCCAGTGAACACGACGGTCTTGCCGGCTACTGACGACCTGGCCGACACTACCCGGGCAAACGGCTGGACCGTGACCTCTGCAAGCAGGTCGTCGACAGCCCGGACGTTGTGGGGCTCCGAGAAGAAGTCGATTAGCGCGTCGACGACGGTCTCGCCGATGCCTTCGATGTTGTCGATGTCGCGGTAGGCGTCGCTTCCGTGGCCGCCCGTCACGGCAGCCTCGACTGCAGTGCGAAAGGCCTCCCAGGTGTGATAGGCGTTGGCGAGATCGCGGGCGGTCGTCTCGCCGACGTGCCGGATGCCGAGCGCGAAAATGAAGCGGTCGAGCGGCACGGTGCGCCGCGCTTCGATCGCCCTGAACAGGTTCTCGACGGACTTGCGGCCGTAGCCCTTCTTGTCGATGAGCTTGTCGCTGCGGCGTTCCTCGCGCCGCGCCAGCGTGAAGATGTCGGCCGGCTGCATGATCCGGCCTTCATCATAGAAGGCCTCGATCTGCTTCTCGCCGAGTCCTTCAATATCGAAGGCGTTGCGAGAGACGAAATGGCGAAGACGCTCCTTCGCCTGCGCCGGGCAGACGAGGCCGCCGGTGCACCGGCGAACGGCATCCATCTCGCCCGTCCGCGGATTGACCTCGCGCACCGCATGGCTGCCGCAGACCGGGCATTGCGTGGGGAACTCGTATTCCTTCGCCTCCGCCGGCCGCTTCTCCAGCACCACGCCGACGATTTGCGGGATAACGTCGCCTGCGCGCTGGACGATTACGGTATCGCCGACGCGCACGTCCTTGCGCTTGATCTCATCCTCGTTGTGCAGCGTGGCATTGGCGACCACCACGCCACCGACCGTCACGGGCTCAAGTTTCGCGACTGGAGTCAGCGCTCCCGTGCGGCCGACCTGGATCTCGATATCGCGCAGGACTGTCATCGCCTGTTCGGCGGGAAACTTGTGGGCGACGGCCCAGCGCGGCGAACGCGAGACGAAGCCGAGCCGGTCCTGCAGGTCGAGCCGGTTCACCTTGTAGACGATGCCGTCGATGTCGTAGCCGAGCGTTGCCCGTTGCGTGCTCATCTCGCGGTAGAGGGCGAGCATTTCATCGGGCCCGCGGCAGAGCCGGGCCAGCGGATTGGTCGGAAAGCCCCACCGCTGGTAGGCCTCGTACATCTCCCATTGCGTGCGCGCGGGCAGGCGGGAGACCTCGCCCCATGCGTAGGCAAAGAACTTCAGCGGACGGCTCGCGGTCACCTTGGGATCGAGCTGACGGAGAGAGCCCGCCGCGGCATTGCGCGGGTTGGCGAACACCTTCTGGCCGGCGGCTGCCTGCGCCTCGTTGAGCTTCTGGAAGTCGGCGTGTGCAAGGTAGATTTCGCCGCGTACGTCTATGATTTCGGGAAAGTCGCGTGCGTCTATTCTGTGCGGAATGCCGCGGATGGTGCGGACGTTCGCCGTGACATTCTCACCCTCGGTGCCGTCGCCGCGTGTGGCCGCTTCCACAAGCCGGCCCTGCTCGTAGCGGATCGAGATGGAGAGGCCGTCGATTTTCGGCTCCGCCGTGAACTCGATCTCTTCGTCCGGTTTCATGCCGAGGAACCGGCGGACGCGCGCGACGAACTCGCCGATCTCCTCCTCGGCGAAAGCGTTGCCGAGCGACAGCATCGGCACGCGATGGCGCACCTTGCCGAAGGCTTCGACGGGCGGGGCGCCGACGCGATGGGATGGGCTGTCGGGCCGGATCAGCTCCGGGAAGCGCGCTTCGATCTCGGCGTTGCGCCGGACCAGCGCATCGTAGTCCGCATCCGAAATTTCCGGCTGGGCGAGCTGGTAATAGAGCCGGTCGTGATGGGCGATTTCGGCGGCGAGACGGGCCAGCTCAGCCCCCGCTTCCTCCGGGGTGAGTGCCGAAACCGGTTTGTGAGAAACAGCCGAGGTCGTCATCGGAGCGAGCCACGAGCAGAATGAGCCTGCTTAGGTGGCATGCACCTTCGGCACGATCAAGCCGAAACCTGCCGCTACGCACGGCTGCGAATGGCATGCCGGGGAGCGGCGATAATCGTGCAGCCCATCAGGCGGAGAGGGCGCGATGGTCCGGCAACCCTCTCCGTTTCGAACGTCCAGAAGGCATGAGAGAGAATTCAGGCGGCGAGCCTATTCCCAGCACTTCTCGTCGAGGTTCTCGAACGCAGATTCGATGGCCTGGCCATCGGCTTCATCTGCATCCTCCGAGACCTCCAGGGCTTGTGCGTACTGCGGCCCGAAGGACTGCAGGAGCTGCTCGAGCTGTTCACCCAGGGCATCGAGCTTGGCCTCATCCTCGCCAGCGGCGTCCATGTCCTTGATGACTTTGCAGTAGCTCTCGAGCTTTTTTGCATCCGCCGCGATCTGGTTGATTGCCTTCGCGGCGGACTCCGCGGCTGGGCTGGCCGCGAGAGCAGGGTGGGCACTCAGTGCAAGAAATGCGGCAAAAGCAACGAGAAATCTATTCATCTCAACACCTTTCCATCCGAAGTTAATCCCTCGCGACGACCGTCTCTGCCAGAACGAGGGGAACGGATCATTCCGGTCCAAGGTGGCCGCGTCAAGGCGGCCGTCTGATGAAACGGCTGTCAGCGCGCACTCAACCGCACGGGGCGCTTCGCAACCCCGCCTGGCGCTGCCGGACGCTCTCCGAAAATGCTGGCCAGCGGTACGGCCTCGCCCTGGAACTGCAGTGCCCAGAGCAGCTGCACCGCCTGCGGTTCTGGCCTCAGCTGCATGGCAGGCAGGTCGCCTGCCTCGTCCAGGAGCTCCAGCGTTTTCGCCACGTCCGGGTGCTCCATGCGGGCGAGGGCTGGATCATCGGGCGAGGGCGTCTCGGTCAGGTACGGGACGATAGGAAAGGGCCGGTATGAAAGCTCCTCGGGGTGCTCCTCGTCGTACTCCGGAGCCACGGCCCACCTTGTGGGTGCGTCGGAGCCGGACGCGTCCTCACTTTCGCTCGTCCAGCCGATACCCCAGCCGAAGCGTCCGGGTGCCAGCTCTGCATTGGGGAGTGCTGCGAGGCGGGAGCCAGAGGAGCTTTCGGAGCGCGGCTCCGAACCTCTCAGGCCCTGCTCAGACCAGGACTGGTCAGGCCCGAACGAAGCCGGCATGAGCCGGGGCGTCTCGGAGGGGATGCCCGGCAGGCTGGCCAGCGCCGCAAGCTGGGCAAGCTTCAAACGGTCCTCGTCAGACGGATTGCTGGCAACCCGGGCAGGACGCGTCGCAGGACGCGGCCCCGCGACGAGTTTCGGCTGTGGCTTCTGTTGAGCCTCCGCGGGCTCGTCGGCCGTGATTTTGGGCTCGGACTGCTGCCATGCGGCCGCGATCCGCGGTTCCGGGCGAGGCGTCGCGCGGGGCCCGGTCTCGGCCCTGGCGATCCGGGTCGGGCTCTGAGCTGTCTTGCGCAGCTCGTTATAGGCGGCGACTTGTTTGACCAGATCGACATGCTTCGTCCTGGCGATGTGGACGTCCGCCGGCGTCAGCGGTTTTCCGTCAGCGGGAATATGCCTGGTCCGGCCATCCGGAAATAGCAGCGCGAGCTCGAATCGCGGCAGGCGCGGCCAGGCACGCACCCGGTCGGTGTCGACGTGCACGAAAGGAATCGCAGAGGTCGGATAATACCCGACACCACCGCGCTCGCGCACCAGTGCCGAATAGCGCAGCCGCCGGATCGGCACGTCGGGGAAGTGCACGTCCACGGCTTTTCCCAAGATGTGCCGACTCTGCTTGGCCTGCCCGCCGCGCGTCTTCCGCAGCATGTTGTTCGTCGCCCGCGAGCGGTAGCCCGAGATGATGTGGATGGGTTTCTCGGACCCGAGCTCCGTATGAATTTCCCAGAGCAGGTCGATGAGCTCCGGGTCCATCTCGGTTGCCTCGTTCTTGCGCCAGTCGCGCAGGATCCAGTTGATCTGCTTCATCGCGGCCGGGACGTATTTGCCGTCCTTCTTGTATTCGACCGTGATGGTCTCCTTGGTATGGATGTTATGCAGTGAGATCGTCCGCGTCTGCGGCAGACCGGCACTGAGCCGGGGGGCCCAGTAGACGGCCATGAGTGCCACTACGGTGACACCGGCGAGGAGACTCAGCCCACGCTTGTACAATGCTTGCCCCACCCCTGGTGAAACGCTGCCTGCCTGTCGAGCCTCACTGTGTTCCGGTGTGAAACGGCCCGCGGCAGTTTTTTAGCGTTAACGCTGGTTCGTTAACCTCCCGTTAAGTCTCCCCTCAGACGTGCTCCTAATCGAGCACTCGGGCGACAAAGAGGCAGCAGGGGGTGGTCGGAGCGTAGAAGGCCGGCTCAGGAAGGCGCATCAAGGATAGCGGCTTCACTCAATTGCGCCAAAGCATCGAAAAGCAAAAGGCCCCGCGCGGTGGTCGCACGGGGCCGAAAATCGAGGCAGATCGTTGGGCTCAGGATGCGGTGCGGCGTCAGTTGCCGAACACGCGACGCACCCAGTCCGGCTGACGAGAAGAGGACGGAGCGGACCAGGTCGGACCTGTCTCGGCCAGCCGGCCCACCACCTCGGCCCGGACTGCGCCAAGGTCCTCCTTCTTCTTCGCGATCAGGTGGGCCTTCCCCTCGAGTCCCATCTGGATCCGCTTCTCGTGGCCGTACACATCGGACCAGGTCTTCACCACGCCCTTCTCGTCAACCCAGGCGGTGAAGTAGGTGATGTGGACCGGAATCTTGGAGTCGATCGTCACGTGGTTGTTTTGCGGGCCGCGCTTCACCAGCCCCGTGATCCGGCCAGCATCCCAGCCCTTGTCATGCGCCAACAGGATTTCGGCGAACTTCAGCGGATCGCGAACACGCATGCAGCCATGGCTGAACAAGCGCTGTGAGGCCTTGAACAGGTGCTTGGTCGGCGTGTCGTGCATGTAGACCGCGTGCTTGTTCGGGAACAGGAACTTCACGACGCCGAGCACATTTCGCGAGCTGGGCGGCTGGTAGACGTGGAAATTGCGAATGTCCGTCCTGGCCCAGTCGACGCGCGACGGATCAATGTCGCGGCCGCGGTACTGGATGCGCAGATCGTTCCTGGCGAGTACGTTGGAGCCACGAACGAGGCCCGGCAGGAGTTCCTTCACCTTGATGCTGTTGGGCACACCCCAGTACGGATGAAAGACGATGGTCTCCATCTCGTCGGAAAAGATCGGGGTCTGCGTATCCCGCTTGCCGACGATCAGCCGCTCCGTGTGGATGGCCTTCCCATCTTTCATCACGCGCAGCGTGAACTCCGGCACATTAGCCCAGACGTAGAACTGACCGAGATCCTCCGGCATCCAGCGCCACTGCTCCATGTTGTGCAGGAGCTTGCGCATTTTCGCTTCATCGGAGTCGGCCTTCTTGCTCTTCTTTCCCGCGCTGCTCTTGGGCGCAACATCCTCTTCGGCATCCTCGACCGGCAGCTTGCCGCCCTTGAGGTCGAGCCAAGCCTGGCGCAGCTTCTCGAACTGGGGGTGCTGCGGGTGCAGACCCCGCAGATAGCTGTCCGCGGCATCCGCGGTCGCGATACCCGCCAGCACGTCGGCGGGCGCTAACAGTGGAGGTTCGCGGTCGATGTAGTTCGATAGCTGCCGCGGATCCATGCGCCCGCCGCGGGCATGCTTCGCATATTTCAAAACGGCGAGAGAGAGCTTCAGCTCGACCGCGGCGACCTCGGCAGGGTCATTCGACTGCGGTTTTGCCGGCAGTTCGAAAGCGGAGGCCTCGAGCCCCCAGTCATCCGCTTGCCGGATTTCCGCCATCGCGGATTCGGCGCGCGCGCTGAACGCGCCGCCGGTGATCCAAAGGAGATCATCACCACGGCCCTGATAGAAGGCAGTGAGCGCCTCGCGCTCTGCATCCGAAATGTCTTCCGCCTCGGAAATCAGCCGCAGAAGCTCAGGCTCGAATTTGCTGACCTCGATGATCGGCTCGGCCGCAACCGTGTCCGTCGGCTGCTCCGGCTGGGCTTCGGCGGCGACCGGGGCCGGCTCGGCCGCATCATCAACCGCCGGATCAGCCGCAGCCGCGGAGGCCGGCGCATCGGGTTCAGCAGGCGAATCAGCAGCGGTCGCTTGTTCGGCCTGGCTTTCGCCTGCATCGCCTGTCACCGGATCAGCGACAGCGGTGGAGGCTGAGGTGCCGGTGCTTGCTTCGGACTGAGCCGCCGCCTGCCCGGGTCGGGCTTCAGCAGAGCCCGGCTCGTCTGAGTCATCGGCCTTCGCCTCGGTTGCCGCAGTCGCTGGCTGGCTGGCCGAGTCGGTATCTGCTGCCTGCGCCGGCTCGGGCTCCGTGCTCTCCGGCTGACCCTCGGCAGCAACAGCGGCTGGTTCGGACTCCTGCCCTGATGCGGTGCTCTGGTCACCCGCACCCGTCTCGCCAGCGTCTTCCGTGGCTTCCGCAGCTTCGCTCTGCTCGGGTGCATCGCTCGCCTGAGCGCCCTCTCCGGAGGCGGCTTCGGACGTGCCTGATTCCGGCGCGGTCACTGCTGACGGGTCTGCACTCGCCTCGCTCGGCTCCGGCTCGGCAGCGGCTAGCGCTGCGCCGGCCAGGAGAGTGGAAAGGGCTAGTCCGGAGAGCAGTGTCCGAGCAGATCGCATCATCAAACTCCTTGCGGCTAAGCACGCTACCTAATGCGCCGCCTGGCAGCCAGCAACAGTTACGAGCCTGATCTTTCCTGAGAATCTTCTTTTGTCGGAACTGTGGCCGAAAAGACAGACGCGCCAGGATCGGGCCGCGCTCGGCCCCGTCAGCTAACCGACGATCTGGCTTCAGTGGTGGCGCGCGTCAAGCCCATACTCCTGCATCTTCCGGTAGAGCGTCGAGCGGCCGATGCCGAGCTTCCGGGCGACCTCGGACATGTGCCCGCGATAGCGCCCGAGTGCCAGACGGATCATGTCGGCCTCGATATCCTCCAACGTGCGCACCTCGCCCGTCTCGGTGACAGCGGGGATGCCGATCGCCTTGGCGCCATCCGCCTCCTTCAGCTCGATAGTGCGCGGGATCTTGCCATCGGCCCCGATCATCGCTGGACCCGTATAGACCGCAGGCTTCGGCGGCGGCGGAGCAGGGGGGATCTCTGCGGCGAAGCCGTCCACATGCATGGCGATCTGCGGGAACTCCGCCACGGTCAGCTCGGGACCGTCGGCCAGAACGACGGCGCGGAACACGGCATTCTCGAGCTGACGCACATTCCCCGGCCAGGAATAGCGCATCAGCATCTGCATGGCCTGCTCGCTGATCGAGGTGACATTCTTGCCTTCCTCGGCCGCGAACCTCGCGAGAAAGTGATAGGCGAGCTCCGGCACGTCATCGAGCCGCTGGCGCAGCGGCGGCACCCAGATGGGGAAAACGTTGAGACGATAGAACAGGTCCTCGCGGAACCGGCCCGCCTTCACCAGCTCGATCATGTCGCGGTTGGTGGCCGAGATGAGCCGGATGTCGACCTTTACCGGCCGCTTGGCACCAACGGGATCGATCTCGCCATCCTGCAGGGCGCGCAGCAGCTTCACCTGAGCTTCGAGCGGCAACTCGCCAACCTCGTCGAGGAAGAGCGTGCCGCCATCGGCCTCCTGGAACTTGCCGACACGCTTGTCGACGGCGCCCGTGAAAGCTCCCCTCTCGTGACCGAAAAGGATGCTCTCGACCAGGTTCTCCGGGATGGCGCCGCAATTGACCGTGATGAACGGCTTGCCCGCGCGGTCGCTCTCGCCCTGGATGGCGCGCGCGATCAGCTCCTTGCCGACGCCCGACTCGCCTTCGATCAGCACCGGGATCTGCGACCCGGCAGCCCGCCTGCCGAGCGAGACCACCCGCTGCATCGCTTGGCCCGCGATGAGATCGTTGAACGTGAGCGTGCCCTCGCTCTTCTTCTTGAGCCGTGCGATCTCACCGCTGAGCGCGTGGAGCTTGAGGGCGCTGTTGATCGAGACTTCCAGCCGCTCGGGGCTGGCGGGCTTCACCACGAAGTCGACCGCGCCGGCCCGCATGGCGCCGATCGCGCTGTCGATGGAGCCGTGAGCCGTTTGCACGATGATGGGCGGGACGCCCGGCGTGCTGCGCAGCTGCTCCAGAACCGCCATCCCGTTGGTGCCGGGCATGACGAGATCGAGCAGGACGAGGGCAATGCCCTCTTTCTCGGGTCCGGTCAGAATATGCAGGGCCTGATCGCCGGACGCTGCGGTCTTGCACTCGAAACCGAACCGCTTGATGCACTCTTCCAAAATACGGCGCTGGGCCGGATCGTCGTCGACGACCAATACACGCTTTGCCATGATCAACTCGAACAAGGACGCAACTGAACACGCCGGTACGCGGGGGCAACCGCGCCGATCCGGTTTCTCGAACAGTGCACGGCACCCGTAAACAACTGGTTGCTGTTGGAACCATGCTGGGTCTTGCCGGGTCAGTGGCAGGGCCGTGTGGAGCGGGGGGGCGCACTTCGCTTGAACCGGATGCAGCAGGCCCGCACATTAGGGCCCATGTCCCAGCCGGATTGGAAAGAACAGAACGGAGCCCGTGAATGACCATCGAGCAGCCCAGCTTCAACAGGTGGCCGAAGCAGGCGGCGCAGGCCGGCGCGGCGTCGGCGAACACGCCAGTCGACCTCGGCGCGATGCCGGAGTGGAAGCTCACCGACCTCTATCCGGCTCCGGACGCCCCTGAGGTCGAGCGGGACTTCGCTGCCGCGGCCGCCGAGGCCAAGCGCATCCGGCAGAGCTACCAGGGCCGCCTCGTCGGCATGGGGCGAGACGGCGCGGCGCTGGCCGATGCGGTCAAGGCCTACGAGCAGCTCGCCGATCTCATGGGCCGCCTCGGGTCATACGCGGGGCTGCTTTATGCCGCCGACCAGTCGGACCCCGTGCGCGCCAAGTTTTTCGGCGACACGAGCGAGCGGCTGACCAACATCTCGAATGACCTGATTTTTTTCGAGCTGGAGCTCAACAAGATCGAGGATGCGGACCTCGCCGAGGCGCTGAGGCATCCCGATCTCGCGCGCTACAAGCCGTGGTTCGACGACCTGCGCAAGGAGAAGCCGCACCAGCTCGACGAAAGGCTGGAGCAGCTCTTCCACGAAAAATCGCAGACCTCGCGCGGCGCCTGGGATCGCCTGTTCAACGAAACCATGGCGGCGTTGCGCTTCCCGGTCGAGGGCGTTCCCGAGCCGCTGGCGCTCGAGCCGACGCTCAACCTGCTGACAAGCCCCGATGAGAACCGCCGTCGCGCCGGCGCCGAGGCCCTGGCGAAGGTGTTCAAGGAGAATTTGCGGCTGTTCACGCTCATCACGAACACGCTCGCCAAGGACAAGGAGATTTCCGACCGCTGGCGCAACTTCAAGGATGTGGCAGACGCCCGGCATCTGGCGAACCGTGTCGAGGGGCCGGTGGTGGAGGCGCTGGTTTCGGCCGTGCGCGCCAGCTATCCCAAGCTTTCCCACCGCTACTACCAGATGAAGGCCCGCTGGCTCGGCAAGGACCGGCTGGCGCACTGGGACCGCAACGCGCCGCTTCCCGAAAAACCCGAGCGCATCGTGCCGTGGTCGGAGGCGCGGGAGATCGTCCTCACGGCCTACAACGGTTTCGCGCCGGAGATGGCCGGCATCGCGCGCCGGTTCTTCGATAACGGCTGGATTGACGCGCCGGTCCGCCCCGGCAAATCGCCCGGTGCCTTTGCCCATCCGACGGTGCCTTCGGCGCACCCCTACGTGCTTTTGAACTACCAGGGCAAGTCGCGGGACGTGATGACGCTCGCCCATGAGCTCGGTCACGGCGTCCACCAGGTGCTGGCCGCACCGCTCGGGCCGCTGCTGTCGCATACGCCGCTGACGCTGGCGGAGACGGCATCAGTGTTCGGCGAGATGCTGACCTTCCGTGCGCTCCTCGCCGACGCCAAGGACCCGCGCGAGCGCAAGGCGCTGATGGCCTCGAAGGTGGAGGACATGCTCAACACCGTCGTCCGCCAGATTGCCTTCTACACCTTCGAGCGGAAGGTGCATGAGGAGCGGCGCAAGGGCGAGCTGACGCCCGACCGGCTCAACGAAATCTGGATGGATGTGCAGGCCGAGAGCCTTGGGCCGGGAATCGAGTTCAAGCCGGGCTACGAGGTCTTCTGGACCTACATCCCCCACTTCATCCACTCGCCGTTCTACGTCTACGCCTATGCCTTCGGCGACTGCCTCGTGAACTCGCTCTACGCGCTCTACGAGGGAGCTCACCCGGACTTCGTGACGAAGTACTTCGACATGCTGAAAGCCGGCGGCTCGAAACACCATTCCGAGCTCCTCGCTCCCTTCGGCCTCGACGCCCGGCAGCCGGAGTTCTGGCAGATGGGCCTCAACGTCATCGAGCGCACGATCGACGAGCTGGAGCAGTTGGACAAGGTGGTCTGACAATACCCAGGCGAACTGCATCAACGGTCCGCTGGGTAGCGGTAAATGGAAAGCCCGGTGCGGGGTGCACCGGGCTTCATTACCTGCGTCGGCTTGCAGACGACCAGATCAGAGCGCGCGTTTGCGCTGCTGGATCATCATGTAGCTGTCAAACGTGTTCTCGGTGATCTGGAACCACAGATAGCCGCTGCCGCGGACGGCCTTCATGGCTTCGTACATCTTCTTGAAGTCCGCGTTCTTCGCAGCGATCTCGTCGTAGGTTTCGTTTGTTGCCTTGAAGCAGGCGTCGAGAATGGCCTCTGAGAACGGCCGCAGCTGAGTGCCCGCAGCTACGAGCCGCTGGAGGGCGGCCGCGTTCCTCGCGTCGTAGCGGGCCATTGTGAAGGTATTCACCGTATGCGCGGCGGCCTGGATCATGGCCTGATAGTTCTTCGGCAGCTCGTTCCACTTGTCCAGGTTGATGTACATGTGGATCATGCCGTTGCCTTCCCACCAGCCGGGGTAATAGTAGTACTTGGCAACCTTGTAGAAGCCGAGCTTTTCGTCGTCATAGGGCCCGACCCACTCCGTCGCATCGAGCGTGCCCTTCTCGAGTGCCGGGTAGATGTCGCCACCGGCGAGCTGCTGTGGGACGACCCCGAGCTTCGACAGCACGGCGCCCGCAAACCCGGCAATCCGCATCTTGAGGCCGTTCAGGTCCTCGACGGAGTTGATCTCCTTGCGGAACCAGCCACCCATCTGAGCGCCTGTGTTTCCGCACGGGAAGCCGATGAAATTGTACTTCTTGTAGAACTCGTTGAAGAGATCGATCCCCCCGAGCTCGTACATCCAGGTATCCTGGAGGCGCTGGTTCAGGCCGAAGGGCACCGTTGTTCCGAAAGCGAACGTGGGGTCTTTGCCCCAGTAATAGTACGAACAGGTGTGGGCGATCTCGACGGTGCCGTTGCTCGCGGCGTCTGCCGCCTGCAGGCCGGGGACGATCTCGCCCGCCGCGAAGTTCTGGACGATGAACTTGTTGTCGCTCATCTCGGCCAGCACCTTGGAGAACAGTTCAGCGCCAGCGAAAAGCGTATCGAGCGACTTGGGGAAGCTGGATGTGAGTCGCCACCGGATTTCCGGCGCCGACTGCGCGATGGCCGGCGCGGCGAGCGTCGAAGCGGCTGCACCGGCGCCGCCGATGCTCGCCGCCTTCAGAAATTTTCGACGATTAACGGTTGACATGCTTTCGACTACTCCTCGATCGCGAGTTGGTTGAGCGGGTCACCCTGGCGCGGCCAGAGCCATCATGCCCTGAGCCTCGTCAAAGACTGGAAGATTCCAATACAACGGCGCGGAACCGCATTACAAATGGCCATGGTGGGGCGCAATCGGGCACGTTCTGAGCAGAACGCCGGCGCGCGCGGCCAATCATTGCTTGTGAGACCTCAATGAA
This sequence comes from Hyphomicrobiaceae bacterium, assembly GCA_041687075.1. GTDB lineage: Bacteria > Pseudomonadota > Alphaproteobacteria > Rhizobiales > Hyphomicrobiaceae > ZC4RG25. Next base: position 38,613 of record JAWLCO010000003.1, on the reverse strand, counting down.
TTCCAATTCCTCCCCATTTGCGTCCGCTTCCGGTAGCGCTTGTGAAGTGTCCGGGCTCGTTCAACCCAGAATCGGAGCGTTGACGGCCGCGGATCATAATGCGCGCCGCCCCGCCCCTCAATTCTTTGTTCCTACATCTAAAGCCGGATATCCGCGCTGGCGGGGCTGGCGTGAACTAGGACTCGCACCCGCGCCCTCCACCGCTCAACCCGTCATCCCGGCGCGGTGCAGCGCTTAGCGGTGCGCCGCAGACACGGGATTGCGACTGGTGAGGGCGTGTGCGTGGCAAGATTCCGGATCAGCGCCGCATCATTTCATGCTGCGGCGCTGATCCGGAATGACGGGCGGTGGGTGTTCGGGGCTGGTCGGCAGGCTACCTTGTCCAGTCGGTTGCCCCGAATCTGCGGGTGACTCCACGACACGCATCACGGCGGCGCCAAGATCGGCTAGAGTAGGGGCCTCTAGTACGGCGATGCTCAGCTCGGGATGAAGTGGATGAAAGAATTCGAGGTCCGGCCAACACCCGATGATCCGCGCCTTTCGGTAACCGTCTCTGGCATCGATCACGAGGGCAGGCCGATCGAGACTTCCGTCGTGACGGAGCGGCCGCTGACGCTGTTCCTCAACGCGCGCGAGATCGTGACCATGATGACGATCGGCGATCGTCCGGACCTGCTCGCCGTCGGCTATCTGCTCAACCAGAATATGCTTCGGTCCGACGACGAGATCACGGCCATCGAGTACGAGGAGGACATCGAGACGGTGGTGGTGAGAACTCGCCGCCAGACCGACTTCGAAGAAAAGCTCAAGAAGAAGATACAGACTTCCGGGTGCGCCCAGGGCACGATCTTCGGCGACATCATGGAAGAGTTCGACAGGGTGAAGCTGAACCCGGATGCGCGCTTGAGGACGAGCTGGCTCTACCAGCTCACCAGGAAGATCAACACCGAGCCGAGCCTCTATCTCAAGGCCGGCGCCATTCACGGCTGCGTGCTCTGCCAGGAGGACAAGCCGCTCGTCTATATGGAGGACGTCGGCCGCCACAACGCCGTCGACAAGATCGCCGGCTACATGTTCCTCAACGGTATCAAGCCTGACGACAAGATCTTCTATACCACCGGCCGCCTGACCTCGGAGATGGTCATCAAGACCGTCAAGATGGGCATTCCCATCCTGATGTCCCGCTCCGGCTTTACCGCCTGGGGTGTCGACCTCGCCCGGCGGGCCGGTCTGACGCTGATCGGGCGCGCCCGCGGCAAGCGCTTCGTGGCCCTGTCCGGCACGGAACGCATCGTTTACGATGCGGATGTTTCGCGGGTCGACGACGAGGACAGGAAGCACGTCCGCAAGGGCAGCTTTGCCCCGGCCGAGGATTGATCGCATGCGAAAGAATCCGGCGAAGCTGGTCACCGGCGTCCTGCTGGCGGGCGGGTTATCGCGCCGCATGGGCGGCGGCGACAAGTGTCTGCGGGACCTCGCCGGCAAGCCGATGCTGGCCCATGTGATCGAGCGGCTGCAGCCGCAGGCCGGCGCCATGGTGATCAATGCCAATGGTGATCCTGAGCGGTTTGCCCCGTTCGGTCTGGACGTCGTGCCTGACACGGTCGGTGGATTCGCGGGGCCGCTGGCAGGCGTTCTGGCCGGGATGCGTTGGTCCGCCGCCAACGCGCCTCAGGCACGCTGGATCGTCACCGTTTCGACCGATGCGCCCTTCCTGCCGCTGGACCTGACCCAACGGCTGCTCGAAGCCGTCGGCGATGCGCCACAGAAGATCGCGCTCGCAGCATCAAACGGAGATGTTCATCCCGTGATCGGCCTATGGCCGGTTGCGCTGGCCGACGATCTGGAGGAGCAGCTCAACGCAGGCGTGCGCAAGGTGCTGCACTGGACGGACCGCCACGCCAGCATAGTGGTCGAATTCCCAAGCTCGCGTTTCCACGATCGGACGATCGACCCGTTCTTCAACGCCAACACGCCCGAAGAATTGGACGAGGCGCGTGCCCTGATCGAGAGTAGAAGCCAGTGAGCGCCACGATGACGCCGATCATCGGAATTGCCGGCTGGAAGAAATCCGGGAAGACGGCGTTGACGGTGCGCCTCGTCGAGGAGTTCACCCGTCGCGGCTTCAAGGTGGCAACCGTCAAGCACGCACACCACGCCTTCCAGATCGACGACGGGGAGACGGACAGCGCCCGCCATCGCCGCGCCGGGGCAAAGCAAGTGGCTATCGTCTCCAACCGGCGCTGGGCCGTCGTCAACGAGCTCGACGGCGCGCCGGAGCCGAACTTCGAGGAGGTGATCTCCTGGCTCGAGCCTTGCGACCTGATCGTCGTCGAGGGTTACAAGTCGGCGCCGATCCCGAAGATCGAGGCCCGGCGTATGCAGTCGCTGACCAGGCGCCCGCTGGCGCCGGAGGACCCGATGGTCATTGCGATCGCCGCAGATCATGTCGTCGAGGATGCTGCGGTGCCCGCCTTTTCCCTGGACGACATCACTGCCATCGCTGATTTCATCGAGAAGGCGGTTGGCCCGCTCGGCCAGCGGGAAAGTGGGATTGAGGCGAGCACGGCCGCTCCGAGCCAGAGCGACTGACGATGCTGGCTCGCGGCTGGGTCATCGCGCTGTTCTTGCTCATCGTGCCCGTGGAGGCCGCAGCCCGCAGCAATGAGCCTCGCGTCCCACCCGGCACTGATCCCGGCGGGGTGGCGCTGGCGCTCATATCCGCTGGGATCGACTACACCCTTCCACACATTGCAAGCCGATTGGCCCGCGATGGCGAGGGCGAGCTCATCGGTTGGGACTTCGCTGATGGGGATGCCCTGCCGTTCGCGCCAAGTGAAGGCGAGCGACCGTGGAACGGCTCAGCTCTGGCGAGCGCAATTCTGGCCGAGGCGCCGGTCGCGCGACTCATTCCGGTGCGGATCGCTTCTGATCAGCCCGGTTCGTTGGTGAAGGCGCTGGCGTTCGTGGCGAAAACGCCTGCCCGCGCTGTGCTGGTGTCCGTGGTTGAGCCGGGCTGGGACCGGGAACTGTTCCGTGTGGCCGTGCGGGAGTTCAGCAATCTCCTGATCGTCATGCCCGCACATTCGGCGCCCGCTGATCTCGAGAATGTTTTGACGCTCGAGAGTACCGACGGCGCCAAGTCTTCTGCCGGAGCCGGGGCTGACGCTGAACGTCCACCAGATATGGCGGCCTCTCTACGCGCCCTCGGCGTCGCCGCCGAAATTGCCGCCAGCGGTCCCGCCCTCGACGGGGCCGGCCTGAAGCGCGCCGTGCGCGAACGGCTCGCCAGATAGGATGGAGACCTCGATGAAAGAACCCAATCGCCAGCAGCGCCGGGCCATGCGCGCCGAAGGCCGTCTGGACACGATGGCCTTCCTGAAGATCGCGGACAAGTTCATTGATCTCGCCAACCGCGAGAACGCGCGCGTCAAGGCCACCGAGCTGCACATGGCGTTTCTCTACGCCGCCGCCCGCTACAATGCCTACGTCGCCAAGGTCGTCCTCGACGTCGACAATCACGAAGAGTTCGTGAAGAAGATGATAGGCGAGTACGCCGAGATGCTGCGCCAGCATCTCGGTGATCCGAGCCTCGCGCCGCCGGAGGAGTAGGCCGCGCGCTTTATCCGCCCGTCACGCTCATGTGCCGCGATACGGCGGGCCGGCGGGTGCGGCGGTCGATGACGAAGTCGTGGCCCTTGGGCTTGCGGCTGATTGCTTCGTCTATGGCGGCCGAGAGCAGCTCATCATCCGTGCTGGCCCGCAGAGGCGTCCGCAGGTCGGCGGCGTCCTCCTGCCCGAGGCACATGTAGAGGGTGCCGGTGCAGGTGAGCCGCACGCGATTGCAGCTCTCGCAGAAGTTATGGGTCATCGGCGTGATGAGCCCGAGCCGGCCGCCGGTCTCGGCGACCCGCACGTAGCGGGCCGGGCCGCCGGTGCGATACGGGATGTCCTCCAGCGTGAAGCGGTCCATCAACCGCGCCCGCACGATGGATAGTGGCAGGTATTGGTCCGTGCGGTCGCCGTCGATGTCGCCGAGCGGCATGGTTTCGATGAGCGTCAGGTCGTAGCCGCGGCCGTGGGCGAATCGCAGCATGTCCTCGATCTCATCCTCGTTGACGCCCTTCAGCGCCACCGCATTGATCTTGACGGCCAGCCCGGCTTTATCCGCGGCCGCAAGTCCGTCCATGACCTGGCCGAAATCGCCCCAGCGGGTGATCGCCTTGAAGCGATCCGGCTTCAGCGTGTCGAGCGAGACGTTGATCCGCTTGACGCCGCAGGCCGCAAGCTCGGTGGCGTATTTCGGGAGCTGGCTGCCGTTGGTCGTGAGCGTCAGCTCCTCCAGCGCGCCAGATTCCAGGTGCCGCGACAGCGCCTGGAACAGCCACATGATGTTCTTGCGCACCAGCGGCTCGCCGCCGGTGATTCGCAGCTTGTTGACGCCCTTCGCTACGAAAGCCGAGCACAGCCGGTCGAGTTCTTCCAGCGTCAGAAGATCCTTCTTCGGCAGGAAGGTCATGTGCTCGGACATGCAGTAGACGCAGCGGAAGTCGCAGCGGTCGGTCACCGAAACCCGCAGGTAGGTCACGCGACGGCCGAACGGATCGACCATCGGCGCATTCGCCTCACGGGAGTCCTGCACGATCATTGAGCAAGCCTTGTCGACGGGCCCGCGGCCACGACGGCCCCGGGCAAACACCCTAGCAGATCAACCTATCGCAGCCCTGATATGGATCAAGTGGTTCTCTGGGGAGTGGGCAGTATCACGCATCGGGTCGATCTGTTTTCGCAGGTGCACGACCCGGGCTGCGAAGTCACTTGATGAACATCAATTCGAGCAAGACCAGTTTCTCAACCTCAGATATAGGACCATTCGACTTCTGCTTCTCAAAACAACCCGCCATTAATCCCTACAACGATTATGGGATTTGCAGGAGATTCAACTTCCCCTCGCTGATGTGTTCTTTCTCATATTGCAAATTTGCGCGGCAGATGCATCATAAGGCCGCTGGTGTGGCGGGCCGCCTCTGTGCGTCCCGGGCTGCAGCAGGGAAATGAATTGCCTAAAGGGGGCGTTTTCGGAATGCCGAGCGCGGCATCAGCGGAAGAGGCCGTATCGGTGGTCGCAGCTGAAGATCTGCTGCGGGCACAGATATACCGTCTGATTGCCCGCTTCTTGTCCGCACCCCCGAGCGAAGCGGATCTCGAGGCTGCGGCGAGCCTGCAGGGCGACGACAGCGACATCGGTCGCGCGATCTCCACATTCGCGCATATCGCCGGACGCAGCAGGGCGAGCGAGGTGGCGGAGGAATATCACGTCCTCTTCATTGGCCTGGGCCGCGGCGAGCTTGTTCCTTTCGGGTCCTATTATCTGACCGGCTTCCTCAACGAGAAGCCCTTGGCCAAGCTGCGCCAGGACATGGCGCGGCTCGGAATCGCGCGCGACCCTGACATCCGCGATCCGGAGGACCACATCGCTTCGCTCGCCGAAATGATGGCCGGGCTGATCGACGGCGCATTCGGCGATCCACTGCCCCTCGATGAGCAGAAGCGCTTCTTCAATACGCACATCGGCTGCTGGGCGCCGTACTTCTTCCGCGATCTGCAGCAGGCCAAGTCGTCTGTTCTTTATTCAGCGCTCGGCGCGGTCGGAAGCACCTTCCTCGAGATTGAAGAGGGGGCTTTTGCACTCGACTGAGTCAGCGCGTGTGGGCCGTTTGGAAAGGAGCTGGAAATGAAGAAGCAGGATGACAAGGCGGTAACCGATCGCCGCAGCTTCCTCAAGCTTGCGGGAGTCGGCGTCGCCGCGGGAGGAGCGGCAGTCGCAGCCGGTGGCACGGCGTCCGCAACGGAGAGCAAGCCTCGCGACGGGCTTTACCGCGAGACGGATCACGTCAAGCGTTACTACGAGCTCGCCAGGTTCTGATTTGCCACTCCGCGGCCACAGCCTGCAACGAAGGCTGAGCTGACCGCATGGCGTTCAAAGGGAGAAGATCATGCTGAGGAAGAAGGCGAACGGAGCCGCGGGGCGGGCTCGCTTGTCGTCGGCCCTGCAGGTTGCATCGCACGGGACGGTCGACCGGCGCGCTTTCCTGCGCAACTCGGGGCTGGCCATAGGTGGCCTCGCCGCTGCATCGTCACTCGTCACCACGCGCGTGCAGAAGGCCCAAGCGCAAACGGCCGGTGCTGCGAACGGCAATGTCGAGATCAGAAAGTCCGTCTGCACGCACTGTTCGGTCGGCTGCACCATTCTTGCCGAGGTGCAGAACGGCGTGTGGGTCGGTCAGGAGCCCGGATTCGACAGCCCACTGAACCTCGGGTCTCACTGCGCCAAGGGCGCCTCGGCGCGTGAGCACGCGCACGGCGACCGCCGGCTCAAGTATCCCATGAAGCTTGTTGCCGGCAAATGGCAGCGCATCTCCTGGGACGAGGCCATCGAAGAGATCGGCGACAAGATGTTGCAGATCCGCGAGACCTCGGGTCCTGATTCGGTGTACTTCCTCGGCTCTGCCAAGTTCTCGAACGAGCAGGCCTATCTCTTCCGCAAGTTCTACGCGTTCTGGGGCTCCAACAACGGAGACCATCAGGCCCGTATCTGTCACTCGACCACCGTCGCCGGCGTCGCCCAGACCTGGGGCTACGGCGCGATGACGAACTCCTACAACGACATCCAGAACTCCAAGGCGATCTTCGTCATCGGCAGCAACGCGGCCGAGGCGCATCCGGTCGCGATGCAGTTCCTGCTGCGTTCCAAGGAGCAGAACAACGCGCAGCTCATCGTCTGTGATCCGCGCTTCACGCGAACCGCGGCTCACGCGAACGAGTTCGTCCGCTTCCGTCCGGGCACGGACATCGCGCTGATCTGGGGCATTCTCTACCACATCTTCGAGAATGGCTGGGAGGACAAGGAGTTCATCCGCCAGCGCGTCTGGGGCATGGAGTGGGTGCGCGACGAGGTGAAGAAGTGGACGCCTGAGGAGGTCGAGAGCGTCACCGGCGTTCCGGGCTCGCAGCTCCGCCGTGTCGCCCGCACGCTGGCATCCAACAAGCCGGGCACGCTGATCTGGTGCATGGGCTCCACGCAGCACACGGTCGCCAATGCCAATGTGCGCGCTTACTGCATCCTGCAGCTCGCGCTCGGCAACATGGGCGTGTCTGGCGGTGGTGCCAACATCTTCCGCGGCCACGACAACGTGCAGGGCGCGACGGACTTCGGCGTCGAGCCGGGCACGCTGCCGGGTTACTACGGACTGTCCGAGGGCTCCTGGAAGCACTGGGCGCGCGTGTGGGATGTCCCGCACGATTACCTGGTGGGCCGCTTCGCCAGCAAGAAGCTGATGGAATCGGCCGGCATTCCGCTGTCGCGTTGGGTCGACGGTGTTCTCGAGGACAAACAGAATGTCGAGCAGCCCGATCTGCTGAAGGCGGTCTTCTTCTGGGGACACGCTCCGAACTCGCAGACGCGCGGTCCGGACATGAAGAAGGCGATGGAGAAGCTCGACCTTCTCGTCGTCGTCGACCCCTACCCGACGGCCACGGCCGTCATGCACGACCGCACGGACAACACCTACCTGCTCCCGGCGGCGACGCAGTACGAGACGGTCGGCTCAGTGACCGCCTCGAACCGGTCGCTGCAGTGGCGCGAGAAGGTGTTCGAGCCGTTCTTCGAGGCGAAGGTCGATCACGAGATCATGTACCTGTTCGCCAAGAAGCTCGGCTTCGACAAGGAGATGTTCAAGAACATCAAGGTCGAGAACAACGAGCCTGTGGTCGAGGAGATCACCCGCGAGTTCAACAAGGGCATGTGGACGATCGGCTACACCGGCCAGTCGCCGGAGCGGCTGAAGCTCCACATGGCCAACCAGCACACCTTCGACCGCGTGACCCTCAAGGCCAACGGTGGTCCGTGCGATGGCGACTACTACGGTCTGCCGTGGCCGTGCTGGGGCAACCCCGACATGGAGCTGCCGAGTGGCAAGAAGGGCCATCCCGGCACACCCAACCTGTACGACACGTCCAAGCACGTGCAGGACGGCGGCCTGAACTTCCGTGCGCTGTGGGGTGCCACGGTTCAGGGCAAGTCGGAGAAGTACACCCGCAACGACGAGAACCTCGACAACATGCTCGCGGTCGACAGCTATCCGGTCGGCAACGAGCTCAGGAGCGGGCATCCTGCCGTCTCGCTCGGCTTCCTCAAGAAGCTGGGTTGGGACGGAGACCTGACGCCAGAGGAGCTGGAGACGATCAATCGGGTCGGCGGCGACAACCCCGACGCGGTGACGTTCACCACGGACCTGTCTGGCGGTCTGCAGCGCGTGGCAATCAAGCACGGCCTGGCACCGTTCGGTAATGGCAAGGCGCGTGCTGTGGTCTGGAACTTCCCCGACCCGGTGCCGCTCCACCGCGAGCCGCTCTATACGCCGCGGCGCGACCTGGTGGCCAAGTACCCGACCCACCAGGACCGCAGGCTCAACCGCCTGCCGGTGCTGTTCGAGTCGATCCAGAAGCGGGACGTCTCTCAGGAGTACCCGATCATTCTGACGACGGGCCGATTGGTGGAGTACGAGGGTGGCGGCGAGGAGACCCGCTCCAACCCGTGGCTTGCCGAGCTGCAGCAGAACATGTTCGTCGAGGTCAACCCGACGGATGCCAACAACCTCGGCATCAAGGACGGACAGATGGTCTGGGTCGAAGGGCCCGAGAAAGGCAAGGTTCTCGTCATGGCTATGGTGACGGAGCGGGTCGGCAAGGGCGTCGCCTTCATGCCGTTCCACTTCGCCGGCCACTTCCAGGGCAAGGATCTTCGCTCGAAGTACCCACCGGGCACTGATCCTTACGTCCTCGGCGAGGCAGCCAACACCGCAACGACCTACGGCTACGACGTCGTCACTCAGATGCAAGAGACGAAGACGACGCTCTGCAAGATCTGGAGGGCTTAACCGATGGCACGTATGAAGTTCCTCTGTGACGCAGAGCGCTGCGTCGAGTGCAACGCATGCGTCACCGCCTGCAAGAACGAGCACGAGGTGCCCTGGGGCATCAATCGCCGGCGTGTCGTCACGATCAACGACGGCAAGCCCGGAGAGCGCTCCATCTCGGTCGCTTGCATGCACTGCTCGGACGCGCCCTGCGCGGCGGTCTGCCCGGTGGACTGCTTCTATCAGACCGAAGAGGGCGTGGTCCTGCATAACAAGGACCTGTGCATCGGCTGCGGCTATTGCTTCTACGCGTGCCCGTTCGGCGCGCCGCAGTACCCGCAGGCGTCCAACTTCGGCTCGCGCGGCAAGATGGACAAGTGCACCTTCTGCGCCGGCGGTCCGGAGACGAACCAGGACGTGATGTTCAAGAAGTACGGCCGCAACCGCCTCGCCGAAGGCAAGCTGCCGCTCTGCGCCGAGATGTGCTCGACGAAGGCGCTGCTCGCAGGCGACGGGGACGTGGTCTCCGACATCTACCGTCAGCGCGTCGTCGCACGTGGCTTCGGCTCGGGCGCCTGGGGCTGGGGCAAGGCCTATCCGGGTCAGCCTGGCTGATCTGAGAGCGGTGGCTCCGGAACATCTGTACGGTCCAATTTTGCGGCGGGGCGGTCATCGGCCGCCCCGTCTTCGGCCTTGCCAATATGATTGAATGCGCCTGTGCTCTCCTTTTCGAGATCGGGCATCGAGGCAAGGCCTTCATGAGCTTCTGACGGGCGGTGATCTGGTGGCGCCAGTCCGTTGAAAGGAAAAGTGATGCACCGGTGGACAACAACGGCTCTGGTTTTGGGGGCGGTGCTGGCGCTGGCCGGCTGTCGCGAGGATGAGCAGGGCCGGCCCCTGACGTTCGAGCCTGGCGTTTACAAGGGAGAGAAATCCCAGCCGCTGACGCAGGATCAGCTTCGCGCTTTGCAGGATCGCGCCAGAATCATGCGCTAGGGCACGGGCCCAGCTAATGATGCTAGTGTGATTCAAATCGAGAAGTCCGCAGCGGATCCACTAGCCTCGCCCCGCTCAACAGGCGCCTCGAGGGAATCGAGAGGACACGAGATGACTCAATTCTTCCCTGCAATGTGGCCCGCCACACGTGCGCTGCGTCTGGCGCCGCTCGCTGGCCTTCTAGCCGCAGTGCTTATTTTCGCCTCGGCCGCGCCGTCACTGGCGCAGCAGTCCAATCCCAATGTCCGTCCGCCCGCGGGAGCGGTCGTCCCCGCTGAGCCCGACGCTCCGGACGCGGTCCGGCCCTGGAACTACGACGTCGAGATGTGGCAGCAGCTGCGACAGGGCGTCGAAGGCAAGGTTTCCATTCAGGATGGCAAGGCCGGGCGACTGGTCGATTCCTCGGGCGAGGCCTGGCGCAACTTCCGTAACGGCCCGCTGCCGACCTACGGGGCCTGGCTGCTGGCCGCCACGCTCGGCGTGATCGCACTGTTCTTCCTGGTGCGTGGCCGCATCAAGGTCGAGCATGGCTGGGCTGGGCGCACCATCGAGCGCTTCAACGGCTTCGAGCGGATGGGGCACTGGCTGCTGGCGACATCATTCATCGTGCTCGCCCTCACCGGGCTCAACGTGCTCTACGGCCGTTTTGTCCTGCTGCCGGTGATCGGCAAGGAAGCCTTCGCCGCCATCACCATGGTCGGCAAGATGCTGCACAACTACGTCGCGTTCGCCTTCATGCTGGGGCTGCTTTGGGTGCTGGTTACCTGGGTGCGGCACAACATCCCGCACTGGCGAGATTTTCAGTGGCTGGCCATGGGCGGTGGCATGCTGGTCAAGGGTGTTCATCCGCCGAGCTGGAAGTTCAACGCCGGCCAGAAGATCCTGTTCTGGCTCATTATTCTGGGCGGTATCTCGATCAGCCTGTCTGGCCTGTCGCTGATGTTCCCGTATGAGCTGCCGATGTTCGCGAAGACCTTCGTGGCCATCAACAGCGTGTTCGGGACGGAACTTCCCGCAGAGCTGTCGGTCAATCAGGAGATGCAGTATGCCTCTCTGTGGCACGCCATGATGGCCATCTTCCTGACCGCCGTGATCATTGGGCATATCTATATCGGCACGCTCGGCATGCAGGGTGCATTCTCGGCAATGGGCTCGGGCCAGGTCGACGTCGCCTGGGCGAAGCAGCACCATAGCCTCTGGGCCGATGAAGTGCTGAAGGAAGAGAGCAAGCCCGCCACGGAGGATGCTGGCGGCATCCGTCCTCAACCGGCGGAGTGACAATCAGCCATGCCTCGGGCGGTTCGGGCGGGGCGATACGCTGCGGACAGCCGCCCCCTGATCGTGCAGCGAACACTTAGGCCGGTGGTCACGCTCCTGGCGGTCCTGACGCTTGCCCTGGCCGCAGCGGCCAGCTCGGCGGCTGCTCAAGAGCAGAAGCTTCAGCGATCGGGTGACGTAACGTCCGCGGCAAGGCCATCGGCGGATGAGCGCCGTTCATCCTCCGGCAACCTCGTCGGCCACGGTGGGCCAATCAAGGCGGTCCGGATCGACACCGCGTCAGGCCGCGTCCTGACGGGCTCGTTCGATTACGCCATGATGGCGTGGGACATTTCCGGAGAGCAGCCGCGTCAGCTCGGGCGTTTCGAGGACCACGACGGCGCAGTGAACGCAGTGGCCTTCGTACCCAGAACCGGCAGAGCCCTCTCGGCGGGAGACGACGGGACGGTCTATCTGTGGGACATCGCGACCGGCGAGCTCGTTCACCGCTTCAGCGGGCACCAGGGAAAGATCGTCGGTCTGGCAGTTTCGGACGATGGTCGCTGGGCCGTTTCGGCGAGCTGGGACCGCACGGCCCGGATCTGGAACCTGGAAGAGCTGGCGCCCGGCCCCGTGCTGTCCGGACACCAGGGTCCGGTCAATGCTGCGGCTTTCTCGCCTGACGGCACACGGGTCTTCACGGCGAGCTACGACGGCAGCATCGGCGTGTTCCGCCGCGAGGACGGCAGCTTCGAACGGCCCGTCTACCGGCACGGCTGGGGCATCAACGTTCTCGAGCGGCTGCCGGGGAGCGACCGGCTCGTGTTCGGCGCCATCAATGGCTCGACTGGTATCGTCGACCCGCGCGAAGGCGAGGTGGTCGTGCAGCTCGCGGGACACGAGCGGCCGGTGCTTGCGCTCGCGGTGCTGGAAAAGCCGTTGCTCATCGCCACGGGCAGCGCGGATGGCGTGATCCGCGTATCACGGCCGGGAGACGGCGCCGTCGTAGAGGAGTATCAAAACCCGTACGGCCCGATCTGGGCGCTGGCGTTCACCAGTGAGGGACGCAGCCTCTACTATGGCGGACTCGATGACTTCGCGACGCTCTGGCACATTCAACCGCGGCAACCGTTCGAGCCCGTTCTGAGCGAGTTCCCGCGCAGATTCCAGCAGACCGGCGAGGGGGATGACGTCCTGGCCCAGGGGCAGATTCAATTCGCGCGCAAGTGCAGCATCTGCCATACCCTGACACCGGACGGCGGCAATCGCGCAGGACCGACCCTTTATGGCCTGTTCGGGCGGCGCATCGGCACGCAGACCGACTATCCCTATTCGGAGGCGCTGAAGCAGCTCGACATCGTCTGGACCGAGAAGACTGTCTCCCAGCTTTTCGAGCTCGGCCCCGATGAATTTACCCCAGGCTCCAAGATGCCGCTGCAAAAGATGACAGACAAGGCGCAGCGGGATGCGCTCGTGGCCTACCTGAAGGTCGCAACGGCACCGTCGCCTGTTGACGGCCAGACTGCGGCGGACAAAGGATCGAAAGAAAAAGGAGGAGAGCGATGAAGGCCTTCCTGGGCAGCCTCGTGCTGCTGGTCGTTATTTCCGCCGCTGCGGCGGTGGGTCTCAACTACATATCCATGTCGGTCCAGGACACTTACACTTCACAGAATGTAAGGCTTTGATCTTGCGGAGGTCGTAATGACTGAAAAGGCGCCAGAAGACAGGTTCAACATCTCCCTGCGCAAGTTCCTGAAGCAGGTCGGCGTCACCTCGCAGCGTGAGATCGAGCGCATCGTGAGGGAGAAAGGCATTTCGGGGCAGGGCCAGCTGAAGGTCCGGATGGAGCTGACGGCCGAAGGGACCGACCTGAAGCACGTCATCGACGGCGAGATCGAGCTCGGCTGACGCGTTCCATGCACCTACCGGATCCGGTCTTTCCACCGCTGCTTGCAGGCCATGCGGTCAAGGCACCGCAACGGCCGTTCGCCTACGCGTGCCGGCATGTGGCGCGGGGAACGTTGGGAGCAGGCGATCTCGTCTGGAGCCGGGACACCGGCCGGGCGGAGTGCGCCATCATCCTCGAGCCGGAGGTGCGGCTGGGCACTGCTTTGCAGATGAATGCGCTTGTGCAGGTGGCATTGGCGGACAGCCTCGGCGCGCTGCTGCCTCCGGCCATTGGCGTCCATCATCGTTGGCCGGGAACGATTCTGGTCAACGGTGCCGAGTGCGGGGAGGTGCAGGTCGCCGTCTCAGCAGCCGAAAGAGATCTCGTGCCCGATTGGCTCGTGGTCGGCATGAGATTGCGGCTTGTTCACGACACTCCGGACAAAGAGCCTGGTGAGCTGCCCGACCAGACAGCACTCTTCGAAGAAGGCGGCGGCGAGATCACCCGCTCCGAGCTGCTGCAGTCGTTTTCCGCACACTTCCTGAGCTGGCTCAACACCTGGCAGGACGATGGCTTTCGGCCCGTGCACGATAGCTGGATGGCGCGTGCGGAAGCAGGCGGCAAGGCGATGGCGATCGAGCACAACGGGACGCGGCAGGTGGTGCGCGTCCTCGGGTTGGACGAAGAGGGTGGACTGATCATTCGGCCTGACTCAGGACCAGCACGCGCTCTGCCACTGATCGATGCTGTCGTTGTGCACGGCCGGGAGCCTGCGCGGTGAAACTATTGCGGACCATCCGCTTCGACAGCTCCGATGACCGGGTTTTCGAGCACGCCGCCGCGTCGGACGAGTGGGCCGTCTCCGGCGCATTCGCCTTTGCCCACCTCGCGCCGTCGGATGTCACGGGCAAGGTGAAGCAGGCATTCGCGAACGGTTTTCTCGGCCTCGAAAGCTTCGGCCGCTCCACGTTCGCAACGGTCGCCGAGGCGGATCAGGTTGCCGCGGACGAAATCGCCTTCCGCCTCGCCCGGCACTTCGTCGACGTCTACGGCGCTCCGGATACGGAGGCTGCCTGGCCGGCCGCGCAGGAGGAACTGGCGTTCGTTCTCGATCTTTGCCGGGACGTTCCCATCAACACCGTGTTCACGGTTCGCCGTTTTTTCGACAGCGACGGGCAGATCAAGGAGGAGTTCCGCACCATCAAGCCGCCGAGCGCCGAGCCGGTGCACGCGCGCATCTGGACGGTGGAGCCGGACTGATGCGTGACTTCTGGAAATCTGCCGGCTTCCATCTGCTCGAGATCGGCCCGGAAGGTTGGCTGAAGGTCACCCCGCAGCTCCTGCTGGCCTATTGGACGCGGCCCGAGGTGCACCCCATCGAGACCTCGTGCGCAGAGGAGATCCGCCTGCACGAGGAGCTGCTCGCCGATCCTCTCATGCCGGTCGAGGAGGCGCGCCTGACCCGGCTGGCCGACCCGGACGCTGCAGACAACTATCGCGTGATCCTCGCCTTTCGCGAGCTGCTGACGTCCGCGGGGACCGTCGAGGGCGCCTATCTCAAGCTGGCGCGGGGAATGAGCGTGACGATCCCGCCCGTATTCATTGACCAGATGGTGCACCTCATCCTGCGCAACATCCTTAAGGACGCGCGCGATCCCATGCGGCTCCGGGCTGCCGAGCTGTTCTTCCGCGAACAGACGGTATCCACCGAGGGCGGACGGCTCCTGTTGGCCGACGAGGAGATTGTCGAGATGCATGCAAGGTCCGGCGAGACCGGCCTGGCGCAGCTTCTCGCAGAAACCGGCACGCCCATGAGAACCGTCGAGCTCGATGTGCTCGATGAGGATAACAAGGAGATCTACTGGGACCGATCGGACCGCTTCGATACGGTGATCGACTTCCGCTTCGAGCAGCCGGCGCTCGATGCTTTCGCACGGGTCATTGAGGCGTGGGTCAAGCATCTGATGCAACTCGAAGTGCGCGTCGAGCCGCGACCCAAGGTGGAAGACAGCGATTGGCGCTGGCACATCGGTCTCGACCGCGAAGCGACACAGATCCTGAATGCTCTTTACGAGGGTAACCCGGTAGGTGCCGACGACATCGCCCGGATCGTCGCCCTCTTCCGCATGCATATCCGCGACGAACGCGCCGTCATCGACCGCGTCAAAGGCCGCCCGATCTACCTCGGACTCGCCATGACCGCGGCCAACCGCGTGAAGATGAAGCCGCAGAACCTGCTCGCCAACCTGCCGCTGCGGATGGTGGCCTGAGGCGCCCCAGCTACCGGCTCGACGGGAGTTGCAGCGAACCGACCCTGAAGGCTGGGTGGCCCCGAACTCATGCGTTCAGCTCAGGAAGTCTTCCGGCTTGCGAGCGGCTCGTGCGCGTTCGGCCTCGGCGAGGTCGTCGTCGGTGGTGCGCATGCGGGGGCGTTCGCCGAACTTGAAGGGATCGCTCCCTTCCTCGGCAACAGCCACGACGCGGCAGTTGTCGCACATCTGGATCAGGCGGAGCTGCTGCTCGCCACGAAACATCGAATGGCCCTTGAGCCGCTCGACCACCTTCTCGATCGTCGAGCGCGCGCCGAACGGCTTGCCGCAGCTGATGCACTCGAACGGCTCCTCGCCCTTCAGGACCTCGGGTGTCATCGCAGAAGACGTGAAGTCATAGCGCGGCTCCAGCCTGATCACGTTCTCCGGGCAGGTGGAGACGCAGATCCCGCATTGCACGCAGGCCGCCTCGGTGAAGCTCAGCTGCGGGCGGTCCGGGTTGTCGGAGAGCGCGTTCGCGGGGCAGGCGCCGACGCATGAGAGGCAAAGCGTACAGCCGTCCACGTCGATGTGGACGCGTCCGTAAGGGGCTCCCTTGGGCAGCGCGACGACAGTGGCCGGCTCCGGCGCCATCTCGTTCAGCGCAGCGAGCGCCGTGCGGGCCACGTCGCGCTTGCTGCCGGCGCTCGAGAAGAAGCGCGGCTCGAGTTCGGGCAATGCCGGCAGATCGTAGAGCAGGCTTTCGACCGCATCGGGATCATGCTCCACCGCGAGGCGAACGCGCGGGCCCCGATGGCCGAGCGCTTCGAGGAAAGCGCCGAGCAGCTCGACCTGACCTTCGAGCGGCGGCAGCTCTTCCGGCGCTTCGCCTGAGGCCAGAATGACAATCTGCTCTGCCCCTGACGCCAGCATGGCCGCAAGCACGTCATGCCCGAGCCGGAACACCGAGTACAGTCCGAGCGGCAGCACGTTCGCGGGCAGGCCACGCCCGAACCGCGCCATGGCAGATATCAAGGGGCTGCCGTGCTTCTCATCGTGCAGCAGCAGAATGGGTCGCGTGCCACCGGCCGTGCGATAGGCCTTGAGCAGCACCTGTGCCCGGGTGACCAGATCCTCTCGGCTTGGAAACGTGTAGCTCACCGCTCCCGTCGGGCAGACCGCAGTGCAGTGGCCACAGCCGTCGCAGATGCCCGGGTCGACGATCACATGCTCGCCGTTGGGTGAAATGGCTCCGGTGGGGCAGGAGTCCAGGCAATTCGTGCAGCCGACCTTCTGGCTGCGTGCATGGGCGCAGATGCCTGTGTCGACATCGACATAGCGCGGCTTCTCGAATTCGCCGACGAGGTCTGAGACCTTGAACATCGCCTTGGCGACGGCAGCCGGATTGCTCGGGTCCGCATGGACGTAGCCATCGCGCCGGCCACCGTGCGGGAACAATGGCTTGCCACCACTGAGGTCGAGGATGATGTCGCAGCTGGACTTTGCGCCGTCGCGCGCCATCACGAATTCCAGAGCCGCGCGCGAGGAGGGCAGCATCGGGGCGTAGCCGTCCACCTCGATCTCGAACGCGCCGAGATATCCGGACGCCCGGCGGATGCGGCCGCGGTGGATCGGAACGTCGACGATCCCCGGGGGAATGGCTTCCGCAGCATCTGTCAGCAGCAGGCTCACGCTGAGCCGGCCGCTGAGCTCCTGCGCAACATCTATGGCCGTCTGTCCCGAACCGTAGACCAGGCACACGCCCTCGGATTTCAGCGTGATCAATCCGGCCGGTTTCGGCACGTAAGCCGCCTCGGCCAGCAGGGCGGCCATCTTGGGCAGCGCAGCCGATTTCGCCTCGCACCAGCCCGCGCGCTCGCGGATGTTGGTAAAACGCATCGCGGTCTCGCCGAGGTCCTTCTCCTCCGCGAGCTCGCGAAACAGCGGCGCCTCCTGCGTGCAGGCGACGTGCACCGGCCCGTCTGCAAGGGCCGCCTCGAAACCGGCCACCTCGGAGCGGCAGAGTTCACGATGGACGACGAGCGGTTCTTCGAGGCCGAGCATCTTCCCCAGCCGCGCACCGTCGATATCCATGGTACGCTGGCAGTTGCAGACCAGAAGCTTCGGCTTTCTCGCACTCATCCTGTCTCGTCCCGACATGCAGCGTGCCCCTGTCGCGCATTCATACCCGGCCGTGCAATGGACCCGGTGCTGAAACCCGAGTATAGACCTTGAATCAGCGGCTTGGCAGTGAAGAAGAGTCCCACCGCATGAATTCAACCATTTCTATTCCAGTCGGGGTTGTACTCGCTCGCGAGAAGATAGACCACCCTTGGCAGGAGTACGTCTGGCGGCCCATTGGTGTATTCCTGCACGCGCCGGAGATCAGTGACTGGCGGGAGCTGCGGCGGGACGAGAAATCCGTTCACTATCACGCAGCTACTCTACCGCTGGAGCTGCATCGCAAAGAAACGGCCGCCTACAAGCTCAACCTCGAGACGGGCGAGCCGGCCGTTTATGTCGTGCTGCGAGACGATCCGGGAGCCAGCTCCAAGTGGCCTGTCAGCGTGCACATGGTGACTGCGTCGCCTCACGATGCGCAGGCCTATAACGAGTCAGGCCTCGAAACCATCAAGCAGGTGCCGATGCCGCAGCCGCTGGTCGAGCTCGTGCGCGAGTTCGTCGAGGCTCACCATCTCGAGGCGCCGTTCATCAAGCGGAAGCGGCAGAACTACGAAATCGAGGAGGAGCACAGGTTCGGGCAGGAGCCGATTTTTGTGCTTCGGGAGAGAATGCGCGCAAAGCGCGGAAATGGCGGCAGCGATGGCTAACGACGACGAGCCTTTCCTCAGCCGCTGGTCGCGGCTGAAACGCGGAGTGGCAACGGAGGCGAAAAAGCCCTCGGATACCGAGGCTGAGGAGAGAAAGCCGGACGTTGCCGGGCAGCCCGCGCAAGCTGAGTTTTCGAACGAGATGGCCCGGTCCGGAGCTTCGGGCGAGGCCGAGGCCCCTTCCGAGCCGGAGCGGCCGACGCTCGATCTCGAGAATATCGACTTCGACAAGCTCGACAGCACGTCCGACTACAAGCCGTTCATGAGCGCCGATGTGCCCGACGAAGTCCGGAACAAGGCGCTCAATAAGCTCTGGCTTTCCGATCCGGTGCTGTCAGCCCCCGACCAGCTCAGCGATTACATGGACGATTTCACGGACGCTGCCCGCGCGGTGCCAACGGGCCTCCTGAGGACGGCCTATAAGGTTGGCCAGGGATTTCTCTCGGACGATGAAGCCGCGGAGTGGGACCGGCTTGGCCGCACGGAGCCAAAGGCGTCGCCGCCGGAAGCCGCGCCCGAGCTCATTGTTCGCACCGAAACTCCGGACCAGCCGGACGTTGCAGCCTTCATGGCCGCTTCGGATGCCTATGCGGAAAGCCTCTACCCGCCTGAGAGCAATCACCTGACCGACCTTGCTGCGCTTATGGCACCCAACGTGCACTTCTTCGTCGCCCGGCGAGGTGAGACGGCACTCGGCTGCGGCGCCCTGATCGCTGAAGAGGACGGCTCCGGCGAAGTGAAGCGGATGTGGGTTGCGCCCGAGGCTCGCGGCCAGAGCGTCGGCCGCAGACTTCTTGATGCGATAGAGTCTGCGGCCCGCGAGAAAGGGCTGACCGTCCTGCGGCTCGAGACCGGCATCAAGCAGCCGGAGGCCATTGGCCTTTATCGCAAGTGCGGCTTCACGGAATGCGAGCCCTTCGGCAGCTACCTGGCCGACCCGCTGAGCCTGTTCATGGAGAAGCGGCTGACGTGATCGAAGCTGCCGTCGTGGATTGGCGCCGTAGCGCTCAGCGCCCCTTCGCTTTCCTCCAGGCCGCGAACTCGTCCCTGACCTTTTCGTCCGTCGCCGGATAGAGGCCGAGGATCGACCGGCCCTCCGCGACTTTCTCCGCGACGAAATCCTCGAACGCCGTCATCTCCACGGCTTCATCCGCGATCTCGTCGGCCAGATGCGCCGGGATCACCACCACGCCTTCGCCATCGCCGACGATGACGTCGCCGGGCCAGATCGGGGCGTCGCCGCAGCCGATCGGTACGTTGATGTCGATCGCCTGGTGTGCGGTCAGATTGGTCGGTGCAGAAGGCCGCTGGTGGTAAGCGGGGATGGACAGCCTTGCGATTTCTGGCGAGTCCCGGAAGCCGCCATCGGTGACAATACCGGCAGCGCCACGATGCTGGAGGCGCGCGATGAGTATCGATCCCGCCGAAGCGGCTCTGGGGTCCTTCCGGCTATCGATGACCATGACGTGTCCCGGCGGGCATTCTTCGATCGCCTTGCGCTGGGGATGGCCGCGATCCTGGAAAACGGTGATCGGGTTCAGATCCTCGCGGGCCGGAATGTAGCGCAGCGTGAATGCCTCGCCGACCATGTTCGGCGAATCCGGGTTCAGCGGTCGCACGTTCTGAATGAACTGATTGCGCAGCCCCCGTTTGAAGAGCGCCGTGCAGATCGTGGCCGTGCTGACGCCCTTGAGCTTCTCCCGTGTTTCCGCTTTGAGGCTCATTTCCTTCCCTCGGGTCAACTTTCCGGAGTGTGTCAGCCGTCAAGCCTGCGGCCGGCAATCTCGTCCGCGGCATTGCCAAGGCGCTAATGACCGTCCGACAGCGGGATAGCCGAGATGCGTGGTCTTGTCCACGCCGCCGCGCTCAGGCGTCCTCGATCCTGCCGCGCCGTTGGAGCAGCAGCGCAACCAGCCAGCAGAAGAGTGCCCACGCGGAACCAACAGCCCATCCTGCCAGCACGTCCGTCGGCCAGTGCACACCCAGATAGACCCGGCTGATGCCGACGATTCCCGAAACGAGAATGCACAAGCCCAGGACGTAGGCCCTGACCCGCGGATCGGGGCGCATCCGCGCAATCAAGGCGCCTATCGTCAAGTAGACGACCGCTGACATCATGGAATGCGAGCTCGGGAAACTGGCTGATGCGAGCAGCGGCTCGTAATTGGAAAACTCCGGCCGCGGACGGCCGAAGGTGAGCTTCAGAGCGTTGGCAATGATCACGCCGCCGATCACCGAAACAAGGAGCAAGGCCGCCGCGTGCTGCTTGCGTTCGAGCAGCAGGAATCCTGTTGCGCTGAGCGTCACGAGTGTGAGCACACCCGTGCCTCCGAGACCGGTGAAATCCCGCATCATATCCTGCAGCCAGCTTGGTCCGAGCATGCGGAAGGGATCATCGGGATCGCGCAGCAGCAACAGCAACTCGCGGTCGATCTCGGCCGTGCTGCCTTCGGACACCTCACCGGCGAGCTCGATGAAGCCCCACACGGCCGAAGCCAAGATCAGGACGATCAGCAGTATGGGCCACTCCAGCCGCACGTTACGCAATGTGTGCAGGCGGGTGAGAAGCGATCGCGGGGTCTGCTGAGACGGACGTCCGTTCATGTGGCGACAAGAGCTCGAGCGAGGGGCCGGTTCCGCGGTCCCCCAGCGATCGCACGCGGCACGCTGCCCGAAGCCTGCTACCGTTCGGCGCGCGCTTTGCGGATCATATTGCGGGCGATCACGAGCTGCTGAATCTGGCTCGTGCCTTCATAAATGCGGAACAGGCGAACGTCGCGATAGAATCGCTCGACGGCGTACTCTGCCATGTACCCGGCTCCGCCGTGAATCTGGACGGCGCGGTCCGCGACGCGGCCGACCATCTCGCTGGCGAAGAGCTTGCAGCAGGAGGCTTCCATGGTGACGTCGCCGCCGCGATCGCGCTTGCGTGCTGCGTCCAGGATCATGGATCGCGCCGCGAGGATTTCGGTCTGGCAGTCCGCCAGCATCGCCTGGACGAGCTGGAACTCGGCTATCGGCTTGCCGAACTGCTTGCGCTCCAGCGCGTAGGCGAGACTGTCTGCCAGGATGCGCTCGGCTGCACCGGTGCATGCTGCGGCGATGTTGAGCCGGCCCTTGTCGAGCACTTTCATCGCGGTCTTGAAACCCTGGCCTTCCAACCCGCCGATCACCGCATTCTTCGGCACGCGGCAATCCTCGAAGATGACATCGGCGGTGTGCGCCCCGCGCTGGCCCATCTTCCGATCGGGCTTGCCGACGGTCAGGCCGGGGGTGCCGCTCTCGATGATGAAAGCTGAAATGCCGTCTGCGCCTTTCTTCTCCGGATCGGTGCGCGCCATGACGGTGAACACGCCTGCCTCGGGCGCATTCGTGATGAACCGCTTCGTGCCGTTGAGCACGTAAAAGTCCCCCTCGCGCCGCGCTGAGGTCTGCAGGGAGGCGGCATCCGAGCCGGAGTTGGGCTCAGTCAGCGCAAAGGAGCCGATGATCTCACCGGAGGCGAGCCGTGGCAGATAGCGCCGCTTCTGCTCCTCCGTTCCGTCCATCACGATAGCTTGGGAGCCGATGCCGACGTTCGTGGCGAAATAGGACCTGAAAGCGGGGGAGGCCTGTGCGATCTCGAACGCGACCAGCACCTCTTCCTCCATGGAGAGGCCCAGCCCGCCGTAGTCCTCCGGAATGGCGAGCCCGAACAGTCCGAGCGATTTCATGTCTGCGACGATATCTGCCGGGATCTCATCGTCGTCGGCCACCCGCGCTTCATTCGGAATGAGCCGTTCGCGCACAAACCGCTGGATCGTGCCCAGGAACTCGTCGAAGGCGTCCTTGTCGATCGGCATGCGGGTGAGACTCCATATTCCGGAATTGCCATAGGAACTTACACTATGCCATGGCTGGCTCGTCCATCAGGATCATTTCGGCCGGGCCATCAGCGCACCGCCGATCGCCAGCATCTGCTGCTCTCCGCTGGGAAGGTAGCCCGCAAGGCCGCGCCGCTCTTTCAGAGGCGAGAAATACGCGATGACCATGTCAATGTCATCACGCGACGCGCGGCCGGGCCTGCTGTAGGCGACGCCGAGGTCCATCCATTGACGCAAACCAAGGCACTTGCACGGAGCGGTCGAGTAATGAAGCCGTTCAACTGTCTCGTGCGGTGAACCTGGTCCTTTCCGGCTGCGTTCGAGACTGGGAACAGCAAGATCGGGAGAGGCCGCATGTCTCAAACAAAGCATACCGAGACAAGCCCCCACTCAGCAGGAGCGGGCGCAGAAGCACCGCAGTGGTGGCAGGGGGCGGTGATCTATCACATCTATCCGCGCAGCTTCCTCGATACCTCGGGCAACGGCATCGGCGACCTCGCAGGCATACGCCAGCGC
This sequence comes from Hyphomicrobiaceae bacterium, assembly GCA_041687075.1. Taxonomy (GTDB): domain Bacteria; phylum Pseudomonadota; class Alphaproteobacteria; order Rhizobiales; family Hyphomicrobiaceae; genus ZC4RG25. The sequence goes on along the minus strand of JAWLCO010000003.1, from coordinate 16,095 downwards.
CTCGACTACGTGGAACGACTGGGCGTCGACGCGATCTGGATCTCGCCGTTCGTCAAGTCGCCGATGCGCGATTTCGGCTACGACGTCTCGGACTATCTGGAGGTCGACCCCCTGTTCGGAACCATGGAGGAGTTTGAACGTCTCGTTGAGGAAGCGCACGCGCGCGGCATCAAGGTGATCATGGATCAGGTCTTAAGTCACACCTCCGATCAGCATCCATGGTTTCTTGAAAGTCGGGAGTCACAAGCCTCACCGAAAGCCGACTGGTACGTCTGGGCCGATCCGCGACCCGACGGAACGCCGCCCAACAACTGGCTCTCCGTTTTCGGCGGATCGTCGTGGCAGTGGGAGCCGAGGCGTGGTCAGTACTACCTGCACAACTTCCTGCGGCAGCAGCCTGACCTCAATTTCCATAACCCTGAGGTTCAGGACGCCGTCCTCGAGGTCTGCCGCCGCTGGTTCGAGCTCGGCGTCGACGGAATGCGCCTCGATGTCTGCGCCTTCTATTTCCATGACCGGGAGCTGGGTGACAACCCGGTCAATCCGAAACGCCCCGCCGGCTCACATTTTCTGTTCAATCCCTATTCGCTTCAATTGCACGTGCGGGACATCGGTCAGCCTGAAAATCTGAAGTTTCTGGAACGGCTGCGCCAGCTCGCCGACTCCTTCGGCGACAGGGTTCTGCTCGGAGAGTTGCACGAAAGCGAGGGCGAAAAACTGCATCGCGAGTACACCGCGCAAAATCGCCTCCATTTGGCTTACGGCTACTGGTTGCTCGGCGCCGAAACGATCGACGCCGAGGAGCTCATCTCGACCGCCACCGCGCTCGGCCACACACTCGACGATGGCTGGCCGTGCTGGGCGCTCGACAATCACGATTTCACGCGCTCCACCACGCGGCTCGGCCGCAACAAGCCCCAGCTGGCCCTCAATGCCGCATTGGCGACGATGCGCGGCGCGATGTGCCTTTATCAGGGGGCGGAGCTCGGCCTCGCGCACGCCGACATTCCTTATGAGCGGCTCGTCGATCCCTATGGCCGCGAATTTTATCCCGCCTACCTCGGCCGCGATGGTGCTCGGACGCCGATGCCGTGGGATGACGCGGCCGAGCATTGCGGGTTCAGCTCCGCCGAGCCCTGGCTGCCAATTCCCGAAAACCACAAGCCGCTGAGCGTCTCGAGACAGGACGTCACGCCCGGCTCGACGCTCAACCGCATCCGGCAGTTCCTCGATTGGCGCAGGGCCATTCCGCCACTGCGATGGGGAGCCATGTCGTTTCTCGAGAATACCGGCCCGATCCTCGCATTCTACAGGGAATTCCAGGGCGCGCGCATTCTGTGCGCCTTCAATCTCGGCGAAGAGCAGGCGCATCTATTCCTTCCTGATGAAGATTTGGGCGAGCCAATGAAAGGGCATGGCTTTACGTCATTCTGCAGCAAAGACTGCGTCACGATCGAGCCTGACGAGGCCTATTTCGGAGAAGTTCGATGATGCGGCTCAATCGGGAGGCTCTGATCGCCCGTGCCATATTGCGGGAGCCGCTACGGCCATTTTCCCGGACCGAGTGGTGGCGCGGCTGCGTGCTTTATCAAGTTTACATCCGCAGCTTTCGGGACTCGAACGGTGACGGCATCGGCGACATTCGCGGTGTCATCGAGAAGCTCGATTATATCCAGAATCTGAACGTCGACGGGTTCTGGCTGAGCCCCTTCTTCGTTTCGCCACAGAAAGATTTCGGCTACGACATAAAGGATTTCCGCGGCATCGACGCGAGCCACGGAACAATGGACGATTTCCTCGAGCTCCTTGAAGCCGCGCATCGGCGCAATCTGAAAGTCCTGATCGATTTCACTCCCGCACACACGTCCGATGAGCACCCGTGGTTCGCCGAGAGCCGCTCGAGCCGGACAAATCCAAAAGCAGACTGGTACGTCTGGTCGGACGCCGACGCCGACGGATGTCCCCCCAATAATTGGCTGTCCTCTTTCGGGGGCTCGGCCTGGACCTGGGACCCGCGAAGATCCCAGTATTATTATCACCCCTTTCTCGCGTGCCAGCCTGCCCTGAACCTGCAAAACCCCGAAACACTCGAAGCCGTACAGAACGAAATGAGGTTCTGGCTCGACCTTGGTGTCGACGGCCTGCGCCTCGATGCGGTCCAGTGTCTTGCCTGCGACCCCGATCTGCGACGCAACCCTCCGATCTCGTCCGCCGGCAACGGCGTGCTCATCGGCGGCGGTCCCAACAATCCATTCGGCCGGCAGACTCACCTGTTCGACCGCGACGTCCCCGAAGCTCTCGGAATCGTCGAGAAATTGCGCGACACTGTCGACGAGTACGAGGGGGAGCGCATCCTCATCGGCGAGCTTGCCGATATCGACAGCTCCCGTCTTTCGGAGAAATATACGGTCCAAGGGGAAGGCTTTCACGCCGCCTACGATTTCGATTTGATCAACGCCGAGCCATCGGCCGGGGCGCTCGTCGAAATGATCGACCGCCGCAATGTGTTTCTCAGGACAGGCTGGTTGATGAACGTCTTCTCCAATCACGACTCGACGCGATCCGTCAGTAATCTCACGCGGTTCGCAGTCGAGGCGGGCCTGCGCCGCGAAGCTGCGAAGCTCCTCGCGTTTCTGCAGCTGACGCTGAAAGGCGGCGGAATCATCTATCAGGGCGAGGAGCTCGGTCTTCCCCATCCCGAGCTCGCCTACGAGGATATCCGTGATCCCTGGGGCAAGAATCTCTGGCCCGACTTTCAAGGCCGCGATGGTGCGCGGACCGTCATGCCCTGGAACTCCGACGCGCCTCACGGCGGCTTTACGAATGGCGACAAGCCCTGGATACGGCTTGCGGAGGGACACGACGCGCTGGCCGTCGACAGGCAGGAGAAAGACCCGGAATCCAACCTCAACTTCGTTCGAGCCTTCCTCCGGTGGCGCAAAGACCTACCCATTCTCAAGTTCGGTGGTGAGCGGGTGAGAAGTGCGGATCTTGCACCACTCATCGTCTGGGACAGATACAGCGATGACACGATGCTGACCTGCATCGCAAACTTCAGCGCCCAGGAACGCCTGTTTCCCTACGGAGAAGAATCGTGGGACGGGGTCCTTGAAGGCCCAGGCCTGTCGCGCGAGGTGATCGAGCACGGCCTGGTTCTGCCGGCGCTCGGATTCGCCATTATGTCGCGCCAAATCGATGATAAGATGAGGCAGGCTCTACCTTGAGGCCTTTCGAGCGCGCTGCCGCTAGGCGACGAGCTTCAAATATCAATCGCCTTCGTTGGGGAGGGAAGGGCGGCTTTTATGCCGACACTCACGGCCTCCGCGCGTCGCCTCACGCGAGGGTACATGAGCGCACCAACCTTCCGCGAGGTAGCTGCCGCTGGGAAAACAGCCCGCACCTGCTGCAATTGGCGAGGGGGAACCCGGGCATTGAGTTCGCGTTCCGGTTCAGTAAGTCGCATTTTGGTTACAGCACCGCCTCCGGTCTGTGGACACGGTAATGCGTCTGCGTGGACCAAGGGCCCCAGAAATAAGCTGAGCGCCCTATATATCGATATGGCACGTCTTGGACATCAGCGCGTGGTTCGCCTATGGAGTTGACGAGGGCAGGCGCAACCCTGCGGCTCTCGATACCAGCATTGCACATTCTCACAGCGCGTTGTGCCGAGTTCGCCGCGCTCTACCCACTTCAGGCTCGCCAATTTTGGAACAGTCGACTGGCCGCGACCAGACGTGGGCTCAACTTCAGAAATTCTGGAATGATTCGCCCCGAATGGGCCGCCGGGTTACTGGGTTGCTGGCTTGCAATGAAGTGGTATCAGGGGGGAATGGCTACAAGGTACTGACGTATGGAACTGGCCCCCGCTGACTGGCTGGTCATTTTTGCGCCCACGACCCCCGTTCTCGAGCTTGTCGTGAGAGCAACGGCGCTGTACTTGGGGATTCTCATCATCATCCGCGTAATGCCGCGACGCACCGGCGGCGAGCTCTCAACGATGGATCTGGTTTTCGTCGTTTTGATTGCTCAGGCGGCCACCCCGGCCATGGGTGAATATACTGCAGTCGGCGACGGGATCATTGTCATTGCTACGCTAGTCGGCTGGAACGTTCTTATCAACTTTTTGAGCCAGCGCGTACCTGCGTTCGAACCATTATTTTCTTCTCCACCACTGAAGATTATCGAAAACGGCGAATTATTGCGGCGTAATTTGCGCCGGGAATTCGTGACCGAAGAAGAGCTGATGAGCCATCTTCGCGAGCAGGGAATCGAAAGGGTTGAGGATGTAAAGGTCGCTTTTGTTGAACCGGAGGGGAAGATCACAACAATAGCGAAACAGCCGTGAGGAAAGGTCGTGTCAGACTTCAACGAAGCACGAAAGGGGGAAGCTCGCATGCCCGTACGCAAGCAGAGTCGGACACGCAAGGGGCAGAAGGAATCCGAACGCCGTATTCGTGATTTTCAGGATCGGGGTGGCGCGTTTGTGGAGGCAGTCGAGGCAACCCGCATGCCAATGTTGGTGACCGACCCCCAAATCGTCGACAATCCGATCATCTATGCCAATGCGGCTTTCCTCGACATGTGCGGCTACGAGCGTGACGAGGTTCTCGGCCAGAACTACTTCTTCCTGGCGAGCCCGGATAGCCCTCCCGAGGTGAAAGAGCGGCTTCTGGTTGCCATGGCGGCAAGGGAAGAGTTCAACGAGCGTGTGCTGTTTCACACGAAGGACGGCCGCGAGATCTGGGCCGCTGCTTTCATTTCCCCTATGTTCGAGAATGATCGGGTCGTGCGCCACTTCGCCTCTTTCTTGGACGTCACCGAGACAGTGAACCGGGAGCGGGAGTTGCTCGACGCTACAGAGCTGCTGGACCGGCGCATCGGCGTCAGCACGAGACGGTTGCACGAGGCGAACAGGAGGCTGGAGGCCGAGGTGACACGGCGGCGGCGCACCGAGGCCATCCTGCGTGATGCGCTCGCCGAGGTGGAGCAGGACCTGCGCTTCCGCGATTTCCTGCTGCGCGAGGTGAACCACCGCACGAAGAATGCACTGCAGATCGCCATCTCGTTGCTCGCAATGAAAGCCCGCAGGGCCGAAAACGAGGCGACCCGTAATACACTTGAGAGTGCGATCGCGCGACTGGGGCGGATTGCCGATGTCTACGGGTTGCTGGCGTACCAGACGGATGCTCCGGACCGGATCGATTTCGCCGACTACCTTCAGCGCATTTGCCGCTCGATGGTCGAGAGCATGGCGCCACAAGGTCAAGTGCATGTCGAAATTGACGTGGAAACGGAGGCGATCTGGGGCGCGGATCTCGTGGTGCCCCTCGGATTGATTGTCGGCGAGGCACTTACCAACGCGCTGAAGCACGGCTTTCCGGAGGAGCGCCGTGGGCGGGTGTTGGTCCAGTTGCGGCCGGCGGGAGATACCCAAATGCAATTATGTGTTGAAGACAACGGGGTCGGCCTGTCGGCACAACGTCGGAGCGGCTCGCTTGGGTTGCGGCTGATCGAGGTGCTCGCTCAGCAAGTCAAGGGGCAGGCAACTCTCGATTCGCGAGCGGGAGGAGGCACCGTCCTGCGGCTCAATTTTGCAGATCCAGGCAACTAGCGCACTGGAGACTGTCCGGCGGTCTGAGGCTCGACTGCAAGGACCTCCGCAGCTTCGGGCCCGACGGCCTCGTCGAAGCGCAGCACCTCCCGCTTTCGCTTCGGCCGGCTTGGATTGAAACAGCCGCGGACCAGAGGAACGGGCGCCAAAGCCGAAATCTTCGTGGGCTTCACCGCTCTGCCGCGGCTCCAACGCTCACTGTGTTAGTGGAACCTGAACTGGCCTTGATCGATCTTTCCTTTCAGCCCATGCAGGGACATGGAATTGGATGGAAACCTGGCGGCGACAGCGGGAATCTCTGGCGCGCTTCGGCATGCGTGCACTGCACTCGGCAGACCTGCAGGCCATATTGGACGAGGCTTGCAGCTCAGCCGCTCAGGGGCTGGACGCGCAAATCGGCAAGGTGTTGAAACGGCTTCCGGGCGAGGGCGAGCTGCTGCTTCGCGCATCCGTGGGCATCCCGCCGGAGATCGCGAGGCCTGGGACGACACGCCTTCCCGGCCATAGCGAGTCCGCGGCAGGTTTCGCGCTCATGACGGGCGAGCCGGTCCTCTCGCACATCCCGACCGAAACGCGGTTTCGCGTCTCGGAGTTGGTGCGGCGCTGCAAAATCTGCTATTCCGCCAACGTCGTCATCCAATTCAGTGATGAACGATACGGGACGCTCGAAGTGGACAGGTTGGATGAGCGGCCATTCACTGAGGACGACGTACACTTTCTCCAAATCTACGCGAACCTGGTGGGCGCCGCCGTCCTACGCCATCGCACGGCATCACAGATAGATTTGCTGGCACGGGAACGAGAGCTCTTGCTTCGGGAGCTGCAGCACCGAGTCAGGAACGATCTCCAGGTGATCTCGACGCTGCTGTCCTTGGAGCAGCGTGAGGCCATCGGCTTGGAGGCCAAGGCGCGACTGGACAAGATCCGCGCCGGAGTCGAATCGCTCCGGCTGGCGCATCAGCATCTTTCAGCGGAAAGACCTGTTGGGCGCGTGAATTTGTCCGAGTATCTACGTGCCTTGTGCCTGGGTCGGTTCCAAATGCAGGGAATCGATCCCGAAGGACCGATCCGGCTGGAGCTTGCACTATCTGAAGTCGTGATCGATCAGGACCGAGCGGTTCGCATCGGCTTGATCGTCAACGAGTTCCTCACGAACAGCATGAAGTATGCCTTCCCCGTGGGAACTGGCGTAATTCGGGTCGCGGCAGAGGCCTGGAGCGAGGGTCGTGTCCGGATAGTTCTCGCTGACAACGGTATCGGCTTTCCCGATTCTGCCGCGCAACCTGGGAACGGAATGGGCATGCAGCTCAGCAGACTGCTTGCCCAATCGATCGACGCCGAAATTGCTTGGTCGAGCGACAATGGCGTCGAGCTTACAATTACCTTGCCTGCGACACGGACGTCCTGATCCGGCTCTCCAGAAAAAATGAGACTGGACTTCGATTCGCGATTAGCCTGGTGTGCTTCACAAATTTTCGCCGAGTCGGCCGCAAGTTCAAGGCTGCTGACTGATTGGCGGAGGGAGGGGGACTTGGAATAGCATTATAACTGTTTGAAATGGCTTATACCCCACTCTGTCTGAAATTCTCAACCTGCCATACAAACACCCTATCCATTCTGACACTGTGTGTCTCAGTCAATGCAGTTTCACGTGTTGGGAGCCCTCCCGTTGCTCGGGTCATATCTTTCACCAACACGTCCTTTTGCGGCAGGCAACAAGTGTTCCGGGCGCTCCGGCCCATCGTAGTGGAGGCATCAGGACGGCAATGGTGCCGGTCCCGATCTCCTCTTACCCGGTACTTGCACAGGAGGCTGCCATGGCCAAGTCGATCTCTGCTCTGATGATTGCCGCCATCACCGCTCTTGCTGCGCTCGCGGCATCGGCTGTCGCCGGGTTCAATCTGGGGGCCGCCGACGAGGCGCTCATCTAGAGCACGTTCACCTTTGACCGAATCGCGGGGGGAGCACAGACGCCTGTGGATATGATTCACCGCCGACTCGTGCGCTGGCAGAAATGTCAGGACCGTATCGACGGACCAACTCACCTCGGATCGCGCTGACAACATCATCCTGGCTGAAGTCGCTGGGCTCCTTGGCTATGCGCTTATTCAGGGGCTAGGGTTTGCCAGATTCGTCAGCTCCGCAGCCCCCCTTTCACCTGAAGGCGGCCTAGACCTCACATCTGGCAAGCATGGGTGTGCGCAACCGACAACCGCCACCTCTTCCGGCACCGCACGACCAACCGTGTTTGCAGCGCTCGTCATCGGCGAACAGAGCTATGAAGTCACAACACGTCATAGTCCGAGCAATCGCGATGGCTGGCTGCGGGGTCGACCTTCACGTCAAGAACGACAGGCCCGCCGATCCTGTGTGCCTCTTCCAGTGCGTCCCGGATCTGGTCCGGCTCGGTGACGGTCAGGCCTTTGCCGCCGAGCCCTTCGGCGACCTTGGTGAAGTCATGCTCGCCGAAGTCGACGGCGATCCTCTGGTTGCCGAGATTGTCGCGAACCATGCCGAGGCCGGCATTGTTGGCGACCAGATAGACGACGTCGAGGTTCTGTTCAGCCGCGGTGGCGATCGCATCCATCGTCATCACAAAGCCGCCGTCGCCGATCACGCCGGTCACCCGGTTTCCGGGCCGGTTCAGCTTCACGGCCGTCGCCGCGGGTGTGCTCCAGCCCATGCCGCCAATGCCGCCCGGCGCGATGAGCTGGTGGGGCGTCCTCAGGCACAGGCTGGTCGTTGCCCAGATACGGTTGGTGCCGGCGTCCAGCGTGAGCAGGTCATCTGGCGTCAGGAACGCATCAAGGCCGCGCATGATGTCGGCATAGTGAACGGTGCCCGGCCGTGATGGCATTCGCGGGATCACGCCATAGCCATTGTTCTCCTTCAACTCCGCAATCGCCGACAGTCGCGCGCCGCGCAGCTCCGTGTTGATCGGGAGTTTCACCAGCATTGCCAGCACTTCAGCCGCGTCGCCGGTAATCGCGACATCGACGGGATAGACCCAGCCGGCGTTGCGCGGGTCGATATCCACCTGGACCAGAGTCTGCTCACCGGGGCGGACCATCGCCGAATCGCGGAAGCGCGTATACTCGGGACCCATGCTGCAGCCTAGCATGATGACGAGGTCCGCTGCCTGCACTGCGCGGTTGGCCGTGCGCGAGCCCCAAGTGCCCATCATGCCGACCGCCACTTGCGAGGTTTCGTCGATCACGCCTTTGCCGTGATAGCTCGATGCCACCGCAATGCCATTGGCTTCGGCGAAGGCCTGAAGCTCTCTGCCGCTGCGGCTCATATAGACGCCGTTGCCCGCGACGATGATGGGGCGCTTCGCCTTTGCGATAAGATGCGCGAGGCGCGCGACTGCCTCCGGGTCGGCATGGGTGGGAGACGCGGAAAGATAGCCTTGAGTGGGATAGAGCTTCGCGCGCGGGTTCTCTGGCAACTCTTGCAGAATGATATCCGACTTCATGACGACGGCAGCCGGACCGGGACGCGGGGCAGCCGCGTGCTTTATCGCGAGTTGCGCGCCATAGGCCGCCTCTTCCGGCTTGGTGGCGTAGGTCGCGAACTTGGTCATCGTCTTCAGCACCGTGAACGCGTCGCCAGCACCATAGTCGCCGGTCATCGTCTGATAGACGCCGTACTGCGCGAATCCGTCATAGCACGAGGTATCTGTGAGAATGATCATAGGGGAGCCGGAGAAATAGGCCTCCAGGATGCCGAATGCGCCCGTGGTGGTCGAGAACGGCCCCTGCGCCATGAACAGGCCGGGCTGCCCTGTGAGCTTGCCCGTTACCTGCGCCATCACCGAGGCGCATTGCTCGGAGCGCGCCAGCACCACCTCGAAATCGTCACGACGCTCGTGGAAGGCGCGCAGCGACCAGGTTATACCGAGGCCAGGCAGCGTGAAGCCGCGTTTGATGCCGCCCGCGATCAGGGTGTTAAGGACCGCCTCGTTGGTTTTCATTCCTGTCCTCCTGCGACCTCATAGGCCTTGCGTACGCTACCTCAGAATGGAACATAATTCTATAATTTGAGACATGCTACAGTTTTGCGCGGGGATGTGGGACGCGCTGAGCCCAAGTGTGAAATCGACGCGCCAAAGCTATAGTGGCGGCAATGAGCGACACGGAATCGAAGAGCGAGATGGCGCGGCGACGCGGACGGCCGCGCCAGGGCCATGCCGAGTTATCACCTCACGAGCAGCCTGCCGTGGGTGCATTGGCGCGCGGATTGGCGATACTCCATTGCTTCCGCGCTGAAGACCAGGTGATCGGCACGCAGGAAATCGCGCGGCGCACCGGCCTTCCGAAGGCAACCGTCTCGCGTCTCGCCAATACGCTGGCGGAGCTTGGCTATCTGCGGTTCGTGCCGGACCTCGGCAAATACGCTCTATCGAGTCGGGTGCTGACGCTCGGCTATGCCGCGCTCGGACGCTCCGGCATCGGTGAGTTTGCGCGGCCTTTCATTCAGGATTTGATCGCCTCGGGGGATTGCGCGGTCGCGATCAGCATCCGCGATGACCTCGACATGATGTTCGTCGAGTTGGCACGCAAACCCAGCGCCATCCTGCTCAACCTGACGGTTGGGGCGCGCGTCCCCATGCTCTATTCGGCACCGGGCCGCGCCTATCTCGCAGCAATCGGGGACAAGGAGCGCGAACGAATATACGCGGGACTGGCGCTGCGCGAGAAACACAACTGGCCGTCGGCGAAACGCATTATCGAGGCGGTGATCGAACAGGCCAGACATCAAGGCTTCGCGGAAGCAATGGGAAGCTGGCGGGCCGAGCATAACGCCATCGGAGCGGTGATCCGTGATCCCGTGACTGGCGAGATATACACGCTGAGTCTCGGCGGCCTGGCATCAGTGCTCTCCCGCGACCGATTGGTCAGTGAGTTTGCGCCCCGACTGCTCAAGGCTGCCGAGACGATATCATCACAGCTCATCGGCCTCGCCTGAGCTCATCCGCGACCAGCGATACGTCTGTGTAGGACCCAACGCACCAGGGGCCAGATGAAAAGCGCTGCGGTTAGGCAGAACAGCACCAGCGCGATCGGCCGCTCGAAAAAGGCGAAAAAATCGCCGCGCGTTATCAGGAGGCCCTGGCGCAAGGACTGTTCGATCATTGGGCTCAGCACCATGCCGATCACCATCGGCGCGATCGGAAAGCCGGTGAAACGCATCGCTGCGCCCAGCACGCCCGCGCCCAATGCGATCCAAATGTCCAGTATGTTGCCCCGCACGCCATAAGCGCCGATCATTGCGATGACTAGCACGAGGCCGATAAGAAGCGGTTCGGGAATGCGCAGGACGCGGGTGAAGAGCTGAGCGCCAAGCGCCCCGGTAGCGAACATAACCAAATTGACGAGGATCAGCACCAGGAAGATGGCGTAAACGAGCTCAATCTCCTGGTTGAATAGTTGCGGCCCCGGCGTCACCCCCTGGATAATAAGCGCACCGAGCATCACCGCCGTCACCGGATCACCGGGCACGCCGAGAGCGAGGGTCGGAACCAGCGCGCTGCCCGTCACCGCGTTGTTGGCGCTTTCGCAGGAAATCAGCCCGTCCGGTTCGCCCTTGCCAAAGTTCTCGCGGTTCTTCGAAGTTCGCTTCGCCTCCGAGTAGGCGATGAAAGCCGCCGTCGCGGCGCCCGTTCCAGGCAGCGTGCCGACGAAAGAGCCAAGCAGGCAGCTTCTGAGCAGCACGCCGAGCCGCGGCCGCCACTCCCGCCAAGGCGGGACGCGGAAGCCGACGCGAAAGGGATTCACTGCCGCCGGCGTCCAGCGCTCGGCGGCGCGCACGAACATCTCGGCGAGTGCGAACAGCCCGACGATGGCCGGGATGAGCGCGATGCCAGCCGAAAGCTGAAAACTATCGAAGGTGAAGCGCAGGTCGCCGGTGACCGGATCAGTGCCGACCGTTGCCACTACCAGTCCGGCAAGTCCTGAAAGCAGTCCCTTGACCATTGCGCCGCTCGAGATATTGGCGATGCAGGTGAGCGCGAAGACGCCAAGCGCGAAATATTCGATCGGCGTGAAACTCAGTGAGAATTGCGCCAGATAGGGCGCGGCCAGGATCAGCACCAGCACAGAGAACAGGCCGCCAAGGGTGGAGGCCATGGTTACCCATCCGATCGCCAGATCGGCCTCGCCGCGCAATGCCATGGGATAGCCGTCGAGCACCGTGGCAGCTGCCTGTGGCGTGCCCGGCGTGTTGATGACGATCGCGCTTATCGAGCCGCCATAGACCGAGCCGCAATAGACGCCGAGCATTAGTGCGACGGCGGGCACCTGCGGCATGGTGAAGGTGAAGGGCAAAATCATCGTAATGCCAACGACCGAGCCTAGGCCCGGAAGGCCGCCGACAATGACGCCGAGCACGGTGCCGGCAACGATGCACGCCAGGCTGAGCGGCGTTGCCACCTCGGCCAATCCGGTCAGGATAGGGTCCACCGGTGCGCTCTCCGGCTAGAAGGTCTCGAACCAGGGCGAGGCCGGCAGGATGATCAGCAGGACCTCCTGGAAAACAAACCAGACCGCGACAGCATAGGCCGCTGCTACCGGCACAATCACCGGGAGGCGGCGGTAGCCCAGCGCCACCGAGACCGCGACGATGTAGAGAAAGCTCGCGATGAGAAAGCCGATCCAAAAAATTGCGATCCCGTAGCCGATGGTGATTGCGACGAGTCCAAGGACCGGTTTAACGCCGTCGAGCTTCACGCTTCCGCGTTCCTTGCGGATGGCATCCGCGATGACGAGCACACTGAGCAGGATCATGCCCGCCAGCACGATCCGGGGATAGAAGGCCGGCCCCGTGGCGTGGCTGGCTCGGCTAAGATGGTAGCTGTCGCGGAAGGTCTCTCCCCACAGCACCAGCGCGATCGCCAGGAACAGCAGCCCCATCGCGACGGGGCCGAAGCGCCTCGATATTTCAATCATCGTGGGTCCCTCCGTCGGGGGCGAACCCGGAGAATTGCGGGGCAGCCCCTCATCCTGTCTGGAGGAGGAGCTGCGCCATTGCAAGTCGATTGAGAAAATGGCCTATTGCGACTTGAGGCCCGCCTTTTCCAGAAGACGCTCGTTCTGGTCGTACTGCTTACGGACGAACGCTTCGAAGTCCTTGCCGCTCATGTAGGCAGTCGGCTGGCCCAGCTTCTTCATGTGCGCCTTGAAGGGCTCGGAGTCGATCGCCGCCTCGCAGGCGCTATCGAGTTTCGCCACGGCTTCGGCAGGCGTTCCTTTCGGCGCCACCAGCCCGCCCCAAATCGGGAAGTTCAGCTCATAGCCCTGCTCCCTCGCGGTCGCCAGTTCGGGCAGAGTTGCCAGGCGTTCCTCCTGCAGAATGGCCAGCGACTTGATCTGGTCCTGGTTCCTTGAAAGGAAGGAGATGTGTGGAATGAACAGGTCGGCCGATCCGTCAAGCAGCGCCTTCAGGGCCGGCCCGTCGCCGTTTACCGGTAAAAAGACCATCTCGATACCGGCGGCTTCGGCCAAGGCAAGGCCTGCCACATGAGGGATCGAGCCGATCGCCTGAACGGCAAAGTTCAGCTTGCCCGGGTTCTCCTTGGCGTAATCTACCAGGTCCTGCAACGTGTTGAACTCGGAGTCCTTGCGCACCGCGATGGCAGACGGGGCGGAGTAGGCAAGGCACACATATTCGAACGAGTCGACGTCGTAGGGCAGCTTGCGAAGATGCGGCTGCGTCGTCAGTGGTCCGACAGGCGCCATGGACAGCGTGTGTCCGTCCACCTTGGCGCGTGCTGCCTCCGCGACGCCAATCGTGCCACCTGCGCCGGCAGTGTTCTTGACAATGATGTCGCCACCGAGCGCTTCGGCCATCTGCCCCTGCATGGTTCGGGTCGTTATGTCGGTTCCGCCGCCCGCGGCGAAGGGGACGACAATCGTTACCGGTCTGTCGGGAAACGCACCCGCCACGGGCGCCACACCGGAAGCCGCGCCCGCGATGACCGCAGCCAGAGCATACTTGGTCAATCTGTTCATTTATCCCTCCCGGAGCGGTTTACGTTTGATTGCGCCGCGAAAATGGATTTATGTTCCATTTCGTAAGTCGACATCATAAGCTGCAATGGCGGAGAGCGAAAGCCCTCATGCAAGAAAACCTCAGCAAGACCCTCTGCCGCCGATTTGAGGGTCGCACTGTTCTGGTTTCAGCTGGCGCCAAGGGCCTCGGCGCAGGTATTGCCCGCCGCTTTGCGGAGGAAGGCGCGCGGGTCGCCATATGGGATAACGATGCCAACGCCCTCGATGCCATGCGCCACAGCGCTGATCCGGAGCGCGTTCATTGCCTCAACGTCGACCTGCTCGACCGCGATGCCGTTGCAAGCGCGTATGCCGAGACGGTGTCACTGCTGGGCAGCGTCGATGTGCTCGTCAATAATGCCGGCGGATCGCTGCACACGCCACAGGCCTTCCTCGACCAGAGCGACGAGGACTGGCATCGCGTCATGACGTTGAATCTCGACGTGGCGGTGCGGCTCGCGCGCCTCGTCCTGCCCGGCATGATCGCCCGCGGCTATGGCCGGATCGTCAATATGGGCTCAAAGGCAGGCCGCTTCGGCAGCCTGTTCGCTGGTGCGAACTACGCGGCAGCGAAGGGAGCGGTTCAGTCGCTCACCCTTCAATGGGCGCAGGAGTACGGCCCGAAGGGCATCACGTGCAATGCGATTTGCCCGGGCGCGATCTTGACGGAGCGCGTCAATCGTTTGCTGTCCGAGCGCAAAACGCCTGACGAGCGGGCTGAAATGGTGAAGGGGATTCCTGTCCGCCGCCATGGTACGGTCGCGGAGATCGCTGCCGCCGTCTGCTTTCTCGCGGCCGAGGAAGCAAGCTTCATCAACGGGGTCATGCTCGACGTCAATGGCGGCCAGGCGATGGTGGCGTGAGCATGGCGACCCTCGACAATGATAAGAATCCCGGGCCCGTGCTGATCACTGGAGCGAGCGGCTTTCTTGGCGCATGGCTCGCCGCGGCGCTCATCCAGCGTGGCGCAGATGTGAGCGCATTGGACCAGAGTGAGGACCGACGGCTGCTGAACGAGCTCGCCGGACCAGAAAAAGCTGCGGCTGTCACCTGGACAGCAGGCGACATCCGCGATGCCGCGCTTGTCGAAAGGGCGATTGCGGAGTCAGGCGCGCGCGCTGTCGTGCATCTGGCCGCTCTTACCATCCCCCCCTGCCGCGACAACCCTGCGCTTGGCGTCGAAGTCAACGTGATCGGGCATATCAATGTGCTGGAGGCGGCCCGCCGCCATGGGGTGGAAAGCTTCGTCTATACCAGCTCCGCGGCCGCTCATCCGAGAGGGGCGTTGCACAGCCCTGCCAACATCTATGGCGTGACGAAGCGCGCGGCCGAGGACATCTCCAAGGTCTTCTTCCTTGAGCACGGCTTTGCTTCCATCGGGCTGCGCCCTAACGTTGTCTATGGCTATGGGCGCGCCGCGGGAGAGACGGCAGCCATCTCCGAGGCGATCCGCGCGGCGGCGGAGGGTCGATCCTATACGATGCCCTACGCCAGCTCCATGTGCTTCCAGTACATTGAGGAGGTGGTCGACGTGATGCTGCGCTGCATAGCGGCGCGCCCCGAGCAACCGGTCGTCTCTGACATTACCACCACGCCCGAGAGCATCGATGACGTGATCGCTGCGATCCGGGTGGCCGAGCCGGCCGCCCGGATCGAGGCATCAGAGAAAACGCGCCCCTCCCCCGGCGTGCCATTAGACAACGCGCCACTCCAAGCGCTGATCGGCACTTGGCGTCATGTGCCGCTGACGGACGGCGTGAAACGCACCTTCGACCAGTATCGCGTGCGGATGGGGGCTATCGCGTGACGCATGTGGCAATCGTGAATGAGCGGCCTCACCTGCTCGGTGAATCGCCTTTATGGGACGGACCATCGCTCGGGCCGCCTGCTCTAAATCGACTCCCTCAAGCTGCGCATCAACAGCCTGGACAGCGTCACCGGCTTGGAGGAAATCATCGAGCTTTCGATGCGGATCAAATCGATCGGGCTGCGACGGGGCGGGTTTGCGATCCGGTCGTTGACGTCGGCGAGCAGCGCGCTTGTGCCATCCGCATCCAATGCTTCACCTTGGCGAAGACCTGCTCGATCGGGTTGAGGTCTGGGGAATAGGGCGGCAAGAATGCGAGCCTCGCTCCTGCCGCCACAATCGCATCGCAAACCTCATCCGCAGCATCCCCGCAGCCGAGTGTGTCAACTACCTCCGGAATGCCGGTTATGCTTCCATCTAATTCTGAAGGGCCTCTAACTGAACGCTGTTGGTTCGCGAGCTTCTCTTCGAGGCGAGCGCCGCGGCCTTCTTCGGCCGCCTTACGATATTTCTGCTTTCCGTCTCGCCTCCTCGAGCGTGACCGGTTACTTCCGAATCTGACGCTGACTGTCGTTAGCTGTCATTTCCTGTCAGAGAAAGGGCGGTGAATCTGATGGCGGAGGGAGGGG
>JAWLCO010000002.1:0-80777 GCA_041687075.1 Hyphomicrobiaceae bacterium | reverse complement strand
GAAGCTGCTCACCGCCTCCGGCGACAACATGAACGCGGCGCGCAAGTACTTCGCCATGCACGCGGCGCTGTTCGCGATGCTGGTGCACGCGCAGGACACGCTGATCGCCAAGATCGACGAGAACTACCTGCCAAAGCTCGATGAGATCACGAAGGATGTCGAGGTCGCGCGGCGAAAGACGCTGGAGCTGCTGAAGGCCGAAAACCGCCCTGACCAGAGGCGCGCGCTCGAGGCCAATCGCGACAGCCAGAAGCTGGCCGCAGAGGCCGCCAAGGGCTACCGCCGCTATCTCATGCAGCAGCGCGAGCAGATCATCGAGGCGCGCAAGCGTGCAGCACATGATTTGCGGATTGCGGATAACACCTACGAAACCGTAGAGGCGAGCTTTCAGCTCCGCAACCTGATGCGCGACAGCTCGGCTTCGTTCGAAGCCATCCAGAAACTCGAGGCGCCGACCTTCGAGCAGATCTTCCGCAACGAGGAGCTGCGCAAGGAATTCGAGAACCTGACCCGCAGGCTCGATGCACCGACGTCGTGAGGGGAGTGGTGAAGTCGTCAAGTAGTGAAGTCGTGAAATCGCTCGACTTCACGATTTCACCATTTCACGATCTCGCGCTCATCACCGCCGGTACTGCACGAATGGCGACTTGGTCGCGACCTGATCGTAAAGGGCGCGGGCGCGATAGTTGAACTCCTGGGTCGCCCAGTAGGTGCGCGTGCATTGGCGCGCATCGGCCTCCTTGTAGACGGCCTCGATCAGGGCGCGGCCGATGCCTTTCGTGCGCTCCGACGGCGAGACGAACAAGTCTTCCAGATAGCAGTACCAGGTCGGCGACCAGGTCGAGCGGTGGAACAGCACGTGCGCGATGCCAACCGGGACGTCATCATCGTTCGTGGCTACGAGGCCGATGTGGAAGCCGGGGTCGCTCGTGAGGAGGCGCTGCCAGGTGAGCTCGATTACCTCGTCCGGAATTGTCGTCTCGTAAAAGGCCAGATAGCTTTTGAACAGCTCCAGCCAGTATGGCTTGTCACGGGTCTCGACCCGCCTGACCTGAACGCTCACGACTCTGCTCCTTCGCAACGGTGCGCGCGGCTTTGTAGTCGGCCTTTCACGGACAATCCAGTGTCAACGTGCAATCGTCCGGCTTGCACAACTCCACTGCCTGATGGCGCCGGTCATGGTTCTGCCCTGTTGCGCGACCACCTTTGATCGTTCTCTGAGTATTAAATCACGGGACCCGGACGTGAGCGTTCTGCGGCCAGCATGGCCCTGACCGAAACGGGCGGTTCGGAGCTTGCCATCCAGGGAGCTGGCGGAGCAGATCATGGCAGCCGGCCTGTTGCGCCAGCACCGGGCACAGGAGAAAGGGAGTGGAGCATGGCTGAAGATCATGATCGCGGTCAGGCGGCGCGGGCGCCTGGCAAGTTTCTTGGGTCGTTACGGGAGGCACTCAGCGCCGCCGCCAAGGACGACACGGGCCGGCAACTCCCTTCCGAGCCGATTGCTCTGGGCCAGCCCTCCGAGCCCGTCGAGCCGGAGCCGATCACTCAGGAGCCACCGGCGCAAGCGCAATCCGAAGTCGAGCCGGCCGAACCGACACGGCTCGTCCAGCCGGCCAGGGCGCTGCCGAGCGCAGCCGAGGCCGCGCGCGCAGCCCGCGGCGGCACCCCCAATATCCCGCCCGTCGACAGACATGTCGAATTCGACTCGCCGCCGACCACGCGCGTCGTCAAGCCGGAGCCGCTGGCCCGCTCCGAGGCGCCCGCGCGCACCCAGCTCGTGCGCGGCCGCCAGCCCGTCAAGCGCGGGAAGTTCCACCAGGACCCGGTGGTCGGCTGGCTGGTTGTGGTCGGCGGTCCTGGGCTCGGCGCCTACCGGCCGATTTTCGAGGGCAACAATACGGTCGGACGCTCGCCCAACCAGCGCATCCCCATCGATTTCGGGGATGAGGCGATTTCCTCGGAGGAGCAGGCCTATATCCGCTACGATTCGGCAGACCGCTCCTTCCTGTTCGTGCCCAATCTTGCTAAGACAAACGTCGTTTCAGTGAATGAGAAGCGGCCGACGTCAGCCGTCCCGCTTGTTGCGATGGACGTGATCACCATGGGCCGGACGCAGCTCGTCTTCGTTCCCTTTTGCGGACCGGAGTTCGACTGGTCGGAGCTCCCGGACATCAAGGATTGATGCTGCTCTTTCAGTCAGCCTGCCATGCCAGCCGGGGCGCACGCCGGTATCAGGAAGATGCTGCGCTCATCTGGCCGGATACGGCATCGGCCGGTGGCGGTGCGGATCAGCTCGTGGCCGTCCTGGCCGACGGCATGGGCGGGCATGCGGGCGGCGCACTCGCGAGCCGCACAGCTTGCGAAACGTTCATTGGAACGATCACAGAAATCGATGGCAATAGTCGCGAGCGCCTGTCAGCCGGGCTCGACGCCGCCAATGCAGCCATTGCCGATCGTGTCGCCGAAAACCCGGCGTTGCGTGGCATGGGGTCCACGCTGGTCGGAGCGCTGTTCGGCCCCGGCGGCCTGGAATGGGTAAGCGTCGGCGATAGTCCGCTCTACCTTTATCGCAATGGTGAGGTCGCGCTTCTCAACGAGGACCATTCTCTCGCCCCGGCGCTCGACCAGTTGGCTGCCGAGGGGCGGCTGAGCATTACGGAAGCGCGCAATGATCCGCGCCGGCATCTGCTGCGTTCGGCGGTGACCGGCGAGGAGCTGGATCTGGTGGATTTGTCGCGGCAGCCGCTGGCCTTGCAGGCGGGCGATTGCGTGCTGCTTGCCAGCGATGGCATTCATACCCTCGACACGGAGGAAATCGCGCGCGTCGTCAGTGCCTATCTGAATGACGGCCCCGCGGCCATCGCCGAAGCGCTCGTGCGTACCGTGGAACAGCTCCGCGACCCGCACCAAGACAACGTCACGGTGCTCGCCGTCATGCCGGTCGAGGCGAACTGCTCTCCGCGCTAGATTGAGAAACCCAAGTCGTTGAGCGAGCCGTTTTCGTGCAATCGGCGAACGGCTTCCGCAAACAACGGCGCGACGTCAATCGCTTCGACAAGCTGACTGGCTGGCTTCCCGGTCAACCGGAACGGCGGCACCGTATTCGCGGTCACGATTCTTTCCAGTCCCGCCTGGCTGAGTTCATCGCCGGCATTGCCGGAAAACAGACCGTGAGTCGCAAAGGCGTAAATGCGGCGCGCGCCACGCTCCCCGCAGGCCTTTGCGGCGCGAGCCAGCGTCGTGCCGGTGCTGATCATGTCGTCGATGATCAGGACGTGCGCGCCGTCCACGTCGCCTGCGAACTGGGTGCCGGCAACACCGCCGTCGAGGCGCTGCTTCTCCAAGAAGGCGAAGCCCACGGGTGCGCCGTGCTCGCGCTTCAGATTCGCCCCGAAAGACTGGGCACGCTTGGCACCCCCCAGGTCCGGGGAGACGACGACGACAGGGTCATCGAGCCCGGCTGCCATCGCCTTGCGGACAAATCGAGGACCGGCTTGCAGATTGACCGTGCGGCACCGAAACGCGTTCTGAAAGGCAGCGATGTTGTGCACGTCCATCGTCACGACGACGTCGGCGCCAACCGCTTCGAGCAGCTGGGCCATGCTGCGCAGGGCCAGCGGATCATGCGCGTGCACCTGCCGGTCCTGCCGGGCGAACGCCAGGTAAGGAATGATCGCGGTGACCCGGCGCGCCCCGCTGTCCCGGATCGTTGCGAGAAGCAGGAGAAGTCGTGTCAGCTTGTCTCCAATGCTCATTTCCGGCCCGGCATGGAGACTCTGGACCACGTAAGCATCGCAACCGCGAATACTGGCGAGTGGACGAATCTGGAATTCACCATCCGGGAAGGCACGCTCCTCCAACGGCGACAGCGTAAGGCCGAGGTCGTGAGCGATCCGCTCCCCGAAGGCCTCGCTTTCGCTTGGGGCAAAGATCAGCATGCTCGCCATACCTAATCTGGCATCGACAGATCAAAGTTAACGCCCGTAACGCGTCACAGGATTGGCGATTGAAGCCGCTTTTCCCGTAACCAGGCAGGGATTGGTCCGGCTCTTCGGAATCAGACTTGATGCCGCTCAATGTAAAACTCCGACGCCGATGGCAATCGACCAGTCAGGCTCTTCGCCGCAGCTGTCAGCGCCTTGGAGTTCGCGGCCGGACATGCTGCCGGGCGCAGACCCGATGCCCTGACTCCGGCGACGAAGCAGCTCCAGGCGAACCGGTGTTCGTTCCTTCGCGTTTCAGGTCATGCCATCGACGAATGGAGGGTCCCATGCCGAAATCCGAGATCACCAAACCAACCCAGTCACAAATGAGCCGCCCGGGCGACATTTTCAGCGCCATGCGCGAGGAGATGGACCGCATGTTCGAGCGGTTCGAGCATGGCTGGCCGCGCTTGCCGAACCTTATCAGTCGGGGCTTGGGCCGCGACGTCATTCTTCCCGACGTGGATGTCCACGAGAACGAGAAGCAGGTGACCATTGAAGTGGACCTGCCGGGTGTCGACGAGAAGGACGTTTCAGTGACGATGGCCAACGGCGTGCTGACGATCAAGGGCGAGAAGAAAAGCGAGCGTGAAGAAAAGGAGGAGAATTATTATCTCGCCGAGCGCACTTACGGGACGTTCGAGCGCTCATTGACGCTGCCGGACACCATCGACGAAAACCAGATCGAGGCCAAGTTCGACAAAGGTGTCCTGACGGTCATCGCCCAGAAACGACCCGAGGCGGTGAAGCCTGAAAAGAAAATCGAGATAAAGAAGACCTGATCGGCTTCACGACTAGCGCGAGGGAACTTGCACCCCCTCGCGCCCTGGCGAACAAGTGAATCCGGGCGGCGCCGGTCAACCGGCGCTGCGCAGCCGGTGAGGTGGCAATGCCACACTGGAGGAGCGGAATGGACCTGTCGCGAAGCCCTCTGCTCACCGACCTTTATCAGCTCAACATGATCCAGGCCTATCTGGATCATGGAAAAACCGATACGGCCGTCTTCGAGTTCTTCGTACGCAAGCTGCCGCCATCGCGCGGCTTCCTGTTGGTTGCGGGATTGGAACAGTGCCTCGACTTTCTGGAAAACCTCCGCTTTTCGCCAGAGGACATTGACTGGCTGCGCCGCAGCGGACGCTTCGGCGAAAGCCTCGTTTCCGATCTGGAGGGCTTTCGTTTCACCGGCGATGTCTACGCCATGCCGGAAGGCACGGTGGCCTTTCCCAACGAGCCTCTCCTAAGGGTCGTCGCGCCGTTGCCGCAGGCGCAACTCGTCGAGACGCGGATCATCAACATCCTGCACTTTCAAACGCTGATCGCCTCAAAGGCAGCCCGCCATGTATTGCTCGCGCCTGGCAAGCGGCTCGTCGATTTCGGGCTGCGCCGGGCGCACGGCGCTGAGGCGGGGCTCATGGCGGCTCGCGCCAGCTACGTCGCAGGCTACGCTGGAACGGCAACGATGTCCGCCGGCCAGCTCTTCGGCATCCCGATCTACGGGACCATGGCCCATTCCTTCATTCAGGCTTTCGACGACGAGGCGGCAGCATTCGAGGCGTTTGCCGAGTCGCGGCCCGAAGGACTTGTGCTCCTCATCGACACCTACGACACGGAAGCGGCGGCACGGAAGGTCGCTACGCTGGCCCAGAAGCTGGCGCCGCGGGGCATCAGGGTGAGCGGCGTTCGGCTCGACAGCGGTGATCTCGTTGCGCTTTCGAAAAGCGTCAGAAGAATTCTCGACGAAGGCGGCCTGCAGGACGTGACGATTTTCGCCAGCGGCGGCATCGATGAGGAGGAGCTGGTCCAATTCCGTCGTGCAGATGCGCCCATCGATGGCTACGGAATTGGTACGAGCCTCACCACCTCATTCGACGTTCCCGCCCTCGACTGCGCCTACAAGCTCCAGGAGTACGCCGGTGTTGGCCGCCGGAAACGCTCGGCTGGAAAGGCGACCTGGCCCGGTCGCAAGCAGGTCTGGCGCTGCTATGGCGCTGACGGGCGCATGGCAGGCGATGTCCTTTCGCTCGAGAGCGACACGCAGCCCGGTGAACCGCTCATCCGGCAGGTCATGAAGGGCGGCCGGCGCCTCGGCTCTGCCCCGTCGCTTGACAAAATCCGTGAACGGGCGACGAAAGAGCTCGCGCGCCTTCCGGAGGCACTGCAGCTGCTCGATCCGGGAGCCGATTACCCGGTCGAGATCGGCATGGCCCTGCTGCGATTTACGGAGGAGGTGGATCGGCATCTTGCCGCGCTCGAGGGGACAGGCACATGACCGACAAGTTGAACATCACCGATCAGGACGTTCTCATCGTCGTCGACGTCCAGTACGATTTCTGCCCCGGCGGGCAGCTTCCGGTGCCTCATGGAGACGAGGTCGTCGCGCCGATCAATCGGCTTGCCAGGCATTTCAAGCACGTCATTCTCACCCAGGACTGGCATCCGCCCGGCCATCTGTCCTTCGCTTCATCGCATCCGGGCCGAGATCCGTTCGAGACGATAACCGTCTCATACGGAGCCCAGGTGCTGTGGCCGGATCACTGCGTCCAGGGCACGCGTGGGGCTGAGCTGCGGGACGAGCTCGATATTCCTCACGCCGAGCTGATCCTGAGGAAAGGCTACCACCGGGAGATCGATTCCTATTCCGTATTCTTCGAAAATGATTGCAAGACACCGACCGGTCTCGGCAGCTACCTGCGGGAGCGGGGGCTATCTCGCGCATTTTTCGCCGGCCTGGCGCTCGATTTCTGCGTCCGCTACTCGGTAGAAGACGCACATCGGATCGATTTTTCCACCGTGGTCGTCGAGGATGCCTGCCGTGGGATCGGGGTGAACGGCTCGCTGGCCCAGACGCGCGAGAGCCTTGCACAGCTTGGCGTGCCGCTCGTCACGTCGGCACAGGTCATCGCGGCGGGAGCATCGGCGTGAAGCCGCGCACCAGCAGTCGAAGGGCTGGCTGGCAATAGATTGCAACACCCTCAAAGGACCACTGCCCTTGGGGCCGCAGTCGCGGTAGGTTAGGCCGCGCACAATGGCGTCACGAAGGGGCGAGGGGCAGATGGATGATAGCCAAGCCCGTCCGGATCTCCGGATGGATACCGCTGAACGCGGTCATGGTCGCAGCATGGGACTGTTGATCCTCGCTGCGATCGTGCTCATCGACGCCGTGGTCATCGCCGCCTGGTGGGCAGGACATGGCGTGAAGCTGAGCAAAGAGCACAGCATTCTGGAATTCGTGCAGCTCGTCGTTTTGCTGCCGGCCCTTGCACTCTTCTGGCTCGGCTGGAGGCATGGGCACGAGGCGGAGAAGACGGCATCGGGGGCACTGGCCCTGCTGGTCGCCGCAGCATTCGTCCGCGAGCTCGACGTCAAGACGCTCGGCGGACCCGAGTGGTTCAGGTGGCTTTCCCACCACGGCCTGCAGGAAATCCTCCTGGTCGCGATGACGCTGCCGATCCTCTGGTATCTCGCGCGCCGCTCACATCACTGGCGTGGACTTCTCCGCCTCGCATTCGCTCCGGCCGCCATACCTCTCTACATCGCCGGCATCCTGCTGCTGGTCGCCGTTCAGTTCGACCGGGAGATCGCCGTCAATGCAGAGCTGCGCTTCTGGGAAGAGTTCATCGAGCTCAACGGCTTCATGTTCCTGGTGCTTTCGGCCTGGAATCACTGGGTGATCGTTCGCAGCCGGACGGTTCCACCCGCTTGAGATCACCGGCATTTTGCCAGCCTCACTGCAAAGGAAGCAGATGGCGTACTCGGCACTGAAGCTCGTGCTGATCGTTGCCCTCGCGTACGGGCTGCTCCTGCTCGTCGGCTATTTCGTGCAGCGCAAGCTGATGTATTTCCCGTTGCCCGAGCGCGTCGCACCAGCCGAAGCGGGGCTGGCGAACGTCGCGGAGCGAATCATCGAGACGCCTGACGGTGAGCGGGTCATATCATGGTACGGGACCGCGGCGCCGGGGCAGCCGACGATCCTCTATTTTCACGGCAACGGCGGCAATCTCGCGCTCCGCTCCGACCGCATCCGCCGATATCTGGAGCGCGGCCGCGGCATGCTCATGATGAGCTACCGCGGATACAGCGGCTCGACCGGCGAGCCGACGGAGGCTGCCAACCTGGGTGATGCGCGGCTGGCCTATGACATGCTCCTCGCTGAGGGAATCGCGCCCTCGGACATCATCGTCTATGGCGAGTCGCTTGGCAGCGGCGTGGCAACGCGCATAGCAACGGAGAAGCCGGTCGCCGGGCTCATTCTCGATTCGCCATTCACGTCAGCGGTGGACGTCGGCGCCAGGCACTATCCGTTCCTGCCGGTCAGGCTGTTGATGCGAGACCGCTACGAGGTTCGGCGCATCATTAAGGACGTCCGGGCACCGATCCTCATCGTCCATGGCGAGCGGGACCGCATCGTGCCGTATGAAATGGGGCAGGCTGTATTCGAGGCCGCAGCCGAGCCGAAGAAGCTCGTCTCGTTTCCTCTTGCCGGCCACAACGACCATTCGCTGCACGGCTCGTTCGAAGCCATCCAGGACTGGATCGATCAGCTTCTATCGCGTTCCGATTAAGAAGCGCACTGGAGAGGCCGTCGCCCTCGTCAACCCAATTCTCTACCCAGGGGGGGAGGAGGGTCGTGGATGGCTTCGATCACACTGGAAATACACTGGCAGAAACGCCACGCGGGCCACCCACCCGGTGGGCAGCCAGTACCAGTGCATAGCCCCAAAGGGGCGGTGGAAAGCGTAGAGAGGGAACCTCAGGCGCGGCCGCGTGCCGGCTTCGGCTTGCCCTTGCCCGGCAGGAGGCCTTCGCGCTGGGCGCGCTTTCTGGCGAGCTTGCGTGCGCGACGCACGGCTTCCGCCTTCTCGCGGGCCTTTCTCTCGGAGGGCTTCTCGTAATAGTTCCGGAGCTTCATCTCCCGGAAGATGCCCTCGCGCTGCATCTTCTTCTTGAGCGCCTTGAGGGCCTGATCGACGTTGTTGTCGCGAACGAGTACCTGCACGCGGTTCCTATCCTGCTCTAGTGAATCTGGCCTCTGAACACGGGTAACCACACCCACATGGCCGCACGCAAGGGGTGGTCACTTCGCTGGTTTGTGGCGGTCCATATAGCAAACCCGCCCGGCGAAGTCTACGGGAACTGTTTTGCGCCATCGCTTTCGCTGACACTTTCAGGCCCTCGGACGCAGCCGGTTGACGTGGCCCATCTTGCGGCCATTGCGCGGTTCGCGCTTGCCGTAGAGGTGCAGCAGCGCGCCGGGCTCTGCGGCGATCTCTGCCCAGGCCTTGGCGTCCTGGCCGATGAGGTTCACCATCTCGGCGTCGGAATGGCGATCCGTTGCGCCGAGGGGCCAGCACGCGACGGCGCGGATGTGGTTCTCGAACTGACTGATCGGGCAGGCGTCCATCGTCCAGTGCCCGCTGTTATGCACCCGCGGAGCAATCTCGTTCACCCGCAGTGGCGGATCGGCGCCCTCGCCCATGTAAAACATCTCCACCGCGAGCACGCCGACGTAATCGAGTGCCTCAGCGATGCGCTGGGCCATATCGCGCGCCAGACTGGCCTCAGCCTCTCCCAGCAGCGATGGCACTACCGACCGTCTCAGGATGCCGCCCGAATGGGTGTTCTGCGGAATATCATAAAAGGCAGTCCGCCCGTCGGCGCCACGAACGACGAGGACCGAGACCTCGCAGGCAAACATCAGGCGCTGCTCGAGGATGGCCGGCGCATTGCCGATGGCCGTGAGGGCGGCCGCGGGATCATCGCCCGGGGTGACGTTCACCTGTCCCTTGCCGTCGTATCCGAAACGCCGGGTCTTGAGGATGCCCGAAGACGCGAACCGTTTCAGGGCTGCGGCAAGCTCGGCAGCATCGTCGACCTTGGCGAAAGGGGCGACCGGCACACCGAGATCCGAAACGAACTGCTTCTCGACGAGCCGTTCCTGCGAGATTTCGAGTGCACGCGCCCCGGGCCGCACCGGCACCATTCCGGCGAGGTGGCGTGCGGCATCGACCGGAACATTCTCGAATTCGTACGTCACGGCGTCGACAGTTGCGGCAAAGGCGGTCAAGCGGTCAAAGTCGGTGTAGTCGCCGACAGTTTGAAAGGCCGCAACGTCGAATGCCGGACACCTCGGCTCATCGCAGTAGATGTGGGTGCGCAGGCCCAGCTTCGCCGCCGCCATGGCCAGCATCCGTCCGAGCTGCCCGCCGCCGAGGATACCGATCGTGCTGCCCGGCGGCAGGGGCTCTGAACGCCTCGCCGGCTCAGGCATCTTCCGGTGCCTCAGCCACGGCTGCGGTCTGGCGGTTGCGTTGCTCCTCGACGCGTGCGGCCAGGGCGGCATCATTCAGGGCGAGGATCTGAGCGGCCAGCAACGCCGCATTCTCCGCCCCCGCGCCCCCGATCGCCAGTGTTCCCACCGGAATGCCGGCCGGCATCTGGACGATGGAGTAGAGGCTGTCCTGGCCCTTGAGCACGCGGCTCTCGATGGGCACGCCGAGCACCGGCAAGGTCGTCAGCGCGGCCACCATACCCGGCAGATGCGCCGCTCCGCCGGCCCCGGCGATGATCACCTCGAGGCCGCGTTCCTTGGCCGATTTGGCATAGGCGAACAGCCTGTCCGGCGTCCTGTGGGCCGAGACGATCTTCGCCTCGAACGGGACGTCGAGCTTTGCCAGCATCTCGGCAGCACGCCGCATGGTCGGCCAGTCGGACTGGCTGCCCATGATGAGGCCGACTTTCGGTGCCGTCTGGCTGCTCGCGCTCATATCCGAATCATTAGGGCGCTTCGGCCGCTGCCGCTTGAAAAGAGGCGCACTTACCTGACCCGGCAGGCACTTGACAAGTGCCATAGCGCCGCCGCCCGGCAAAGGGTGCTCAGGCGATGATGTCCGGCAGAAGCTGATCCTCCAGCGCGGTGATGCGATCCTTGAGCTGCAGCTTCTTCTTCTTCAGCCGCGTGATCTGAAGCTGGTCGGCATGCAACTGCGCCTCGAGGGCGGCAATCTGCGTGTCCAGTTCACGATGCTCGCCGCGGAGCTTGATCAACAGCTCGCGAGTATCCCGTTCGTCCTGCTGCATCGCGCGGATTTCGGCTGGGGCAAAAACATGCTTCCAATCGGGCGCACTATCTTCGGGAATGATCGTGCTGGCAAGAGCGCCGTCAATCGCTGCGAAAGAAATCTGTAGATACGGCACTTTAGAAAAACGAGCTAAGGCTATGGTTATGCTCCAGCATTGTTGATGGCAGCCGTGGAATATTGGACACATCCGGCCAATTCTGGCAAGCTTATCAGGTTTTGAACTCGATCGGAGGGCAAGATGTCGGCATCCCCACATCTCGCTGAACTGACGGAGAAGCATAAGTTGCTTGAGCAGAAGATCGAGGAAGAGCTGTCGAGACCTGCAGTGGATTCCATCAAGGTCAACAGCTTGAAGCTGGAAAAACTCAGGCTGAAGGACGAGATCGCTCGCCTGAGCCGGAGCCAGGGCTAAGGTCGGCTCTCGATTCAAGGGCCGGTCACATCGGCCGAATTGCGGGGACAGCGTTTCGGCCACGAATAAACGTAAGCGCGAGAGATGACGCACTCGCTCTCGCTCGAGAGGATGCGCTTTCCAACACGGGCTGAGGATCTGGGCCGTCGGCATTCGCCGTCGAAGCAAATGTCAGGCGGTCCGCTTGCCGACGCTGGTGCCAGGTGGTTCCGGCTTCCGGCGGTGGGTCACCAGCGTGCCAAGCACGATCAGGCCTGCTCCGACGAGGGTTGCGAGACCGGGCAAGTCCGCGAAGAAGAGGTAGCCGAACACAACGCCCCAGGCCAGGGTGACGTACTGGATCGGCGCCAGCCTCGCCGCCTCGGCGCGCGCGAATGCGGACGCCAGCAACAGGTGGCCGCTCACGCCGATCAGCCCGACCAAGGCGAACAGGCCGATGTCCGGCAATGTCGGCGTTGTCCACACCAGCGCCGCCGCAGGCGCCAGCAGCAGCGCCGGGCCGACGTTCTGGAACCAGACGATGATCGTCAGCGCGTCCCGCTGAGCGCGTGCCCTCAACAGCACCAGCGTGAGGGCATAGGCGATGGCCGAGACGACACAGGCGAGCGTGCCGAAAATGGCGCCATCCGTATAGGTATCGGTGCCGATGCGGCTGCCGGCAATCAGTATCATGCCGGCAAACCCGGCCAGCAGGGCGAGCACGATCCGCGTGTCAATGCGCTCATTGAGGAACATCGCCCCGAACAGCGCGATGAAGACCGGCGAAAGAAATGCCAGCGCGACGGCATCCGCGAGCGGAAGCTCGCTCAATGCGTAGAAGAACGTGGTGGCGGTTATGACGACCAGCACCGACCGCGTCGTGTTGTAGAGGACCGTCTCACGGCTCGGCCAGCCCGGCCGCATAAGGGCGAGTAGAAGGCTCACCCAGACGAAGCCCGACATGAACCGCATGAACGCGATCTGAAACGTCGGATAGCGTGGCGTCATCGACTTGATGAGCGCGTCCATGAGGGACAGCAGGCCATCGCCTGCGACAGCCAGGATGATGGCGCGAAGCATGCTTCCCTCACGGGGCCATAAGGAAACTCACTGATCCCCGTTGGGGACTTCGGCTCGTGATCCGCCTCAGGTGCCCACGACGAGCGGCTCGGTCAGCCTGCGCAGAGCCGCAATGACGCTGAGGGCCGTGATCACGCCTGTCCGGGGGTTCTCGGCCGACGGGATGTTCTCGATTGTCATGGTCAGATCGGACGAGTCGGACTTTACGAGGATGGTGTGCGTGTTGCGGGTCACAGCCGGATCCGCCCAGACCTCGACCTCCGTCCGGTCGGGCCCGACGCCCGCGAGCGACAGCGCAACAGAGACGTTGAGGTTCGCCGGGAAGCCCTTCGCCGCCTCGCGTGCAGTGCCCGAGAACACCATCAGCGGCTCCGACAGGCGTTCGAGCGAGATTCCCTTCTCGACCAGCAAAGGGGCACCGGCAAGGCCTGCAGGCGGCTTTCGGGTGATGAGCCGCACGGAATGAACATTGCCCTCCGCCACGGCGCGAACGGCATCGAGCCCAAGAATGGCCCCGCTCGGCACGACGATGCGCGCGCCCGTCTCCCGGGCGAGATCGACGAGATGCATATGCCCGAGCAACGCTCCGACCGATAGCGGCATGAAAGTCCGCCCCGCCCGGAGAACCGGCTCCGCCACCGACAGGAATTGTGCGGCGGGAACGCACTCGACCACGAGATCGGCTTCTTCCGCGAGCCGATCGAGCGGAACGAGCTTCGGCGGATTGCGGAAGCCGGCGATGCTGCGCTGCGCCTTGGCCTCATCCCGCACTGCCACCGCGTTGAGCGTGAGCCCGCCGATGTCACCGGCGTCCACGCGCCGGGCCACCTGCAGCCCGATGGCGCCAAGTCCCGCAATTGCCAGCCGGAGGCTCATCATACCCACCCCTGAGATTCACAAGGATCTTGCAACGTCCCGCAGCAGGAATTTCTGGATCTTGCCCGTCGAGGTCTTCGGGATCTCCCTGAAAACGACATGCCGCGGGCACTTGTAACGCGCCAGATGCTCCCGGCACCACGCGATGATCTCCTCGGCCGTGACACTGGTGCCGGGCTTCGGCTCGACGAAGGCGCACGGGGTCTCGCCCCACCTGTCGTCAGGCTTGGCCACGACCGCCACGTAGGCAACGGCCGGGTGCTTGTAGATCGTGTCCTCCACCTCGATCGAGGAAATGTTCTCGCCACCGGAGATGATGATGTCCTTGGAGCGGTCCTTGAGCTGGATGTAGCCGTCGGGATGCAACACGCCGAGGTCGCCCGAATGGAACCAGCCACCAGCGAAGGCTTCTGCGGTGGCCTGCGGGTTCTTGAGATAGCCCTTCATGACGATGTTGCCGCGGAACATGACCTCGCCGAGGGTCTCGCCATCCGCTGGAACCTCGCTCATGGTGCTCGGGTCCATGACCTTGAGCCCTTCGAGCGTGGGATAGCGCACGCCCTGGCGCGACTTCTGCGCCGCGCGCTCCGATGCAGGCAGCTTGTCCCAGTCATCGTGCCAGTCGTTCACGACGGCGGGGCCGTAGGTTTCCGTCAGGCCGTAGACGTGCGTGACGTCGAAGCCGGCTTCGGCCATGGCGGCGAGCACGGACGCGGGCGGCGGAGCGGCCGCGGTGACGAACTGCACCTTGTGCGGCAGCGGGCGGCTCTCCTCCGGCGATGCATTGAGCAGCGTCGACATGACGATCGGTGCGCCGCACAAATGCGTGACCTTGTGTTCGGCGATTGCGTCGTACATCGCCTTCGCGCGCACCCAGCGCAGGCACACGTGCGTGCCTGCCACCGCCGACAACGTCCACGGGAAGCACCAGCCGTTGCAGTGGAACATCGGCAGGGTCCAGAGATAGACCGGATGCCGGCCCATGCCCGCCGCGACGACATTGGCGAAGCACATCAGGTAGGCGCCGCGGTGGTGGTAGACGACGCCCTTCGGATTGCCCGTCGTGCCGGAGGTGTAGTTGAGGGCGATGGCATCCCACTCATCATCCGGCATGTGCCACGCGTATTCAGGATCGCCTAAGGAGACGAACGCTTCGTAGTCCGAGCCCGAAAGCGGGTCGCCGGGCTGCGGAAACTCCTTGTCGTCGTACTCGATGATGAGCGGACGAACCTTGGCCTGGTCGAGTGCCGCGCGGATCGTCGGCGCGAACTCACGGTCTGCGATGAGCACCTTCGAGTCTGCGTGATCGAGCTGAAAGGCGATCACGCCCGCGTCGAGCCGCGTGTTGATCGAGTGCAGCACAGCGCCGGTCATCGGCACACCGTAGTGCGCCTCGAGCATCGGCGGGGTGTTGGGCAGCATGACGGAGACGGTATCACCGCGGCCGATGTTGTGCGCCGCCAGCGCAGAGGCGAGCTGACGGGACCGGGCGTAGAGCTGCCGGTAGGTCATCCGCTGCTTCCCGTGGATGACGGCCAAGTGATCCGGATGCACCATCGCCGCCCGCTCGAGCAGCGTCAGCGGGGTCAGAGGCTGGTAGTTCGCGGGATTTCGGTCGAGGTGCTGATCGAAGGGGTTCATGGCGAGGCAGTGATCGCATTTTCCGGCATCTGCAGTGGACGCTACAGCAGCACTGACACAGCCGCAATTCGCCGATGCCTGCCGGAGACGATTTCAGCCGAGGCCATCCTCGGCCATCAGGGCCTTGTTGATGGCGAGCGCCGCGCAGGCCCCTTCTGCAGCGGCCACGACGAGAAGCTGCACATCCCGCGATGCATCACCAGCCACGTAGACGCCGTCGATGCCCGTGTTGCACGAGGGCCAGCGGGCATTGAGGCCGCCTTTCGCACCCTGCCCCACACCGAGTCTCTGGAACAGCGACGAGCGTTGATGCTGGCCGACGGTGAAGAACAGCGCACGGCGCGGCAGCACATCTCCATTCGCGAAGACGATGCGCTCGAGCTGCGAGCCTGTGCCGTCCAGCCTGCCGATCTTTTCCGTGCGAATTGGAATGCCTTGTTTTTCGAGCCGGCCTCGCGTCTCCGCACCCGGCAGTTGCCGGCCGTCCGTACACAGCACGACATCCGGACTCCACTGCTTCATCATCAGGGCGAATTTGGCTCCCTTCTCGCGGCCGCCGTAAACCGCGATCGGGTCGTCGCGGTGCTCCCAGCCGTTGCAGTAGGGGCAGTGATGGACGGTTTCCCCGTAGAAGGCCTCGATGTTTTCCAGCGCCGGCAGCTCGTCGGCTACGCCGGTCGCGAGCAGCAGCTTGCGCGCCGCGACGCGTCCGTTGGTGGCGAGTGAAGCCTCGAACCGGCCCGCCTGCTGAGCAACATCGATCACCATATCGCCGATCAGCCGAACACTCGGATACCGCCGCAACTCCTGGCGGGCCGTAGCGAGCAGCTCGGCAGGCGGCATGCCGTCACGGCTCATGTACCCGTGCAGCGCCGAGGAGGCCCAGTTGCGCGGCCTGCCCGCATCGCAGACGAGTACGCTGCGTCGTGATCGGCCGAGAAGCAAAGCTGCGCTGAGGCCGGCCGCCCCACCTCCCACGACGATGACATCGTAGCTTTCCATACCGGGCCCGGACGTTTCGACTGACGCAGGGCAACGGCTGCGTCGCGGGCACGGTTCCGGCCGCCGGTTGCGAGGGTTGCAGCGGCTTCAAACGAGGGCCCGCACGCCATCCCAGATCAGCTTGACCGAGATGACGAACAGGCAGCCATAAATCACCTTGTAGAACGGCTCCTGCGGCACGCGGCGGGTGAGCCACACCCCGGCGACCATGGCCAGCGGCGCGAGTGGCAGCAGCACGGTAACGGTTCTCAGGTTCTCGGCATTGAACTGGCCAAGGAACAGGTATGGCGGCACCTTGATGAGATTGACGGCCGTGAAGAACATCACCGCCGTGCCCGCGTAGATGGCGTTCGGCAGCCGCTGCGGCAGCATGTAGACGGCGAAAGGCGGCCCGCCGGTGTGGCTGACGAAGCTGGTGAAGCCCGAAAGCACTCCCCAGAACGTGCCCTTCGCCCACTTCGGGCCGGGCGCGACGGTGCGCGGTCTCAGCTTCAACCAGTGATCGACGGTGAACAGGACGCCGATCAGGCCGACCAGCAGTCGCACGTGAGACTCGCTGACATAAGCCGCCGTCGCCCAGCCAGCGACGATGCCAACCGTCGCGGCAGGCAGAAGGATCCTGAGGTTCGCGCCGCTCCAGTCGCGGCGATAGGCCCAGACGCCGATCCAGTCCATGGCGATGAGGATCGGCAGCATGATGCCGGCGGCCTGTACAGGAGAGATCACCAGCGACATCAGCGGAACGGCCATACCCCCGATGCCGCCGAGGAACCCGCCCTTCGACAGGCCTGTGAGAACGATCGCCGGGATAGCGACGGCGAAGAACCAGGGGTCGGTGATCATCGGCCAGAGTGGGGTGGAGTGCGAAGGACGCACGTGAGCGTTGGCCCTGTTCTTATATCGCGCGCTGCCGCGCCGCCAGCTTGACCAGAACTGCGGTCTGAAGCTCCGCGCCCCGTCGGCAGCAGCCCACATCCTTGATAGCAGCGGAACAAAGCGCATCCATGGGCGGTTACGGCGCCATGTCACCAACCTCCATCGATGGAAGGCCAGTATGAAACTCTTCTTCACAGCGGCACTGTTGGGAACGACCGCGCTCGTCCCGGCGGCGTTCGCGCAGGTGCAAAGCCCGCAGCAGCAACAGCAGCAGCAACCACAGTACCAGGTGCAGCCCCGACAATCGGAGCAGTTCCAGGGCCAGCAAGGCCTCCAGGGTCAGCAGGGGCTCACCGGGCAGCAGCAGGCCCAGCAGCAACAGGCCCAGCAGCAACAGGGGTCGTGTGATCAGCTCATCCAGCAGCTTCAGCAGGACCCTTCCGGCGCGACGATCTCACTGGAGCAGGCGCGCCAGTACAGGACACAGGGCGATCAGGAGGCCTGCCAGAACGCCCTTCAGCAGATGCAGCAGGCCGGCCTGCAGGGCCAGCAGGGTCAGCAGCAGTTCGCCCAGGACCAGCAGCAGTTCGGGCAGCAGGGCGAGCGGCAGTCGCGAATCACCGTACAGCAGCGGCCGCCGCAGGTGCAGTTCGCACCGGCGGCTCCCCGCATAACGGTCCAGCAGCCGCAGCCGCAGGTGACGGTACGGCAGCCCCAGCCGCAGATCACCGTGCGCATTCCGCCGCCGACGATAACGGTTCAACAGCCGCAGCCGCAGGTGACGGTGCGCATGCCGGAGCCGCAGGTGGGTGTGCAGATGCCGCAACCGCAGGTGCAGGTGCAAATGCCAGAGCCGCGCGTCGCAGTCGCGCAGCCGGAGCAGCAGCCGCAGGTGCAGGTCCAGCGCGCGCAGCCCCAGATACAGGTGCAACCGCCGGCGGGCGAGGTCCAGCCGACGATCCAGCGCGCTCAGCAGCCGCAGGTGCAGGTCGAGCAGATGGGTGAGCCTCGCGTCCAGTTCCAGCAGGCGCAGGGCCAGCCTCAGGTCCGGTTCGAGCAGATCCCGTCCGGTGAGCAGGGCCAGCAACAGCAGCAGCTTGGCCAGCAGCAGCAAGGTCAGCAGCAGTTTGCCCAACAGCCCGAGCAGCAGCAGCAGCCAAGCCAGCAGTTCGCTCAGCAGCCCCAGCAGCAGCAAGACCAGCAGGACCAGCAGTTCGCACAGCAGCAGCAGCCACAGCAGCAACAGCAGACGACCGAGCAGGCCCAGACCCAGCCGATGGGCCAGGCCATCGCTGTGTCCCAGCTCGTGGACAGCAACGTCTATGGTGCCCAGGGTGAGCAGCTCGGCAGCATCAACGAGGTGCTGATGGATCAGTCCGGCCAGCAGTACATCGTGATTGGCCGAGGCGGCTTCCTGGGTCTCGGCGAGGACCAGTACATCGTGCCGATGGAGCAGGTGCAGATGCGCGGCGGCAACGTTTACGCCTCTGGCCTGACGCAGTCGCAGCTCCGGTCCATGCCACGCTACCGCATGGGCGACCAGAACTACTCGGTCGTCCAGGACCGGCAACAGGTGCAGGTGCGCCAGTCGCAGTAAGCCTCGCCCAGGCTGTTCCGGAAAGCCCGAAGGCCGGCGGAGGTCCCTCCGCCGGCCTTCCTTGCATTGTCGGCTTGCTGACGGCGCCTCTCCCGATTTCGGCCTAACCTCCTATTGCACTTGCCGCTCATCGGCCTTTTGATAGCGACAGACAGGCACAAGGGCGGCATGCGGGAGTGAGTTCGAGATGAGCCGTTATCACGAGGTCTACGCCGGCTGGCAAAAGGATCCCGAAGCCTTCTGGGGAGAGGCTGCCCGGGACATCGGCTGGTACAGGCTGTGGGACCGGGTTTTCGATCCGTACATGGACGAGTATGGCCGCTGGTTCCCGGGCGCCGAGTGCAATACCGCCTACAACTGCCTTGACCGGCACGTAGAGAGCGGCCGCGGCGATCAAAAGGCGCTGATCTACGATAGCCCCGTCACCGAGACGAAGAAGGCCTACACCTACGCCGAGCTTACTGACGAGGTCGCGATCTTCGCCGGCGTGCTGAAGGACCTTGGGGTCGGCAAGGGTGATCGCGTGATCATCTACATGCCGATGGTTCCGGAAGCGGCCATTGCGATGCTCGCCTGCGCCCGCATCGGAGCCATTCATTCGGTCGTGTTCGGCGGATTTGCCGCCTCGGAGCTCGCGACCCGCATCAATGATGCCAAGCCCGTTGCAGTGGTCTCGGCCTCCTGCGGAGTCGAGCCGGGCCGGGTGGTCGCCTACAAGCCCCTGCTCGACAAGGCGATCGAGCTCAGCGATCACAAGCCCGCGCATTGCGTGATCCTGCAGAGGCCGATGCAGGAAGCACCGCTCGAGCCGGGGCGCGATCACGACTGGGCCGCCCTCGTCCGCGACGCGAAAGCCCGCGGGCGCAAGGCGGGCTGCGTGTCTGTGGCCGCCACCGACCCGCTCTATATCCTCTACACCTCTGGGACGACCGGGCAGCCCAAGGGCGTCGTTCGCGACAACGGCGGCCACATGGTGGCGCTCAAGTGGTCGATGAAGAACCACTACGGTGTCGAGCCGGGCGAGGTGTTCTGGGCAGCATCCGACGTGGGATGGGTCGTGGGGCATTCGTACATCGTCTATGCGCCGCTGCTCCACGGCTGCACGACCGTCCTATACGAGGGAAAGCCGGTTGGAACCCCCGATGCCGGCGCGTTCTGGCGTGTGATTGCCGAGCACCGGGTTGGGGCGATGTTCACCGCGCCGACCGCCTTTCGCGCCATCAAGAAGGAAGATCCACAAGGCGAGTTCATCAAGACGTACGACCTCAGCGCCTTCCGCACCCTGTTCCTCGCCGGCGAGCGGGCCGATCCCGAGACGATCAAGTGGGCCGAGGAAAAGCTCGGCGTACCGGTCATCGACCATTGGTGGCAGACCGAGACGGGCTGGGCCATTTGCGGAAATCCGGTCGGGCTCGGCATGCTGCCGGTCAAGCACGGATCTCCGACCGTGCCGATGCCCGGCTACGACCTGCAGGTGCTGGACGAGAAGAACCAGCCGCTGCCGGCAGGCCAGACGGGAACGCTCGCCATCAAGCTGCCGCTGCCGCCTTCGTGCCTGCCGACGCTGTGGAACAACAACGAGCGGTTCCGAAAGAGCTATCTGGCGGAATTCCCCGGCTATTACACGACGTCGGACGCCGGATATCGCGACGAGGATGGCTACATCTACGTGATGGCTCGCACGGACGACGTCATCAACGTGGCCGGCCATCGGCTGTCCACGGGGCAGATGGAGGAGGTCGTCGCCCGGCACAAGGATGTCGCCGAGTGCGCCGTCATCGGCGTGCACGACGAGACCAAGGGGCAGCTCCCGGCCGGCTTCGTCGTGCTCAATGCCGGTGTCAATCGTGACCCGAAAGAAATCGAGGCCGAGGTCATCCAGCTCGTGCGGGAAACGATCGGGCCGGTCGCCGCCTTCAAGAACGTGATGGTGGTGAAGCGATTGCCGAAGACGCGCTCAGGCAAGATCCTTCGGGGCACGATGCGCCAGATCGCCGACGGCGAGCCTTGGAAAATGCCAGCCACGATCGACGATCCGGCCATTCTCGACGAGATCACCGAGGCGCTCGCGCAGCGCGGTGCCCTGCGGCAGGCGCCGGCCGTTTCGGCATAGCCGGCGGGGCGCACCGGTCCCGAACCGTCACTCGCTATTTCGCGTTCCACCAGGGACTGAGGGTGGACTCAAGGCGGCCCACCCTCCATGAGCGGAACAAGAGGGTGAGCTTGATGCACTGGCTGGGACTCGAGCAACGCACGGCCCTGATCACAGGGGCCAGCTCCGGCATCGGCAGGGCCATCGCAGAGGAGCTCGGCCGGTGCGGCGTTGCCGTCGGCGTCAACTACCATTCGGGCCGCGAATCCGCTGAGGAGGTGGTCAGAGCGATCGAGGACGAGGGCGGCAGGGCCGTTGCACTCGGCGGTGACGTCTCCGACCCCGAGGTCTGCTCCTCGCTGGTCGAAGCGCTGGTGGACCGGTTCGGCCGGCTGGACATTCTCGTCGCCAATGCCGGCATCCAGCGCGATGCACCATTCACCGAGCTCTCCCTCAGCGACTGGCAACGGGTGATCGACATCAACCTGACGGGTGCCTTCCTGTGCGCCCAGGAGGCCGTGCGCCGCTTTCGCGCCCAGCCGCCCCTGCCCCAGGCCAGGGCGCGGGGCAACATCATCTTCATCAACTCGGTGCACCAGGTGATCCCGTGGGCAGGTCACGTGAACTATGCAGCCTCCAAGGGCGGCATGAAGCTGCTCATGGAAAGTTTGGCCCAGGAGGTGTCCCACGAGCAGATCCGCGTGAACGGCATCGCTCCTGGCGCGATCAGGACGCCGATCAACCAGCAGGCCTGGTCCGAGGAGGCTGCACATGCCGCCCTGCTCGAGATGATCCCCTACGGCCGCATCGGCGAGCCCGAAGATGTGGCGCGGGCCGCGGCCTGGCTCGCCTCGGACCTGTCGGACTACGTGGTCGGCACCACCCTCTTCATCGATGGCGGGATGACGCTCTATCCGACATTCCGGGAGGGCGGCTAGTCTCCCGCCCCAGCCCCGCGACCGGCTGTCTCCTGGCGCGAGCGAACCTCGGACGGCCTCAGGCGTTGATCAAGTGTTGGCGCCGGACTCCTGGCCCAACACATCAATTCGTTATCGGGCCTTGGAGGAGAGCGAACATGAAGGTGAGTGAGGTCATGCACCCAGGCGTGCACTGGGTCGAACCGGGTACGCCGATCATTGAAATCGCCAAGCTCATGCGCGACCAGGACATCGGATCGCTCCCCGTGGGCGAAAATGACCGGCTCGTGGGCATGGTGACGGATCGCGACATTGTCTGCCGCGGCATCGCGCAGGGTCTCGACTGCTCGGTCATGACCGCGCGTGACGTGATGTCGAGCGGCATCATCTACTGCCGCGACAACGAGGAGCTCGATGACGCGGTACGCATCATGGAGCAGCACGAGGTCCGCCGGCTGCCTGTCATCAACGATGACAAGCGTATGGTTGGCATCCTGAGTCTCGGTGACATTTCGCATTCGGCACCGCGCCAGGTCTCAGGTGAGGTATTGCAGTCCGTTTCGTCGCCTCATGCCTGAGCAGGCTCCAGCTTCCTGATTTGGTCAAACGCGTGGCGTCTCGATTGCGGGACGCCACGCTTTTCGTTCGCGCCTCGCCCAAGTCGACGGGTCCTATTTGGCACCGCAGTGTGCTATCTCTCGCTCCAAAAGGCTGGGCAGGTGACGAGATGGCTGAGCGCATCACCCTCTACTGGCGAGACATTCCCGCACAGATCATCATCCGCAAGGGTCGCGCTACGGAGAAGCGGGAGCTTCCCGAGCGCTTCATCCGGGCCATCGATGCCTGCGCCATGCGCGTCGGCGCCAAAGACGGCGAGGCGTACCTCAGCCAGTGGCGCAGGGGTACGCCGCAGCCCTGCAGTGACGACCTGGCCGCCGAGGCCGACGCCGCCATCGCCGATCTCGTTCAGTCCTACGACGATGACCGCCTGAAGGCGCTCGTGCGGGCCGAGGGATTCGATCCGGCACGGACTGCTGACAAGGACTGATCAGCGGGATCGATCCGCCCCCAAGTCTCAGTCCCCAATCTGCACGCGTGTTGGACGCGTCAATATTCGATTCACCTCGGCATGCGGCGCCGGCTTGCCAAACCGTGGCGGCCCGACTCCGATGCATTGTTACTGAACAGAGTACAACTCCCCCTGATATTGAACCAAACTGTCGGCATGCCTGATCCCGCCCACGGCAATCCACGTCACCGCCAGGGCAAAGCGCGGGCTGCGCAACACAGCGACAGTCGCTTCTCGACGTATTGGATAGGTCAGCAGCTTGGCTTCGCGGAGCGCCGCAGCGTGACCGTGTTGACCTGCGGCGTGGTTCAGCCATCGCAGAAGGATCATCGAGCCGGCACCGAGCGCACGGCCCGGAATATGTCCTTCTGGCGGCCGCAGATCGGCCAGATCATCACCGCCCACGGCGGGCACGTGATCGGCTTCTCCGGACGCGGATTGCTTGCCTGCTGGGGCTTCCCGCACTCAGGTGAGGACGATGCGCACCGTGCCGTGCGGGCCGCCCTTCGGATCGTGGAGGTCTGCCAGGCGGACCTGCCGATCGCATGCGCTCTCGAAACGGGCATCGCAATCGCCGGCAGCGGTACGCGTAGCGAGCACACCATCGAGCTCGCCGGATCTGTGCTCGGCACAGCGGAGCGGCTTCACACCGCGGCAGGGCCCCGTTCCGTTGTGGTCAGTGATGACTTCCGCCCCCTCGTGGAGCGCTTTTTCGAGCTGGAGCCGATCCCGTCAACGGACAACGCAGCATGGCGCGTCCTCGGTGCCCGGAGCGCCGCGGATGGGTCGGCAATGCGGCTTCCCGCGACTTTCGTCGGGCATGTTGCGGAGCGGCAAAAGCTCGACGAGCTATGGCTGCGCGTCGTCGATGGGCAGCCGCAGTGCGTGTCGATTTGCGGCGAAGCCGGCATCGGCAAGTCCCGCCTGCTGCGGTATCTGGAGGTGAAGGTCAAAGCGGCTGCAGGAACATGGCTTGAATTGAGCTGCCTGCCGGAAGCCCGGCGCGCACCACTTCACCCGTTGCGTCAAACCGTGGGCCGACTACTGAAGGAGCGAGCAGCCGGGCTGCATCGCTTCATCGAGGACCTGGAGCAATCCGACCAAGAGCTGTTCCAGCGCCTTCTCGAGAGCCGTGCCGCGCTCTCCTCCGGTAGCGCTGGACCTGAAAAAATCGAGCTGGAGCGGATCTTCACGCTCATCCTGAACTGGATCGCCGGATTGGCGGCGAACGGTCCCGTCGTCCTCGCGTTGGAGGACCTTCACTGGGCCGACCGCTCCATGCTCGACTTCGTCGCCAAAGCTGGCGAACGCCTCTCCAGTCTGGGGTCGGTCTGTCTGGTGTGGACATCGCGCAGCGCCGGCCTGCGTAAACACCGGGCCGCCGCGCCGCTGCAGCACACGCAGATCACGCTGCGGAGACTTTCGTCCGGTGAAATTCAGCAGCTTCTGGCCTGCAGTCCGTCGGGCTCCGTACTTCCCCCCGAGAAGCGCCAGCGGATCGCGATCCGGTCGGAGGGAATTCCCCTCTTCGCAACAGAGCTGGCGCGGCTATGTGCCGGAGCGCAGGTGGCCGAGCACGATCTCGACCTCCTCCTCCGGCCCGGCCCCCTCAACGCGATTCTGTCGGCCCGGCTGGACTCGCTGGGCGATCTGAAACCACTGGCCCAGGCGGCGGCCGTGATAGGCCGGCAATTCGATTCCGGCGTTCTGGCCCTCGTGCTCCAGATGCAGCGGACGCATCTCATCGGCGGCCTCGATGAGCTGGTGGCGTTGGGCATTCTGGAGCAGGCGCCAGGGTCCCGCAGCCGAAATGCTCTCCGGTTCACCCATGTGCTGCTGCGCGACGCGGCTTATGCCTCGGTCCTCGAGACACGGCGGCATGAGCTGCACAAGCGCGTCGCAGACGTGCTGGCGGAGGACGTGCGCGCAGCAGAGCAGGAGCCGGAGATCATTGCCGGCCATTGCTCGGCCGCGGGTGACGCCAAGGGGGCATTCACATGGTGGTACAGGGCGGGGCTGCGCGCCGCCGAGCTCTCCTCGACCCGCGCGGCCGTCCATCACTTGAGTCAGGCACTTGCAGCCCGGCGAGCCAACCCGGACGCAGGCAGTCCGCCAGAGGAAATCGAGGTGCTGCGCCTGCTTGGCGTGCAGCTTGCCGCTCTCAAGGGCAACGCGGCGCCGGAGGCGGTCAAGACCTTGGAACGATGTCTCGACCTGTCGCGCGAAGTCCTCGGCCCGGAGGGCGACTTCGATACTCTTTGGGGGCTGCATTCCTGTTATCTGGTGCGCGGAGATATCAGCCGTGCCCTCGAGATCGGAGACAATCTCACGGCCAGCGCTGATCGAAGCGGAATCACCGAGCGGCGCCTGCGTGCTCACCGCATGCAGGGCCTCGCCAAGATGTTGAGGGGCCGTCTCGCGGAGGCGTTTGCGCATTACCGGCTCGTGCTCGAGCTTTATGACGAGACCCGTCATGCCGCTCTCCGCCTCCGGCATGCCTCCGACCAGGGTGCGCTTGCACTCGCGCACCTTGCCTGGGGAGAGGCCATCGCCGGCCGGCTGAAGAGCTCGAGGCGCCATGCAGACGCCGCCCTGGCGCTCTCGTCACGCCTGCGCCACCCCCATACCAGCGCGCACGTCCTGTGCGTGCTCGCGGCCCGGGCGCAGACCTTGGGCGAGCTGCAGGACGCCTCGGCCCTGGCGTTTGCGGGCAAGACACTCGGTGAGCGTCATGAGTTTCCCTACTGGTCGGCCTGGGCTGAAATCGTTCTCGGCTGGACCCATGGCGGACAGAACGCTGCTGCCGGGAACGAGGCCGGCATTGCGCTGATCGAGAAGGCTATCAGGGCATATAGACGCACAGGCGCTACGCAGGCCCTGCCCTATGCCCTTTTGCTGGTTGCCGAAACAGCACTCGCCTGCAACCGCCCGCGCCGGGCGCTCTCAGCCGCCGCTGAGGGGTGGCGGATCGCCCAGCAACAGGGGCTGATGCTCTACGGATCGGAGCTGCTGCGGGTCCGCGCTGTGGCAGAGATGAAACTGGGATCCGGCGTCTCACGCATCAGGGATCTCATCGACCAGGCTCTTGGGCTGGCCGTCAGCCAGGGTGCGGATACATTTTCGTCGAGGGCTGCGGGATTTCGGATACACCCCGCGCCAACGTGTCTCGATCTGGTCGCGGGCACGCCGAAAGTCTGATGCCGGATATCAAGCTCCGGAAACTGCGCAAGAATATGGCAGACCTCCCTGGAATCGCGCCCGTATCATGGCTGGCGGGAACTCCAGGAGGCTCGCCGCGTCCTCCACTTTAGACGTGATTGCGCGGCATCCTGGCACCCGGAATCAGTCTATGATCGAGACGGACGATATGGTCGGGGCTGCGGCATTCGCAGCAGGGTGTCAGACCTTGGCGCTGGACGGGGTGCATCGACGATACCGATCGAAGCCAATTGACGCCCCGGCCGAACCAAAGAGCGCGAGCGTGCGTTTGATTAGCTGCGTCCACTTCGAGTCCAAAGCAACTGGGAAGCCGTTCATTGTGAGCAGATCGGCCGTCGCAGCGCGGCACGATCATTGCAGCGACTCACTTCCGCCGGAAGTGGGCGCCAGGATCGTTACTTCAATACGGCTGAATGCAGAAAATTCGATATTTGCACCAGCCGCGATCGAGATGCAGTTCGACTGTGTTAGGATGTGAGGGAGCGGCGAGATATGTCGGCATTTGAAGCGGGCAACCACATTGCCAAGTGGCAGCGCGCAACCCACTTCAAGTGAAAGGGGTGATGGCGCGAGGGCAGCCATCACAACGTTGGTGAGATCGCGAGAGCGAGAACAAGCATGACCTCCGCAGACGAGATCTTCAGCATCTACGCGCAGAGCTACGATCGCCAGAAGCAGTATGAGATGCCTCTGCGGCAGTACCTGGAGTCCTGCCGTGATGATCCCATGCTGTATGCCAGCGCGGCAGAGCGCATGATGAAGGCGATCGGCGAGCCGAACATCGTCGATACGTCCAAGGACCCGCGCCTTGGCCGTGTGTTTCTCAACAGAACCATCAAAATTTATCCTGCTTTCAAGGATTTCTTCGGGCTCGAGGAGACGATCGAGCGGATTGTCGGGTTTTTCCGGCATGCCGCCCAGGGACTCGAGGAGCGCAAGCAGATCCTTTACCTTCTCGGGCCGGTTGGAGGCGGCAAGTCCTCCCTGGCCGAGCGGCTCAAGGAGCTGATGGAGCAGTGCCCGGTGTACGTGCTGAAGGCGGGCGACGAGATCAGCCCCATATTCGAGAGTCCGCTCGTCCTGTTCGATCCGGTCGCGATGGGCCCCACGCTCGAGGAGAAATACGGCATCCCGCAGCGCAAGCTGACAGGGCGCATGTCGCCTTGGGCCGTGAAGCGGCTCGACGAATTCGGCGGTGACATTTCCAAGTTCAAGGTCGTGAAGGTCTACCCGTCGCGGCTACGGCAGGTGTGCGTCGCAAAAACGGAGCCCGGCGACGAAAACAACCAGGATATCTCCTCGCTAGTCGGTAAGGTCGATATTCGGAAACTGGAGTTCCACGGCCAGAACGATGCCGATGCATATTCCTACTCGGGCGGCCTGAACCGCACCACGCAAGGGCTTCTCGAATTCGTCGAAATGTTCAAGGCGCCGATCAAGATGCTGCACCCGTTGCTGACCGCAACGCAGGACGGCACCTACGTCGGCACCGAGAACGTCGGCGCACTGCCCTACCAGGGCATCATCATTGCCCACTCGAACGAGAGCGAATGGCAGAGCTTCCGTTCGAACAAGAACAACGAGGCATTCCTCGACCGCATCTGCGTCATCCAGGTGCCTTATTGCCTCCGCGTTTCGGAAGAAAAGAAAATCTACGAAAAGCTGCTGGCGCAGAGTGAAGTGTCCGGCGCGCCGTGCGCCCCGGGCACGCTCGACATGCTGGCGCAGTTTTCGGTGCTGACGCGCCTGCGCGAGCATGAGAACTCCAGCCTGTTCTCGAAGATGCGGGTTTACGACGGCCAAAGCCTGAAGGACACCGATCCGCACGCGAAAACGATCCAGGAGTACCGCGACGCGGCCGGCATGAACGAGGGCATGGACGGCACGTCAACGCGCTTCGCCTACAAGGTTCTGTCGGAAACGTTCAACTATGACACGCACGAGGTGGCGGCTGATCCCGTGCACCTGATGTTCGTGCTGGAGCAGTCGATCCGCCGCGAGCAGCTCCCCGAGGAGCTCGAGAACCGCTACATCGAGTTCATCAAGGAAGAGCTGGCCCCTCGCTATGCCGAATTCATCGGCAACGAGGTCCAGAAGGCTTATCTCGAGTCTTATCACGATTTCGGACAAAACCTTTTCGACCGTTATGTCGCCTACGCGGACGCCTGGATCGAGGATCAGGACTTCAAGGATCCCGATACCGGCCAGCTCATGAACCGGCAGCTCCTCGACCAGGAACTTTCGAAAATCGAGAAGCCGGCCGGCATCGCGAACCCGAAGGACTTCCGCTACGAGGTCGTGAAGTTCTCACTCAGGGCACGCGCCAAGAACGGCGGCAAGAACCCGAGCTGGACCTCTTATGAGAAGATCCGCGAAGTCATCGAGAAGCGGATGTTCAGCCAGGTCGAGGATCTGCTCCCGGTGATCAGCTTCGGCGCCAAGAAGGATGGCGAGACCGAAAAGAAGCACGAGGAGTTCGTGAACCGCATGGTGTCCCGCGGGTATACGCACAGGCAAGTGCGACGGCTCGTGGAGTGGTACATGCGGGTCAAGAAGTCGGGGTGAGGAGGTCGAGAGCGGGGCATGCATATCGTCGACCGCCGTCTCAATCCCAAGGCCAAAAGTCTTGGGAACCGCCAGCGATTTCTCCGCCGCGCCAAGGCGGAGATTCGGGAGGCGGTTCGCGACGCCCTGAAGCGCCGCAAGGTTTCTGAGGTCGATGGCGGCGAGAACATCCGCATCAGATCGAAGGGGCTGCGGGAGCCGTCGTTTTCGCTCGGCTCGAATACAGGCGAGCGCGATTTCGTCCTGCCCGGCAATCGCGA
The DNA here is from genome assembly GCA_041687075.1 of Hyphomicrobiaceae bacterium. Classification (GTDB taxonomy): domain Bacteria; phylum Pseudomonadota; class Alphaproteobacteria; order Rhizobiales; family Hyphomicrobiaceae; genus ZC4RG25. The sequence goes on along the minus strand of JAWLCO010000002.1, from coordinate 52,127 downwards.
ATACCAGGTCGGCGACGTCATCCGCAAGCCGGAGGGCGGCGCCGGAGGGGGCGGCCAGAGAGGCAGCCCCGATGGGGAAGGCGAGGACGATTTCGTCTTCAGCCTCACCCGCGAGGAATTTCTTGATCTGTTCTTCGATGACCTGAAGCTGCCGAACCTGGTCAAGGCGAAGCTGAAGGACCTGCGCGCGCCCGAGCCGGTGCGTGCAGGCCTGACGACCGACGGTCCGCCGGCCAAGCTGAACCGGCTGCGCACCATGCGCAACAGCCTCGCCAGGCGCATTGCGCTGAGGCGGCCGCGGCTGGCGGAGCTGGAAGAGCTCGAGGCGGAGATCGCGGCCGAGGAAGCGCGCGACGAGCCGGACGAGGAGCGGATCGAGCAGCTCCGTGCCCGGCTGTCACACCTGTCACACATGCGCAAGGTCGTTGCCTACATCGATCCCATCGACCTGCAGTACAATCGCCACGAGCGCCGGCCAAAGCCCAAGACGCAGGCGGTCATGTTCTGCCTGATGGACGTCTCGGCCTCCATGACGGAGTCCCTGAAGGACCTCGCCAAGCGGTTCTTCATGCTGCTGCACCTCTTCCTTTCGCGGCACTACTCCGAGGTGGACGTCGTCTTCATCCGCCACACGACGACAGCCCAGGAGGTGGACGAGGACACCTTCTTTCGCGACACCGAGTCGGGCGGCACCGTGATCTCCACGGCACTCGAAGAGATGCTGCGGGTCGTCGCCGAGCGATACCCGCCCGAGGACTGGAACATCTACGCCGCGCAAGCCTCCGACGGGCACAACTTCGATGACGACATGGAGCGCTGCGTGACGATGCTGGAGCGGGAGATCCTGCCCATCTGCCAGTACTTCGCCTACATCGAGGTCATGCCCGAAGCGCAAATCGCACCCATGCAGAGCGTCGCTTGGGCGGGTTACAGCGAGGTCGCCGAGGGTTATCCGCACTTCGCCATGCGGCGCGTGTCTTCGCCGGGCGAGATCTACCCTGTTTTCCGCGAGCTGTTCTCCGGCTCCGCTTCCGGCAGCGAGGAGAGAGCAGCGAGATGACGACCACATTATTGACGCGCGGCCCCCTTTTCGAGGGCGCTGAATGGAATTTCGATCTTCTCAAAAAAGCTTATGACGCCATCGAGGAGATCGGCGTCGGCGAGATGGGGCTGGATATCTATCCCAACCAGATCGAGGTGATCACGGCGGAGCAGATGCTCGACGCCTATGCCTCGATCGGCATGCCGAACATGTACCGGCACTGGTCCTTCGGGAAGCACTTCGCGCGTGAAGAGGTGCTCTACCGCAAAGGTGCCCGGGCACTCGCCTACGAGCTGGTGATCAATTCCGACCCTTGCATCAACTACGTCATGGAAGAGAACACCATGACGATGCAGATGCTCGTCATGGCGCACGCGGCCATGGGCCATAACCAGTTCTTCAAGAACAATTACCTCTTCCAGCAGTGGACGGATGCCACGGCGATTCTCGATTACCTGCGGTTCGCCAAGGAATATGTGACGGAATGCGAGGAAAAATACGGCCTCGAGAACGTCGAGGCCGTGCTCGACAGCGCCCATGCGCTCATGGCCCAAGGCATCAGCCGCCATCCCGTGCGCCGCCAGTCGCGTACGGACAAGCAGGAGCGCGAGCTGAAGCGGCGGGAGCACGAAGAGGCGACCTACAATGAGCTGTGGCGGACCATTCCGCGCTCGCAGCTTGAAGAGAGACCCGTCACGCCCGAAGCCAAGGAAGCCGAGGAGGAGAGCCAGTCACTCGGGCTGCCGCAGGAGAACCTCCTCTATTTCCTGGAGAAGCACGCACCCAAGCTCGACGATTGGAAGCGCGAGCTGCTGCGCATCGTCCGTATGCTCGGGCAGTACTTCTATCCGCAGCGGCAGACGAAGGTCATGAACGAGGGCTGCGCCACGTTCGTGCACTACGAGATCATGAGCCGCCTTTATGACAAGGGGCTGATCACCGAAGGCTCGATGCTCGAGTTCATGCATAACCATTCGTCTGTGGTCTACCAGCCGCGGTTCGAGGACAAGGGCTTTGGCGGGTTCAATCCATACGCGCTCGGCTTCGCCATGATGCGCGACATCAAGCGGATTTCGGAGGAGCCGACGCCGGAGGATCGCGAGTGGTTTCCCGAGTTCGCAGGCAATGGCGATGCGCTCGGCAATCTCAAGGAGGCCTGGGCCAACTTCCGCGACGACAGCTTCATCCTGCAATACCTGTCACCCAAGGTGATGCGGGATTTCCGTCTGTTCCAGATCCACGACAACACCGGATCGTCGTTCGTGGAAGTGAAGGCCATTCACGACGAAATGGGGTACCGGCAGGTCCGGAAGGTGCTGGCCGAACAGTATGACGCCGCCGCACGCGATCCTGATATTCAGGTGGTCAATGCAGACCTGTCCGGCGGCCGCAGACTGACGCTGCAGCACCGTGTGCGCCGCGGCGTGCTGCTCGACAAGGATCAATGCGATCGCACGCTGCAGCACGTCGCCCATCTGTGGGGCTACCGGGTCAAGATGCTCGAGGTCGACGCCGAGACCGGCAAGATCCTGAAAGAGCACGAGGCATTGCCCCTGCCCTGACGGCCCGGCCCGTCGGGAACCAGCTCACGTGTGACGCCAAAAGCGCGTGAAAAGAAACCGCTGCATTACACCTTTCGGTGTCAGGTGATCCTTTTCGAAGGCATCGAGAAGGTCGAACCCGGGCCCGAGCAAGGCGGCGATTTCGGACTGGCTCGCCCGCACCACTGGCAAACCGCTGCAGCGCTCTGGCCCGGACGGCGCGAAACCCGAGATGATGACGAATCCGCCGCTACGAACTGCTGTGCGCACCGCAGCGGCATAAGCAGCCCTATCGTGCGTCCCAGCCAGAAAGTGCAGCACGGCGCGGTCGTGCCACAGGTCGACCTGAACATCGGGTCGCCAATCCGCCACGTCGGCCACGATCATCCGAACACTTCGGGCGAGCGGCCCGAGCCGCTGCCTCGTCTGCTCGAGGGCAGCTGCCGAAATGTCCAGCACCGCAACGTTCGTAAAGCCTTCGTTCAGCAGGGCGTCGGGAAGACGCGAGGCGCCGGCGCCGACATCCAGGATGAGCGCATCGCGTGCCAAATCGCACGCGCGGATGAGCGAGAGCGAGGCCTCCGGCACCGCCTCGAACCAGCTGACCTGATCCTCAGTATTGCTGGAGAACACCCGTTCCCAATGCGCCTGGCGTCCAGCCGACATGCTCCTCTTCGACAGGTTCAGATCGCTGCCTCGGCGCCACCCTTCAGCGTCACCGGTATGGTGAGGTAACGCACGCCATTGTCCTCGGCCGGCGGAAACCGGCCCGCCCGGATGTTGACCTGAATCGAGGGCAGCAGGAGCCGGGGGGCCGAGAGCGTCGCGTCGCGCGACGTACGCATCGCAACGAACTGCTCCTCGGTCACGCCACCCTTGAGGTGAACATTGTTCTCGCGCTGCTCCTGCACGGTTGTCTCCCAGGCGTAGGTGTCGCGGCCTGGAGCCTTGTAGTCGTGACACATGAAGAGCCGCGTCTCGGGCGGCAAAGCCAGCAGGCGCTGAATCGAGCGATACAGCTTGCGCGCGTCGCCGCCGGGGAAATCGGCCCGCGCCGTGCCGTAGTCCGGCATGAACAGCGTGTCACCGATGAAGACCGCATCACCGATCCTGTATGAGATGTCGGCGGGCGTATGACCCGGTGTATAGATCACCTCGACCTCGAGCTCGCCGATATGGAAGCGCTCACCTTCGGCAAACAGGTGATCGAAGTCGCCGCCGTCCGGCTTCAGATCCGTCGCGTTGAAGATCGGCCGGAAGATGTTCTGCACATCCTTGATGTGCTCGCCGATGCCGATCTTCGCGCCTGTCTTGGCCTTGATATAGGGCGAGCCGGAGAGATGGTCGGCATGAGCGTGGGTCTCCAGCGTCCATTCGATGGTATAGCCGGATTCTGCCGCAGCCTTCAGCACGGCCTCGACCGAACGCGTATCCACCTCGCCGGCGTTGTGGTCGTAGTCGAGAACCGGGTCGATCACAGCCGCCTTCTTCGTCACTGGATCGGCGACAAGGTAGCTCACCGTGTTCGTCGGCTCGTCGAAAAAGGCCTGGATGATCGGCTTCTCGGCCATGGCTGCAACTCCTCTCCGAATGATCACAATGAGATTTACAGGCACCTTGTTTCACGGTTCACCAAAGCAACGAATACCCCCGGCTCTGCGGCGCGAGCCAGGTGCTGAAGGGGCCATGGATTGCCGGCGTCCGTCCGTCGAGCCCGCATCGTCCGCTTCCGCCCGCCAGCCCTGATGCCGGCCTGCTCGGGGGGCGGTCATTCGTCATCTTGAGCCAAGCAGGCGCCCCGTGATTCTATGTCCCATGCTCCATGCCGAACCGGCAAATCCTCCCTCGATCCAAACACCAGGGATTTAGATCTTGCCTCATCAGACGGATCGCGAGAAGATTTTTCCGCGCCGGATGAAGCTTGCGCCAGCATGCGTGGCCTGAAAGAAAGGCCGCGTCGCAAGATTGCCATTCGCACCGGCGATGTCACGCGCAATCGCGGCTATTGAGTGCACGTCGAAGGGGCTGGTGAAAGGCGCTTAAGATCAGTTCGGCACGCCTTCACGGTCGCTACACTGATCGGTAATAATCGAGGGTCTGCTGTACGGGAGAAATTGATGACGAACCGAGACCATCGCATGTCGCGCCGCCAAATGGTGCAGGCAATCGCCGCCCTTGGAGGTGCAGCTGCGCTCGGTTCGTTGCCGATGGCGTTACGCGCCGAGCCCAAGGGCAAAATCATTGTCGGCACTTGGAGCGGGGACTACGCGCGCCTGCTCAACAAGAACATTGATACGCCCATCATGAACGCGCTGGGCTGGGAGGTGGTCCAGGACCAGGCGGGCGAAGCGCAAAGGCGCAGCAAGCTGCTGGCAGAAAAGCGCCTGCCCAGCGGCAGCACGGACCTTCAGGGATTCTCCGCGGCCAACATGTACCAGACACACGCCGCGGACGTGGTCGCCGAGATCGACTACGCACAAATTCCCAATGCGAAATACCTTCTGAAATCCATGAGGTTTCCCTACGGCGTCGGCCACATCTATTCCGGCAAGGTCGCGGTCTATAAGCCCGAGCTGATCAAGACTTCGCCAAAGGGCTACAAGGATGTGTTCAACCCTAAGTGGGGGGACAAGCTGGCCGTTGTCGATGTCCAGTATCAATATACCCTGATCGCCGCTGCGCTCGCGGCCGGCGGCTCGATCACCAATCTGGAGCCCGGCAAGAAGCTTCTCCTCGAATGCAAAAAGGCCGGCATGCGCATTTATCCGACCAACGAGGCCTTTGCGAAAGGGCTGCAGGCGGACGAGTGCGCGCTTGGCATCATGTGGAAGGCGCAGGTCGTGCAATGGCAGAAGCAGGAGCTCATCGTGCCGGTTGTGACTCCTGCGGAAGGCGTCATCGCCTATGTGTCGGGCTTCGTCATTCCGAAGAATGCCCCCAATCCCGAAGGCGCCTATGCATACCTCAACGCCGTGCTGGACAAGGCGGCGCAGGAGGCGTTCGCCATCGATATGGGCTATAGCCCGACCATTTCGAACGCGAAACTCTCTCCCGATCTCAACAAGAGCGTCGGCTTCACCCAGCGGGAAATCCAGAAGCTCATTGTCCCCGATTACGCCTTTTTGACGGAGCAGGACGAGGCGTTGAAGGAGTGGTGGGACACGGAGCTGAAGGCCTGACATTGGCGCCACAACGCCAGCCATGCCGGACATATCGGACATTCATTCTTGATTGCGCCACTTGCCTCGGTATACATCTTCACCATGATGTTCATGTCCACATTCTTCCCGCTGATCTGAACGGTCCCTCGCCGTTTCGGCGCATCTGCGCCGATGAGATCAAAATGGCCCCGCCGACGCGGTGGCCGAACGGAGAATGTGTCATGCCAAAATCCGAGCACATCGGCCTGACCTCCAGTCAGGTTCAGCGTTTCATTGACGACGGCTTCGTCAAAATCGAAAATGCCTTCAGCACCGACCTTGCAAAACGATGCAGGGACGAGTTGTGGGCGGATATTGGTCTGTCGCCCGTCGAGCCCGAAAACTGGATTGAACCTGTTATTCGGGTAGCGTCGAAATCTTCGCCTCCCTTCATTGAAGCCGCAAATACGCCGCGCCTGCACCAAGCCTACGATCAACTCGTCGGTGTTGACCGCTGGCTTGCGCCAAAGGGCCTCGGAACCTTTCCGATCCGCTTTCCCTCGGCAAAAGCCCCGGGTGACGATGGCTGGCATGTCGACATGAGCTTTGGCGACTCTCCGGATTTCATGGAGTGGCGAGCCAATGTGAAGAGCAGCGGACGTGCATTGCTGATGCTGTTCCTGTTCTCGGATGTCGGTCCTGACGACGCGCCCACGAGGATACGGAAGGGATCGCATGCCATCATTGCGCGGGAGCTTCTGCCTCATGGCGACGCAGGCGCGACGCTCAGGCAGCTTTCCGCCGATGGCTACGCCTCTACGGAGGATTGCGATGTGGAGTTGGCGACAGGTGCGGCGGGCACCGTCTATCTGTGCCACCCATTCCTCGTTCATGCCGCGCAACCCCACCGAGGGAAACGGCCGCGCTTCATGGCGCAGCCGCCGCTGTTGCCCAGAGGAGAATTCGATCCGGCGTTGCCACCATCGCCGGTTCAGCTGGCCATCCGCCGGGCATGTGGGCTGACGTTCTGACCCGACAACATCCGGGGCCAGCAAGCGGTCCCGGATGTCCCCGAATCCACATCCATCGAAGTGGCTCTGGCGAGCATTCCGGCGCCCTGGGAATCAGACGAGAACGTTCAACCCGGCCAACCAGCGGCTGAGCCCCAGTCAACAGCTTATCGCGAAGCGCTGATGTTCGGCGGCCCCCTCTTGTCCCTACCCCATTGTTGACGCACACTCCGCGCCAAATTGAAAGGAGGCAGCAGATGGCTGGCATGGCAAAGTGGGAAGGCATCTTCCCGGCAGTCACGACGAAGTTCACCGAGGACGACCGGCTCGACACGAAGGAGATGGAGCGCTGCTTCAGGCTTCAGATGGAGGCCGGTGTGGACGGGCTGATCGTCTGCGGCTCGCTGGGCGAAGCCTCGACCCTCGATCCTGACGAGAAGCTGGACGTACTCAAGATCGCGATCGATGTTGCAGGTGGCAAGCCGGTTCTGCTGACCATCAGTGACGGCTCGACCCGCAACGCGCAGAAGCTGGCCGAGCGCGGCGCGAAAGCCGGTGCGGCCGGTTTCATGGTGCTGCCCGGCCTGCCGTACAAGTCCGATCCTCGCGAGACGATCACGCATTTCACGGCGGTGGCGCGAGCGGGCGGACAGCCGGTGATGATCTATAACAATCCGCCGGCCTATGGCGTCGACATCACCCCGGACATGCTGGTGGAGATGGCGTCCGAGCCGCTGTTCACGTCGATCAAGGAAAGCTCGGACAACGTCCGGCGTATTACAGAAATCATCAATCTCACCGGCGATCGCTATCAGGTCTTCACCGGCGTCGACAATCTCGCGCTCGAGAGCTTTGCCATGGGCGCCGATGGCTGGGTGGCCGGACTGGTGACGGCATTTCCGGCCGAGACGGTCGCCATCTGGAAGCTTTCCCGCGCGGGCCGCATGACCGAGGCGCGCGCCATCTATCGCTGGTTCCGGCCGCTGCTCGACGTCGACGTTTCGACCAAGCTCGTGCAGAACATCAAGCTCGTCGAGTCGATGGTCATCGGCTCCAACGACCGCTGCCGCGCCCCGCGCCTGCCCCTCGTCGGCGCCGAACGGGAGCGCATCGTGAACATCGTCGAGAAGGCCCTGGCGAGCCGCCCCCAGCTGCCGCCATTGCCCGCCACGCCAAGCGCCGTCGCGGCGGAATAGGCCTGATACACTGTCATCGAGCGGCGGCGATCCGCCGCCCGATGACACGATCGGCCGATCAGCTTGGCAATGCGCCGAACGCCTGGTCCAGATCGGCGATGATGTCCGCCGGATCTTCCAGGCCGATGTGAAGGCGCACGAGCGCGCCGCCGGCCCAGCCGTGAATGCCATTCTGAGGATAGACTATGGCCAGGCTTTCATAGCCGCCCCACGAAGCGCCGATGCCGAACAGCTTCAGCCGGTCTACCATGCGGTCGACGTCATCCTGCGTCACGTAAGGCTTGAAGGCCACTGAGAGCAGGCCGTTCGCGCCGGTGAAGTCACGCTTCCAGATTTCGTGGCCGGGATGGGACGGCAGCGGCGGATAGAGCACGCGGTCGACCTGCGGCTGCTGCTCGAGCCAGCGGATCACCTCTTTCGCATGTGCGCAGTGCATGGCGATGCGGGCGCTCGCGGTGCGCAAGCCGCGGAGTGCGAGGTAGGCATCATCGGAGCTCACCGTCTGCCCGAGCAGCCCGGCATCAAAGCAGAGCTGGTCGGCTGTACGGGCGTTCGCCGTTACGGAGCCCATCATCAGATCCGAATGGCCGGCGATGTACTTGGTGATGGCGATGACAGAAATGTCCGCACCGAGCGCGATCGGGCGATAAAGGCCCGGCGCGCCCCAGGTGTTGTCGGCCGCGAGCAGCGTGTTCTCGCGCTCCTTGAGCAGCGCCGCAATGGCCGGCAGGTCCTGCAGATCGTAGATGATCGAGCCGGGAATTTCGAGGTAGACCAGCCGCGTCTCGGGCCGCAGTCGCTTCGCCAGCTCTTCGTGGCCACCGGGATAGAACTCACAATCGATCCCCCGCGGCCGAAGATAGTGAACCGCGATCGCCCGCGCCGGGCCGTAAACGGACTCCGACAACAGGCAATGATCTCCCGGTTTCAGCACGGAGAGGAACACGTGCGCGATGGCGGCAAGCCCGGTCGGAAACAGCATCGTCCGCGCGCCCTGCTCGATCTCGGTCAGCGCGTCCTCGAGCGCGAATGTGGTGGGCGTGCCGCGCGCGCCATAGGTGAAAACCCGCTCGTTGCTTTCCCGCCGCGTGCGGATGGACTTCAAGGTATCCGTGTCCCGGTAGAGGACAGTCGAGGCGCGAATGATGGGTGGATTGACGGCTTTGGTCTCCGCGTCCGCATGGTTGCGCGCCGCGTGTACGAGCCTCGTTTTGTCGCGCTGCTTCATCGAAGTCCTCTCAGCGAATTGGCGGGAAACCTGCGGGATGATACGCCGGACGAGCCTAGCCCGAACCCAGCGCGTCCGCGACGAGAGCGCGCGCCTGGGCCGCGAGCCAGTCCTTCACACCGACGGCCGGCGTCGCCGCCGATGGGCGCCCGGCGCGGCGGATCGGGCGTCCGGCAGCCTGCTCAAGGTGCGGGGCCAAGGCGCGGAAATAGCCCATGTTCTCGGGCTCCTCCTCGCACCAGATGAGCTCTGCTTTCGGGTGCGGCTTGAGAGCGGCTGCCACCGCGTCCGCCGGAAACGGCCAAAGCTGCTCGATGCGGATCAGTGCGATCTCCTTTTCAAGACCACGATCGGCACGCGCCTGCAGCAACTCGTAGTAAATCTTGCCCGTGCAGAGCACGACCCGCCTGGCGCGCCTGATCCCGGACTCCGGAATGACCGTTTGAAATGCCGTACCGGGCCCGAACTCCGCGAGTGATGACACGCAGGCCCTGTGGCGCAGCAACGCCTTAGGCGTCAGCACCACCAGCGGCTTGCGAAACGGCCAATGCATCTGGCGACGGAGCAAATGGAAGAAGTTAGCTGGCGTCGAGGCATTCGCCACTACGAGATTGGCGCCCGCGCAGGCTGACAGCAGCCGCTCCGGCCTTCCTGTCGAGTGATCCGGTCCGCCTCCGTCGAGCCCGTGCGGCAGGAGAATGACGAGGCCGGTCGATCTCAGCCAGCGATCCTCACTGCAGGCAATGCATTGGTCGAACACTGGCTGCGCAATGTTCAGGAATTCGCCGAACTGCGCTTCCCAGACGACGAGCCGGCGCGGATCGGCAAGACTCATGCCGTACTCGAAGCAAAGCACCGCGTGCTCGATGAGCGGCGTGTTATGGACCTCGACGTGGCTGGCGTCGCGCGCCGCTGGTGCGAGCACGAGATGTTGCGCGCCGGTCGTTTGGTCGTGCAGCTCGAGGTGGCGCTGCGTGAAGGCACCCCGCACGGCGTCCTGGCCGCTGAAGCGGACCGGGGTCCCTTCCGCCAACAGGGAGGCCAAGGCCAGTGCTTCGCCCGTTGCCCAGCTCAGTCCCTCACCTGCCTCGATGGATTGCCTTCGCTCCTCCAGGAAACGCGCCACCTTGGGGTCCAGATCGAACCCGGATGGAGCCGTGGTCAGCAGCCCGCCGAGCCGCTTCAGCTCCGCGAGCGGCACGCCGGTCGCAGGCGAGGCCAGCATCTCGGCCGTGCTGCCGGCGCGCAGCCCCGTCCACGCGCCGTCGAACCAGTCTGCGCTGTTGACCGCATATGACTTCGCCGCCTCGAAGCCGGCCCGGATCTCCTCCGTCATGACATGGGCTGCGTCGGACATCGGGGACGTATCGAGCCCGTCGCCGGCAAGTCGTGCTGCGTAGAGCTCGTTTACCGGTAGGCGACCGTCGACGGCGCGGTACATCAGTGGCTGCGTGAAGCGCGGCTCGTCGATCTCGTTGTGCCCCGGCCGCCTGTAGCACACGAGGTCGATGACAATGTCGCTGGCGAAAGTTGCGCGCCAGCGTGCGGCGACGCTTGCAACGCGGTAGACAGCATCCGGATCATCGCCATTGACGTGCAGGACCGGCGCCTCGACCAGCTTGGCGATGTCCGTTGGATGGCGCGCCGAGCGGCCCTCCTCCGGCATCGTCGTGAAGCCGAGCTGATTGTTGATGACCACGTGGATCGTGCCGCCGAGGTCGTAGGGCGCGAGCCGCGAAAGCTGGAACATCTCTGCGACGAGCCCCTGCCCCGCAAAGCTCGCATCCGTGTGCAACAGCAGCGGCAGCACCGCCCGCCGCCCGTCCGGCAATTTCCGGCCCCATTGCTTCGCCCGGGCGCGGCCCTGGCTGATGATGGGCACGAGTTGCAGGTGCGAGGGATGCGGGGAGGCAGAGATGCGGATCAGCCGGCCCGCGATCTCGCGCTCGCCTGAGTAGCCAAGGTGATAGGAAACGTCCGCCGAAACATTCAGCCCCTCGGGGACCGGGGGCTTGCCCTGAATCTCGGCCAGCATCGCGCCGAGCGGCTTGCCGCAGAAGTTTGCGAGCAGATTGAACCGCCCGCGATGCATGCCGCCGATCACGACCTCTTCCAGCCCCTGCGGAACGCTCTCGCGCAGCAGCACGTCGAGGAGCGCAATGAAGCTTTCCGCTCCGCCGAGCCCGAACAGGCGCGCACCCGGCAATCTCTGCGCCAGCACCGCCTCGAACGTATAGGCCCGTGCCAACAGCGCCAGCATCGCCTGGCGCTTGGCCGCTTCAGGTGCGCCGATGCTCTGCTCAGCCGCCTCTTCGAGCCACCGGCGCCTGGCGGTGTCGTGAATGTGCCCGAATTCCCAGCCGATCGGGCCGCAGTACGCGTGCTCGAGTTGCTCGACGAGCCAACGCGACCGCGTCGGGTCGAGGCCGTAGCGTGCCGGGTCGAGCTCTGGAACGATGGGCAGCGGCGCCGATCCCAGCGGATCGAGCCGGCTTCTCAGGAAGCCTCTGTCCCGGTAGGCCTGGAGAAGCGCCGCCTCGGCAGGCGACAGACTAGGGACCGGGATGTGCCGTGCTGCGTCGTAGATCGCTTCGAGGGCACCAGGGTCGCCCACCCCGGCGAAATCCTCTGCGGCCGAGGTGCGGCGTAGCTGCTCATTCATTTCCGACTGCGATCCCCTGGACACTCTGCTGGTCCGGCAGGACAAGATTGCGCTGGTGGTGCTAACCGTTAGCGCACAATGCACTCCCTGGGAACGACTTCATGGCTGCTCCGCTCTCGCACATCCGCGTCCTCGACCTGTCCCGCGTCCTCGCCGGCCCCTGGGCCTCGCAGTTCCTGGCCGACATGGGGGCAGAGGTCATCAAGATCGAGCGCCCCCGGAACGGCGACGATACCCGCGGCTGGGGGCCGCCGTTCGCGCTGGAGCCGACCGCAAACGATCCGGGCATCTCCGCCTATTTCGCCTGCACCAACCGCGGCAAGCAGTCCGTCACGGTCGACATCGCCCATCCCAAAGGGCAGGATCTCATCCGCAGGCTCGCTGAAAAATCGGATGTGCTGATCGAGAACTTCAAGGTGGGCGGACTTGCCAAGTATGGGCTCGACTACCAGAGCCTGAAGGCCATCAATCCGCGGCTCGTCTACTGCTCGATCACCGGTTTCGGCCAGACCGGCCCCTATGCCCCGCGCGCCGGCTACGACTTTCTTGTGCAGGCCATGGGTGGGCTGATGAGCGTGACGGGCGAGCCGGACGATGTGCCTGGCGGCGGTCCCGTCAAGGTAGGCGTCGCCATTTCCGATCAGATGGCGGGCATGAACGCCCTGGCTGCCATCCTTGCGTCTCTCATCAAGCGAGACCGGACGGGCGAGGGTGAGTACATCGACGTTGCGCTGCTCGACAGCACGGTGGCCGCCCTCATCAATCAGGCGTCCACATTTCTCGTGTCCGGCGCGGTGCCAGAGCGCATGGGCAATGCGCACCCGACCGTTGTGCCCTACCAGGCTTTCCGCACGGCCGACGGCCACATCATTCTGGCTGTCGGCAATGACGGGCAGTTCCAGCGCTTCTGCGCAGCAGCGGGGCTCGAGCATCTGGCAGTCGACGAGCGCTACCGCACCAACGCAGCCCGCATCATCAATCGCGAGACACTGATCCCACAAATCGAGGAAGCGCTGCAGCTACGCTCCTCGGCGGAATGGATCGCGCTGCTCGAGTCGAAGTCCGTGCCATGCGGCCCCATCAACACCATCGATCAGGTCTTCGCCGATCCGCAGGTGCAGGCGCGCGGCATGCGGCGGGTCCTCGAGCACGATATGGCCGGGCCACTGCCCGTTGCCGCCAACCCGGTGCGGATGGCATCTCACGATACGACGGCGAGCAAGGCACCGCCATTACTGGGCGAGAATACGGACGTGGTGCTCTCCAATGTGCTTGGCCTTGCTGCCGACGAGATCGCGGCGCTCAGGGATGAAGGTGTCGTGTAGCAATTAATCCGACCGCCACCCGTCGTCCTGGGTGCGCGCGTAGCAAGGTCCCGCATCGCAGCGCACCGCTTCGCGCTGCACTGCGGGATGACAGGTGTTGTGTTGCTGCACTGCCGATACGCTGTGAGTGGGGGCGGCCCTTAATCCCCCGTTCGCTCCGCCTCGACCCGGCGGCGCTGCTCGCTCAATGCGGCCTTGGAAAGCATGTGCGCGCTCACCGGTGCCGTGATGAACAGAAAGAGCGTGATCGCCAGCTCGCGCAGTCCGAAGCCGGGCTCGTTGGCGGTGACGTTCACCAGGGACGCGATGACGACGGAGCCAACGCCGAGCGTCGTTGCCTTGGTCGGACCGTGCAGGCGGGAAAAGAAGTCCGGCAGGCGTGCCAGTCCGATCGAGCCGAGCAGCGCGAAAGCCCCTCCGACGAGCACCAGCAGCGATGTGACGATATCAACCATGGCCCTCACTCGATGACGTCGCCGCTCAGAATGAACTTGCAGAAGGCTGCCGTCCCGACAAAGCCCATCATGGCGATCAGCAGTGCAGCCTCGAAGTAGGTCGTGCTGCCGATGCTGATGCCGAACAGCATGACGAGCGCAATAGTGTTGATCGACAGCGTGTCGAGTGCCAGCACCCGATCCGGCAGGCTGGGCCCGCGGACCAGCCGGAACAGGTTGAGCAGCATGGCCGTGACGACCATCGTGATAGCGGCAGCAATAGCGTAGCTCAGCATCCGAAGGTCTCCTTGAGTGGTGCCTCGTAACGGGTCTTGATGGTGTCGATGAGCGCCTGGGCATTGCCCACATCGAGCGCGTGAATGAGCAGGGTCCGGCGTCTGCGGTCGATGTCGACCGATACGGTTCCGGGAGTCAGCGCGACGATGTTGCCGAGGATCGAGGCAATGAACCTGTCGTCGATGTCGAGCGGAACCTCGATGAACTGGGGGCGCAATCGATCGAGCGGCCCCACGACCAGGCGCGCAACCCTCAGGTTCGCAACGATGATATCGAAGAGCAGCACTCCGAGGAGCCGCAGCCCGGCCAGCGGCCGGACCACGCTGATAGGCTCCGGCCAGAAAGCGGCTGTCGCGATGGGAATGGCAATGGCGATGACCACGCCGATCAGAAGTTGGCCGACGCCGACGCTGGAGGCGAGCACCAGCCAGAGTGCCAGAATGACCAGGCTCAGAATAGGCCGTGGCAAAAGGCGATCCCTCATCTTGGCCTCCGAACCCTGACGATTTCCGGCGATGCACCGACCACGGCATCGATGTAATCCTGACGGGCCAGAAGCTGCTCCGCCGCGGCGTGCGCATAGGCCGAGACCGAGCCAGTCGTCAGCGTCAGAACGGGACTCGCGGCCACCAGCACCACCACGGCTGCCACATGCAAACGGCTCGGCGGTGGATATTCGGGTCTCGGCTCATCGGGCACCGGCTCCCAGAAGAGAACGCTGCCCTGCCGCGCCAGGGCCAGAGCGGTCACCAGACTGGAGATCAGCAAGGCCGGCCAGATCGCCGTCACCCAGCCCGTCGCTTGCACCGACTGCATCAGCATGAACTTGCCAAAGAAGCCCGACAGCGGGGGCAGACCGCTCACCGCCACGGCCAGTACCAGATAGCCGGCGCTGAGCAGTTTCAGATCGCGCACATGCGGACCGCGTTCCAGCTTGTCGGCGTGCACACCGCGCTGGTTGGCGATGGCATCCGCCAGCAGAAAAAAGCCACCGGTGACCAGCGTCGAGTGCAGCAGGTAGTAGATGACGGCGGACACGCTGCCGATGCCCGGCACCGACAAGACCGAGAGCAGTGTGCCCGTCGACAGCACCACCAGGTAGGCAACGCCGACCGAAAGGCGCGGCGCTGAAAGCAGTCCGATCATCCCGAGCGCAATCGTCATGATGGCCACCGGCACGAGCCAGGGCTGGAGCAAATCTGCCGTGAACGCTGCGCTGGCGAAAACGATGCCAAAGATCCTGAGCAGAACGTAGATTCCGACCTTCGTCAGAATGGCAAACAGAGCGGCGACCGGAGCCGTTGCGGCCCCGTAAGCGAGCGGAAGCCAGAAGGACAGCGGCAGCAGCGCAGCCTTCAAGGCGAATACGATCACCAGAAGCGCGAATGCCGCCCGCACGAGGGCCTGATCCGACGGCGGCACATGCGGGACGACCAGGGCCAGATCGGCGAAGTTGAGCGTCCCCAGCGTGCCATAGACGAGCGCGAGCCCAACGAGGAACAGCGTCGACCCTACCACGTTGAGCACGACGTAGGCGAGGCTCGCCCGTGCCCGCAACAGCCCGCCGCCGTGAGCAAGCAGCCCGTAGGACGCGGCCAGCAGCACCTCGAAGAAAACGAACAGGTTGAAGATGTCGCCCGTCAGAAAGGCGCCGTTCAATCCGGCGAGCTGAAACTGGAACAGTGGATGAAAATGGCGCCCCTTGGCGTCGGTTCCTGCCAGGGCATACAGCAGGACAGGCAGGGCCAGTGCTGCGGTCAGCATGACCATCGCTGCCGATAAGCGGTCGAGCACCAGCACGATCCCGAACGGCGCTGGCCAGGCGCCGATGGCGTAGACGGAGATCTCGTCCCGCGCAGCGGAGGCGATGAGAATTGCCGCCACGATGGGCAATATCAGCGTAGCCCCGAGCGACACCTGGCGCTGAAACGCCAGCCCGCGCTTGTACCCGGCCATGCACCCGATCGCAGCGATCAACGGCAATACGATCGGCAGGAGCAGGGCGTGGCTCACCGGGGTCGCTCCTCGGTGTCCACGTGGTCGGTGCCGGACTCGCCCTTTGCCCGCAGTGCAAGCGCCACGATGTAGGCGGTCATGCCGAAGCTGATCACGATGGCGGTCAGCACCAGCGCCTGCGGGATGGGGTCCGTGTGCTGCGCCTGGCCCGAGAGGATGAGCGGCGGCGCGCCGACCATCAGCCGGCCGCTGACGAAGATCAGCAGGTTGGTTGCATAGGAGAGCAGGGTGATGCCGAGGACCACAGCAAAAGTCCGTTCCCGCAGAATGAGGTAGATCCCCGAGGCCGTCAGCAGGCCGATGCCGAGCGAAAGCACGAGTTCCATATTCTCAGCGCCTCCCCTCGGCGTCGATCCTCGGCAGCTCGCGACGGCTCAGCACGCCGAACCCTGCCATGATGACGAGAACAACGCCGACTACTGCCAGAAAGACGCCGAGGTCGAAAAGCATCGCAGACACCAGCTCGACATCGCCGATGAGCGGCAGGTGCAGGTGCCCATATGCGCTCGTGAGGAACGGATCGCCGAACAGGATGCTTGCGAGCCCAGTGCCGACCGCCAGGGCCAGCCCCGCCGCCGAAACCCGCAGGAAATCCATACGCAGCCGCGCCTGGGCCAGATCTATACCGCTTGCCACGTACTGCAGGATCAGGGCGACGCCGGTGATCAGCCCGGCGATGAAGCCGCCACCCGGCAGGTTGTGCCCGCGCAGCAGGATGTAGAGCGAGACGACCAGCGCCAGCGGCAGCAGCGGCCGCATCAGCATGGCCAGCATGATGGGGTGCCGGTCCGCCTCCTTCGGCGCGGGCGGCGGATAGGGCCGCAGCCGCAGGCCGTCGAGCACCGCAAGCGACGCAACGGCCACAAGCGCCAGGACCGTTATTTCGCCGAGCGTGTCAAAACCGCGGAAGTCGACCAGGATGACGTTGACAACATTCGTCCCCCCGCCGCCGGGAAGGGCATTGTGCAGGTAGTAGTCCGAGATGGTCGAGAAGGGACGCGTGAGCATCGCGTAGGTCAGCAGGGCCAGCCCTGTCCCGCCAGCCACGGCGAGCCCGATGTCACGGACATGTCGCACGCGCGAGATCTCCTGCGGTGCCTGTCGCGGAATGAAGCGAAGGCCGAGCAGCAGCAGCGTGATGGTGACGACCTCGACAGAGAGTTGCGTCAAGGCCAGATCAGGTGCGGAAAAGCGTACGAACGTCAGTGAGACGATGAGACCTACGGCGCTCAGGAATACCAGCGCCGTCAGCCGCTGCCGGTGATAGATCGTTGCCCCGATGCTGCCGATAGCCAGCGCCATCAGACCGGCCAGAACGACTGTGTCCGGCGGAATACCAGCTTCAGGACCGCGGACGGGAGCTGGCGCGCCCGTTGCGTAGGCCCAGCCGCAGAGCACCAGAACGGTTCCGACGAACAGCACCAGGTACCGCTGGAGCGATACGTTGTCGACTGCTGCTACGATGACCTGCGATGCTGATGCGAGGTTGCGGTAGAGGCGCTCGAACGCCACGCGGCTGTGCAGCCGGGGCATGTAGCGGTCGTGCAGCATCAAGAGGCGGTCGGACCGCCAGTAGTAGAGTATTCCTCCGGCGATGGCGATGACGCTCATCAGTAACGGCAGATTGAAGCCGTGCCAGACCGACAGCTCGAAATGGGGCACCGGACTGTTCAGGACCGCAGCCGCTGCGGCTCTGAGAATGTGGCCAACAGTGAACTGCGGAAACAGGCCCAGGAGCAGGCAGAGAAGGACGAGCACATCGACCGGGATCCGGATCCACAGCACCGGCTCATGGGGCTGGCGCGGCAGGTCCACGGGCTCGCCGCCGAAAAAAACGTCGTAGATGAAGCGCGCCGAGTAGGCGACGGTCAGCACGCCGGCGATGGTCGCGAATGCCGGCAGGAACCACCCGGACTGATCGATCCGCTGCAGCTCGACGGCTTCCGCAAAGAACATCTCCTTGCTGAGAAAGCCGTTGAGCAGCGGCACACCTGCCATCGAGCCAGCGGCCACGATGCCCAGCACGGCCGTGTAGGGCATGTATTTTATCAGGCCGTTGATGCGCCGCATGTCGCGCGTGCCGCATTCGTGATCGATGATCCCCGCCGACATGAAGAGCGAGGCTTTGAAGATCGCGTGATTGATGATGTGGAACACGCCGGCGATGGCACTCATGGACGTGTCGAGGCCAAACAGAAGCGTGATCAGCCCGAGGTGACTGATCGTCGAGTAGGCGAGCAGCCCTTTGAGGTCATTCTGTAGCAGCGCGATGTAAGCGCCATAGACCAGCGTGACGGCGCCCACCGGAAACACCAGTGCGATCCACAAATCGGTGCCGGCCAGCACCGGATAAAACCGCGCCAGCGCGAACACCCCCGCCTTCACCATGGTTGCGGAATGCAGGTAGGCGCTGACGGGCGTCGGCGCAGCCATCGCGTTCGGCAGCCAGAAGTGAAAAGGGAACTGCGCGGATTTCGTAAATGCTCCGACCAGGATCAGGACGAGCGCGACAGGATAAAGCGCGTGGTCGCGGATCAGGTCACCGCTGGCCAACACCTGGGAGATGTCATAGCTGCCGGCAATGCTTCCCAACACCATAACGCCGGCGAGCAACGCCAGGCCACCGGCACCGGTGACGGCCAGCGCCATGCGCGCTGCGATGCGCGCATCGTGGGCCTCGAACTTGTAGGCGATGAGCAGGAAGGAGGCGATGCTCGTCATTTCCCAGAAGACGACGAGCTGAATCAGGTTCTCTGAAAGCACGAGCCCCAGCATGGCGCCCGCGAATCCCAGCAGAAGACCGAAAAACCGGCCGAGGCGATCCGATGTGGGCAGATAGTAGGTGGCGTAGAGCACCACCAGCATGCCGATGCCGAGGATCAGAATGGCATAAAGCAGGCTCAGCCCGTCGAGCCGGAGGCCGAGCGTGATGCCCCATTGAGGCAGCCAGCTCCATTTCTCCACCAGACTGGCCTGGCCTTCGGTCAACAGCGATAACGGGAGGAATAACGCCAGGCTCAGCGCCATGGCGCTGCCGGTGATCCCCGCAGCAGCCCTTCTGCTGTGCCGGCTCGCGATCACGACGAGCGGAATGGCGGCGAACAGCACGATGATCGTGAGTGGAAGGAGAACCGATGTCATTGCTTCCCTATAACAAGGACGCTGGCGATTCGAGCCGGTTCAGGTTTGCGCAAGCAGGCGCCGCGAACTGGTGACGAGAGCACCTCCCGATGACTGCAGCTTTGCAATCGGGTCGCCGGCATGTCAGACATTTCTGGTAAACCGCCAGCGATCAGTCGAAACTGACACCAAGGCGGCTCGATGCCCGCAGTGTGGAACCATGCACCAAGACCAATCCCGATTTGAGCAGAACCGCCTCGAGTCCAACCTCAGGAAGAGCGCGCTCGACTATCACGAGGCTGACCCGCCCGGAAAAATCACGATCCAGGCGACCAAGCCGGTGGCCAACCAGCGTGACCTGGCGCTCGCCTACTCACCCGGCGTTGCTCACGCCTGCAATGCAATCGCCGAAGATCCATCCATGGTTTCGCGGCTCACGGCACGCGGCAATCTGGTCGGCGTCATCACGAACGGCACGGCCGTGCTCGGACTCGGCAACATCGGCCCGCTGGCCTCCAAGCCGGTGATGGAGGGCAAGGCCGTCCTGTTCAAGAAGTTCGCCGGCATCGACGTCTACGATATCGAGGTCAACGAGACGGATGTCGACGCCTTCGTGGAAGCCGTTGCGCGGCTCGAGCCGACGTTCGGCGGCATCAACCTCGAGGACATCAAGTCGCCCGAGTGCTTCGAGATCGAGCGCCGCCTCCAGGAGCGCATGCGTATTCCTGTCTTTCACGATGATCAGCACGGCACCGCGATCGTGGTGGCGGCAGGCATCCTGAACGGCCTCAAGGTCGTCGGAAAGGATATCAGCGAGGTGAAGCTCGTCTGCTCCGGCGCCGGAGCGGCGGCACTCGCGTGCCTGAACCTCCTCATTTCGCTGGGCCTCAGGCGCGAGAACATCTTCGTCTCCGATATCAAGGGCTGCATCTATAAAGGCCGCACGGAGCTGATGGATGCGTACAAGGAGCCTTTCGCGCAGGAGACAAAGGCGCGTGCTCTGGCCGAGCTGCTGCCCGGTGCCGACATATTCCTGGGGCTTTCCGCAGGCCGGATCGTCACTCAGGACATGGTGGCGCAGATGGCGCCGCGCCCGCTGATATTCGCGCTCGCAAACCCGGTGCCCGAGATCATGCCGGAAGATGTGAAGGCGGTGCGGTCTGATGCCATCATCGCCTCGGGGCGGACCGACTACCCGAACCAGATCAACAACGTTCTCTGCTTCCCCTTCATCTTCCGTGGTGCCCTCGACGTCGGCGCCACCACCATCAACGAGGAGATGAAGAAGGCTGCGGTTCTGGCGCTCGCCAGGATCGTCGAGGCCGAGGCGTCCGATATCGTGCTTTCCGCCTACAGCGCCGAGACGTTCATCTTCGGGCCCGACTACATTCTACCGAAGCCGTTCGATCCGCGCCTCATCACCGAGATCGCGCCGGCCGTGGCGAAGGCGGCCATGGACACCGGAGTAGCCACGCGCCCCATCGAGGATTTCGGAGCGTACAAGGATAAGCTGTCGAGCTTCATCTACCGCTCGGGCTTCGTCATGCGGCCCATCTTCGAAGCGGCGAAGGTGGAGCACAGCCGGACGCCGCGGCGCATCGTGTATGCGGAGGGAGAGCACCCTTACGTGCTGCAGACGGCGCATCAGGTGATCGCCGAGGGCATTGCACGCCCCATTCTGGTCGGGCGCCGGGAGAACATCCTTCGCATGCTCCCCCACCTGGGCCTCAGAATGCGCCCGGAGGTCGACTTCGACATTTTCGACCAGGAGACCGATCCGCGCGTCGAGGAGATGACGGACGAGTACCACCGGCTGGTCGAGCGGCGCGGCATTTCCCCCAGCCACGCCCGGCGGGTCGTGCGTGCCGGCTCGACGGTGATTGCCGGCTTGTTGCTCAGGCGCGGCGATGCCGATGCGATGATCTGCGGCGCGGTTGGCCGCTACAAGACGCAGCTCCGCCACGTCTTCCAGGTCATCGGAAAGCGGAAGGACGTACGCGGCCTCGCGGCGCTGTCCGGCATCATCCTGCCGAGCGGTCCGCTCTTCATGGCCGATACGTACGTGAATTATGACCCGGACCCAGAGCACCTCGCCGAGATCACGCTACTGGCCGCCGAGGAAGTGCGCCGATTCGGCATCAAGCCGAAGGTGGCCCTGCTCTCGCACTCCAACTTCGGATCGGAGGATACTCCCTCGGCATTGAAAATGCGGGACGTGCTCGCAATCCTGAACGAACGCGCGCCGGATCTCGAGGTGGAAGGCGAGATGCACGCCGATGCGGCACTCTCGCCCTTCATCCGCGAGGAAATCTTCCCCAACTCCAATCTCGACGGCGCAGCGAACCTGCTGGTCATGCCGTGCCTCGACGCGGCGAACATCGCGTTCAACCTGCTGAAGGTCGTCTCGAGCGCGGTGGTCCTGGGGCCCATGTTGCTTGGCGCTGACAAGGCCGTGCACATCGTGACGCCCTCGATCACCGTCCGTGGCCTGCTCAACATGAGCGCCATCGCGATGGTGGACAGTTTGCGGACGGGCTGACCTGCGCCAGCAGCTGATATTTGAATTTCGACCTGATGAAGACATCGCTGCAAGCCGCACCCTCATAGACTGCGTGAGGTAAGACGCAAATCGGAAGGCGCTTCAGGACTGATGTCCGATCCGCAGCTCAGGCCGGCATCTTCCGTCGCGCCATCACCTTGGACAGGAACGCGAGCGAGGTATTTTCGGCCTGCAGCTTTGCCGCGTTGAACATGCCCTCGAGGTCATCGCTGGCGTAGTGCCGGAAATAGGGCTCATGGAAGCGGACCGGGAAGGCTTCGAGCAGCCCGTCCCACCCCGGCTTGTCCCCCATTTGCAGGCTGTCGATGAACACGAAGAGCCCGCCGGGCTTCAGAACGCGGGCGATTTCCGCGGTTACCCGGCGACGCACTTCGGGCGGCAGCTCGTGGAACAGAAAGATGCAGGTGACGATATCCTGACTGGCACTGGCAAGCGGGATTGCCTCGGCATTGGCTGCGATCAGCTTGGCGGAACGCAGCCCCTGCATGTGGCGCTCGGCCTCTTGCAGGTAAGGCCGGGACAGATCGAGCCCCGTCAGCTTCAAAGCCGGGAAGGCCAGCCGCACCTGGCGCAGAAAGCGCCCCGTCCCGCAGGCTACATCGAGGAGGGCCAGCTTCCGTTGATCGCGCCCCTTCAGAAAGCGGGCGATCGGCGCCAGACCCGCCCGGCGCATCGCTGCGGCACTGCCGTAAAAGAGCGTCTCCACCTGAAGATCGTAGAGCCGCGCGGAGTCATCGCTGAGATAGCCACCGGCCTGAAAATGGAAGTCCTGCGTGTAGTACTCCGGCAGGCCTTCCGAATACGGCTGCATGCGCGCGCTTTCGGCATCTCTGCTCGCCCGGCGTTCCAGGGCAGCCGGAAGATCGGCCATCAGGGCGCGGAGCCGGGCGAGGTAGTCGGTGAGCGTGCCCGGCATGTCCTCGTCAGCCGGATAGATGCCGTCCCGGACACGCGCGGCGTCCTCGATGAACAGCCGGCCGAGATCGGCCAGAAGTTGCTGCCGCGTCGGCACCGGGCGCTCAGGCCGGTAGCTTGGACGCGCGTGGAGCCGTTGTGCCTGGCGGTCGAGCAGCCAGTTGATGCCGTAGTACCAGCCGAAGCGGATCGAGTTGCCGGCGAGCCGGGCCGCCATGCCAAGCGTATCGGTCATATGCGCCTCCGCTGTCGTCCATCGAACCTGATGTTGTAGCACCTGTCCGTGTCTGCGATCGATCTGCCTGCTGCCCTCGCTCGTTTGCCAACGGCGCCGAACTTCACTACGTGGTGGCCTTCATTCGTTGGAGGGAGGAGGCTCGCATGGCTGCATATGAGCGCATCGTCATCCTCACGGGCGCCGGCCTGTCCGCCGAATCAGGGCTCGCGACCTTTCGGGACAAGGACGGCATCTGGAGCAAGTACGACGTGACCGATGTAGCCACGCCCGAAGCTTTCGCCCGCGATCCCGTGCTTGTCCACGACTTCTACAACCAGCGCCGCCGCGGCCTGCGAGAGGTGACGCCGAATGCGGCCCATCTGGCGCTGGCCCGGCTGGAGCAGGAATACCCCGGCGCGGTGACGATCGTTACACAGAACATCGATGCCCTGCACGAGGCCGCAGGCTCCCGGCATCTCATCCACATGCACGGCGAGCTGCTGAAGGCGCTCTGCGCGCGTTGCGAAGCGCGCCATCCCTGGCACGAGGATCTGTCGGTCGAGTTGCCATGCCCGGCTTGCGGAAAGCCCGGCGGCCTGCGTCCCGACGTGGTCTGGTTCGGCGAGATGCCTTACCGCATGGAAGAGATCTACCACCTGCTCGTCGAGGCCGATCTGTTCGCCTCCATCGGGACCAGCGGCACCGTTTATCCCGCCGCCGGATTCGTGCGCCAGGCCCGCGCCGTCGGTGCGCACACGGTCGAGCTTAATCTGGAGCCGTCGGAAGGCGCCAGTCTGTTTGCGGAGGCGATCCACGGGCCGGCGACCCGGATCGTGCCGGAATGGGTCGACCGGCTGCTGGCCCACGCACGATAGTCAGCGGCGGAAGACGGCCACGAGCTCCAGGTGCGCGGAGTAGAGGAACTGGTCGATCGGCGTCACGGACTCCAGCCGATAGCCGCCATCGATCAGAATGCGCGCATCCCGCGCCGCCGTAGCCGGATTGCAGGAGACCATCACGACAATCGGCACGCGGGACCTCGCCAGCATCTCCGCTTGCGCCTTGGCGCCTGCACGCGGGGGATCGATCACCGCCGCGTCGAAGGCTTCGAGCTCGCCGCGAGACAGCGGCTCGCGCATCAGGTCGCGGACGCGAGTGGTGATCGGCTTCAGTCCGCGTGCCCCGCGTGCCGCCTTCTGCAGCGCTTCGATGGACCGGCGTTCGGAATCGACAGCCAGCACGCGTGCCTTACGCGCCAGCGGAAACGTGAATGTCCCGAGTCCCGAGAACAGATCAGCCACGGACTTGGCCTTGCGGACAGCCTGCGTGACGAGGTCGATCATAGCCGCCTCCGCCTCGGGCACCGCCTGGAGGAAGGCGCCGGCCGGCACCTCCACGCGCACCCCGCCGAGCACGAGCGACGGCGCCCGGTCCATATAAACCATCTCACCGAAGACGCTGAGCCGCTGCAGCCCGGCTTCGGCCGCGCGGCGGGCCAGGGCGGCACTCGCCTCGGGTCCAAGACGGGCCGGACCGTTCTCGATCGCGACGTCCAGACCGCCTTCGACCCGCGTGACGATGAGCCGTCCGCCGGCCTCGGGCGGTAGCGCCATGCCCGCCAGCTCCCGCAGCACGGGCAAGGCATCGGTGATCGCCGGATCGAGCACGGGACATTCGGCGAGATCGACCAGGGCGTGGCGGCCCTCCTCGCGGAAGCCGAGCACCACCTCTCCGCCCCGGCGCGCGACCCCGAAGAACGCCCGCCGCCGCGAATGCGCAGCAACGCTGCGCATGGGCTCGGGCGTGATCTCGATGCCGCGGTGGGCGAAAGCATTGACGAGCGCGGCTTCCTTCCAGCTCCGGTAAAGCCCCGGCGACATGTGCTGGGCCACGCACCCGCCGCACTGGCCGAAATGCCGGCAGAGCGGCTGTTCGCGGTCGCCGCATTCTGTCAGCCGCTCGGGTGGCGAGCCTTCGACGATGCGCCAGCGCTCTCCAGGCAGGGCAAACGGCAGATAGATCGGGCCCTCCGGCGTTTCGGCAACACCGTCGCCCTGGGCGCCGAGGCGCGTGACCTCGACCACCCTGCCCTCGACTGCCTCAGTCATTCTTGCGCGCTCCGATCAGGAATTCCTGATTGCCTGACCCGCCGAGCAGCGGTGACTCGATCACGCCGTCGACAGACCATCCGGGCTGCGCGGCCAACCACTCGCGAACGAGGCTCATGGCACGCTGCCGGTCCGCCGCATCGCGCACGATGCCGCCCTTGCCGACCGCCTCGCGCCCCGCCTCGAACTGCGGCTTGACGAGCGCGATAAGCCATGCGCGAGGCGAGGCGAACGACAACGGCACAGGCAGCGCCTTGGTCAGCGAGATGAAGCTCACATCGGCAACGATGGCGCCGACCGGTTCCGAGATCTGCGCCTGGGTCAATGATCTCGCGTCCGTACCTTCCAGGGAAATGACACGGGCGTCCTCCAGCAAGCTCCGATCCAACTGGCCGCGGCCGACGTCGACGGCGTAGACGCGCTGCGCACCGGCCTCGAGCAGGACCTGCGTAAAGCCTCCGGTCGAGGCGCCAATATCGAGGGCCGTAGTGCCGGTGACTCGATACCCGAAATGGGCGAGCGCTGCTGCGAGCTTCAGCGCGCCACGGGACACGAACATGTCAGCGTCGTCCGAAAGCGAAACGTCGGCGCTCTCCACAATCTCCAGCCCAGGCTTGGTGACCGTCACGCCATCCACCATGACGTGCCCGCGCGTGATCAGATCACGTGCCCGCGAGCGCGTCGCCACCAGACCGCGCGCAACCAGTACTCGATCGAGACGCGCCCGAACCATCCTTCTGCTTCCTCGTTACTGCCCGAAGGCCACCGTTGGCGCAGTGGGCCTGCGTGCCCGCTCGCCCGCTGCACCGGCCGGCGTCTGGTCCAGCCGAAGCAGCGCTTCCCCCGACGACCAGTAGATCATGGAGTTGACCGATGCCCATGCTCAATCGCCGCGGCTTCCTCGCCGGTGCCGCAGCCTTCTCGACATATGTGGTTGCCGACCGAAGCTGGGGACAGGCGACACAAGGCCCGTTCAAGTTGCCCGCACTGGACTACCCCGCAAACAGCCTCGAGCCCAATATCGATGCCCAGACGATGCAACTTCACCATGACCGCCACCATGCGAGCTACGTCAACAACCTCAACGAGGCAGTGAGCGGCCACGGGGAGCTCGCAAAGCAGCCTCTGGAAGAGATCCTGGCCAATCTGAACAACGTGCCCGAGAGCATCCGTACCAAGGTGCGTAATAACGGCGGTGGCCACGCCAATCACAGCATGTTCTGGCAGGTCATGGGTCCTGGCGGCGGCGGTCAGCCTGAGGGCGAGCTGCAGCAGGCGATCGAGCGCGACCTCGGCGGCATGGAGCGGTTGCAGCAGGACTTCAACAGTGCCGGCTCGGACGTGTTCGGGTCAGGATGGGTGTTCGTCGTGGTCAATAAGAACGGCGGGCTCGAGATCACGACCCGGCCCAACCAGGACACGCCGCTTATGGATGGCGGCCGCGTGCTGTTCGGCAACGACGTCTGGGAGCACGCCTATTACCTGAAGTATCAGAATCGCCGGGGGGAGTATCTGAAGAACTGGTGGAACGTCGTGAACTGGAAAGCCATCGGCAATCGTTACTCACAGGCCAAGTCAGGCAATCTGGATATCTGAGTTGAGGAACACACTCTCACGCCACCGGGCGGTTGTGCTTATGGCACGATCGCCCAGCGGATCGCATATGCCACGGCTGTGACCACCGCCACCCCGGCGATCCATAATCCGACGAACCAGAGCAGCCGACGGCCAAATCCAGGCGGGGGTTGCCCGGGATCGGGCTGGCTCATCAATGATAGCCCCCCTCAACGTCAACCTTCCCGCGGAAAACCCAGTAGGAATAGGCGGTATAGATTACGATGAGCGGCAACAGCACCGCCGCACCCAGGAGCACGAACGCCAGGCTGCTGTCTGGGGCAGCGGCGTCCCAGATGCTGATCTGGGTCGGAACAAGATAGGGATAGAAGCTGATGCCAAGGCCGATATAGGACAGAAAAAAGAGTCCGATAGCAGCAGCAAACGGTGCGTACTCCTGACGCTCGGCCAATGATTGGTAAAGAATGTACGCCACAAGGATGACGAGAAGCGGCACCGGCAACGTGTAAAGCGCCGCGGGCCAGCTGAACCAACGCTCCATGAAAATCGGATTGAGAAACGGCGTTGCAAGGCTGACCAGCCCTATTCCGATGAGTGTTCCAATTCCGGCGCGATACGCCCAATCGTACGCCCGGCTTTGCAGGTCTCCTTCCGTCTTCATGATGAGCCATGTGGCTCCCAGCAGAGCGTAGCCCACCACCAAAGCGATCCCCGTGAGGATGCTGAACGGCGTGAGCCAATCCCACCAGCCGCCAGCGTAGGCGCGGTTGGCGACCGGTATGCCCTGCACGAGCGCGCCAAGCGTGATCCCCTGAGCGAGTGCGGCAACGATCGATCCAACGGCGAAGCCCAGATCCCACAGATGCCTGTTGCGCCTCGACCGATAGCGGAACTCGAAGGCGACGCCCCGAAAGATCAACGCCAGGACCATCGCGATGATCGGCGCATAAAGGGCGGAAAAAATGATTCCATACGCGAGCGGAAAGCCGGCCAGTAGACCGCCTCCCCCGGCAACGAGCCAGGTTTCGTTGCCGTCCCACACGGGTGCGATCGAATTCATCATCCGCCGGCGATCTTCTTCCGCGGGGAAGAAAGGAAACAGAATGCCAATTCCGAGATCGAACCCGTCCACGATGACGTAGAGAAGCACCGCCAAGGCGATCACGGCAGCGAAAATGAAGGCGAGATCAAGGGCCACGTTCGCCTCCTTGCGCGTTCCCAAACTCGTCCTGATCCTCTTCCGGCCCCCCGTCGGCCAGTGCCGGCGCTGGCGTAAAGCCTGCCGTACGAATGGGCCTGTGCGGCACCTCGGGCTCGGCCGCTTCCGGCCGCTGCCCGACCAATCGGAAAATGTAGACCGTGCCCGCTCCGAACACGAGCATGTAGATCACGAAGAACGCGAGAAGCGATGAGGCGACACCCGCCGTTGCGATCGGTGAAACGGACTCGGATGTCCGCAACAGACCGTAGACGGTATAGGGCTGCCGCCCGACCTCCGTGACATACCAGCCGGCCAGCACTGCAACGAAGCCGGAAGGTCCCATGAATACGGCCCAGCGCAAAAGTCCCGTCGATTCAAAAAGCTGTCCCTTCCACCGCTGCCATGCGGCCGAGATACCCAGTGCCGCCATCAGGACTCCAATCAGAACCATAATGCGAAAGGCCCAGAATATGCTCGTCGCATGCGGGCGATCCTCCGGAGGCCACTCTTTCAATCCCTTGACGATGCCGTTCAGATCGTGCGTCAGGAGCAGTGAACCCGCCTTCGGTATCGAAAGAGCATATCGCGTCGTCTCGGCTTCCATATCCGGCCACCCGACGATGTAGAATGGCGCCCCAGCCCGCGTTTCGAAATGACCTTCAATGGCGGCGATCTTGGCCGGTTGATTTTCGTAGGTGTTGAGGCCGTGAAAATCTCCGATGAGGATCTGCAGCGGCGCGACGATGACGGCCATCCACATCGCCATCGAAAACATGATGCGTGCGCCCTCGTTATTGCGGTCGCGCAGCAGGTGATACGCTCCGACGGCGCCCACGGCGAAAGCCGTGGTCAGATAGGCGGCAAGTAGCGTGTGGACGAGCCGGTATACAAAGGAGGGATTGAATATCACCTCCCAGTAGCTGGTCGGAATGAACTGGCCCGCCTCGTTGATCGCGTGACCGGCCGGCGTCTGCATCCAGCTATTCACCGCAAGAATCCAGAACGCGGAGAACGCCGTGCCAATTGCGACCATCACGGTCGCGAACATGTGCAGTCCACGGCCGACCCGATTCAGGCCGAACAGCATGATGCCGAGGAAGCCAGCCTCGAGGAAAAAGGCCGTGAACACCTCGTAGGCCATCAGTGGCCCGATCACCGGTCCGGCCCGGTCCGAAAAAACGCTCCAGTTGGTGCCGAACTGGTAGGTCATCACGATTCCCGAGACGACCCCCATGGCGAAGGCCACCGCGAAAACCTTCACCCAATAATTGAAGAGGGAATGGTAAATCTGACGGCCCGTCCACAGATGAAGGCCCTGCAGCACCGCCAGGTAGCTCGCGAGACCAATCGTCAGGGCTGGGAACAGGAAGTGAAAGCTGACGGTGAACGCGAACTGGACACGTGCCAAATAAGTTGCGTCGGTCCAATCCATCGTAAACCTCGCTCAAACACGCGCAATCGATCCCGCACAAGCCAGATGCCGTGCGCGTACGCCTAACTCAGGCCATGCTCCGATCGTTCCCTTACGGGAGAGGCTCAGGCCCGAATATCGCTGACGGCGGCGGCTGATCTCCCGAGCGCGTTAAGCACGGTTTCGACGATACCGGGTGCATTGAGCCCGGCACGATCGTACATCCGCTCCGGCTTGTCGTGATCGATGAATGTATCGGGAAGCACCATGGTGCGGACCTTCAGGCCGCGGTCGAGCAGACCGCAGCCGGCCAGAGCGTGAAGCACGAACGAGCCGAAGCCGCCGACCGAGCCCTCCTCGACGGTCACCAGCACCTCGTGCTCCCGCGCCAGTCTGCGGACGAGATCCGTATCGAGCGGCTTAACAAACCGCGCATCAGCAACAGTTGCAGATAGTCCCATGGCTGCCAGCTGGTCGGCCGCCTTGAGCGCTTCCTGCAACCGGGTGCCAAGCGACAGGATAGCAACGGCGCTGCCTTCGCGCACAATGCGGCCCTTGCCGATCTCGAGCGGCACACCGGCCTCCGGCATCTCGACGCCGACGCCATCCCCGCGCGGGTAGCGGAAGGCGCAGGGCCGATCGTCGATGGCGACGGCCGTCGCGACCATGTGCCTGAGCTCCGCCTCGTCCGCAGCCGCCATCAGCACCATGCCCGGCAGGCAGCCGAGGTACGCCATATCGAAGCTGCCGGCGTGGGTCGGGCCGTCGGCGCCGACCAGTCCGGCGCGGTCGATGGCAAAACGCACCGGCAGGCGCTGAATGGCGACGTCGTGCACCACCTGATCGTAGGCGCGCTGAAGGAACGTCGAATAGATGGCCGCAAAGGGCTTATAGCCCTCCGACGCGAGCCCGGCCGCGAACGTGACGGCGTGCTGCTCGGCAATGCCGACATCGAATGTCCGTTCCGGGAACGTCTTGCCGAAGAGGTCGAGCCCGGTCCCGGACGGCATCGCCGCGGTGATGGCGACGATCTTGTCGTCCTTCTTCGCCTCCTGGATCAGGCTCTCGGCGAACACCCGGGTGTAGCTCGGCGCATTGGGCTTCGGCTTGAATTGATCGCCGGTGATGACGTTGAAGCGGTTCACGCCATGGTATTTGTCGGCGGAGTTCTCCGCCGGCGCATAGCCCTTGCCCTTGCGCGTGACCACGTGGACCAGCACCGGCCCCTGATCGGCATCACGGACATTCTTCAACACCGGCAGAAGGTGATCGAAGTCGTGCCCGTCGATGGGGCCGACATAATAGAAGCCAAGCTCCTCGAACCACGCGCCGCCCTGCCAGAGGTGGCGGGTGTACTCCTCCATCCGCGCTGCCCGCCGTTCCCAGCTCTTCGGCAGCCGCTTCGCGAGCTGCTTGGCGATGTCGCGGACGTAGAGATAGCTGCCGCTGGATGTGATGCGCGCGAGATAGGAGGAAAGCGCGCCAGTGGGCGGCGCTATCGACATATCGTTATCGTTGAGAATAACGATGAGCCGGCTGTCCATCGCGCCGGCATTGTTCATGGCCTCGTAAGCCATACCGGCGCTCATGGCGCCGTCGCCGATCACGCAGACGACGTTGTGCTTCTTGCTGGAAAGGTCGCGCGCGACTGCCATCCCGAGACCAGCCGAGATGGAGGTC
The DNA here is from genome assembly GCA_041687075.1 of Hyphomicrobiaceae bacterium. GTDB lineage: Bacteria > Pseudomonadota > Alphaproteobacteria > Rhizobiales > Hyphomicrobiaceae > ZC4RG25. The sequence goes on along the minus strand of JAWLCO010000002.1, from coordinate 21,449 downwards.
GACGAGTGGGCAGCACCAAACGGGTCGTACTCGCTTTCGGCGCGTTTCGTGAATCCCGACAGCCCCCCGCCCTGCCGCAGCGTCCGGATGCGATCGCGCCGGCCCGTAATGATCTTGTGTGGATACGCCTGGTGACCGACGTCCCAGATCAGGCGATCACGGGGCGTGTCGAAGACCCAGTGCAATGCCACCGTCAGCTCGACGACACCGAGCCCTGCGCCCAGATGGCCGCCCGTCACGGACACCGCGTCGATGGTTTCCTTACGCAGCTCGGCCGCGAGCTGCGGCAGCTCCGTCTCCGAAAGCTGGCGCAGATCCTCGGGATAGCGGATCCGATCGAGCAGTGGCGTTGCGCTACCAGAACTCACGAGCACTCCTTTCCTACCGCGCCGCGTGTTCACCCCAGAAAGACTGCCACGGGGTCAGAATGATATCTCTCTGCGGCTGCATGGTATCGCGCAGCGTTGACGCGGGCACCACGTCCTTTAAGCCGCTCGAGCCCTATTTCGATGCCGGATCTAGAGGCTCGGCACCCTGTGGCTGACCGTCGGCGCCGAACGTGAGCTTCTCGACTTTCGCCTCGGCCTGCTTCAGCAGCCGGTCGCAGTGATCGCGAAGGGCCTCTCCACGCTCATATATGGCGATGCTTTCTTCGAGCTCCACGTCACCACGCTCGAGGCGGCCGACGATCGCCTCGAGTTCCTTGAGCGCCCGCTCGAAGCTCATCTCCTTCAGATCCGGATACTTGACCGCCCCCGTGCCCATGCTCTCGTCCATCGTTTGAATTCGGTTCTGGCCGGCCTGTCACGCCGCATCCATGAGGATTTTCACGTGAACTGCGACACTTCGCGCCAGTGCTGTCAGATCGTAGCCGCCTTCTAGCATCGAGACCACCCGCCCTTTGGCTGACTTCTCGGCCGCCTCGCACAATTCGTCCGTGATCCAGGCAAAATCGTCCTCACGCAACTGCAGGCTCGCGAGCGGATCTGCCTCGTGGGCATCGAAGCCTGCCGAAATGAACACCAGGTCCGGCGAGAAATCGTGCAGCGCGGGCAGGATGCGCGAGCGCATCGCCTCGCGGAACGGCTCACCGCCGTCATTCGGCCGGAGCGGCGCGTTGAATATGTTCCCCACACCCGTTTCGCGTTCGGCTCCGGTGCCGGGATAAAGCGGCATCTGGTGTGTGGAGCCGAAGAACAGGTCCTTCTCCGACCAGAAGATATCCTGCGTGCCGTTGCCGTGATGCACGTCGAAGTCGACGACCGCCACGCGCTCGGCGCCATATTTCTCGCGCGCGTACATCGCGGCGATGGCGATGTTGTTGAAAATGCAGAAGCCCATCGCACGCTCTTTCTCGGCGTGGTGGCCGCAGGGCCGTACCTGGCAGAACACCTTGCGGATACCGGAGTCAGCATTCATTACCTGATCGACGGCATGGAGCCCGGCGCCAACGGCCCGCAGGGCCGGCTCCCAGCTGCCGGACGAAAGCACCGTGTCGGGATCGAGCCGGACCGGATCCTCGCCCTCGGCGGGGCGCGCGGCCTTGACGGCGTCGAGATAGCGCTGCGGGTGCGCCCGCGTGATCCAATCTTCCACATCGTCCCGCAGCGGCGCTTCCTCCCGCTTCAGGTCATTGAACATCTCGTGCGCCAGCACCTTGTCGATCGCCCGCATGCGGTCAGGCCGCTCGGGATGGCCGGGGCCGGTATCGTGGTTCACGAACGATGGATGTGTGATGAGCAGTGCTGGCATGTCCCGTTTCCGTCATTCAGTCTGGGCGTGATCGGCCCCAAAGCAATCATCCTACACCACGATCCCGCTGAATGCGGACAATCGCCCGGCGCCGTGACGATCAGGCGCGCACGTCTCGCTGGGCCAGCTTGACCCCGGGCGGGGGTCTACTGTCCGCCGGCACGAAGAAATCCGGCGCCAAATCAACGCTCGGATCGACCCGGTACTGGTCGAAATCAGTGACTCCACCGACCTCGTGGAGGAAGGTGTCATCAATCAGGAAATTGCCGGTGAACGAGCGCGCCGGCTGGCTGAGCACGAGATGCGCCGCATCGGCCAGAATGTCAGGCTTCCGGCTCATCCGCACCACCTGGTCACCACCGAGGAGGTTTCTGATCGCTGCGGTCGCGATGGTCGTACGCGGCCACAGCGCGTTGACCGCAATCCCGTCCGGCTTCAGCTCCTCTGCGAGCCCGAGCACGCAAAGACTCATCCCGAACTTGGCGATGGAATAGGCGACGTGGCCCGCGAACCACCTCGACTGCATGTCGAGCGGCGGTGACAGCATCAGGATGTGCGGGTTCTCGGCACGTTTCAGATGCGGGATGCAGGCCTTCGAAACCACGAATGTGCCGCGCGTGTTGATGCCCATCATCAGGTCGAACCGCTTCATCTCGGTCTGCTCGATGGGCGTCAGCGAGATTGCGCTGGCGTTGTTGACGCAGATATCGATGCCACCGAACGTCTCCACGGTGCGCGCCACCGCCTGCTCGACCTGATCCTCGAACCGGATGTCACAGATGAGCGGCAGCGCCCGGCCACCTGCCTCCTCGATCGCCTGTGCCGCATCGTAGATGGTGCCGGGCAGCTTCGGGTTGGGCTCTGCCGTCTTGGCGGCGATCGCGATGTTGGCGCCGTCCCGGGCCGCCCGCAGCGCAATGGCGAGCCCGATCCCGCGACTGGCGCCGGTGATGAACAGCGTCTTGTCTTTCAGGCTCGCCATCTGGTTCCTTTCAAGCCTTGCGCTTCAGCTTCGCGAAGTCGGGCGGTCTCTTTTCGAGGAAGGCGGCAAATGCCTCCTGCGCCTCGGGGCTCGACAGCCTCTCGCCGAAAATGCGGGCTTCTTCCTCGACCCGCTGCGCCAAAGCCGTGGTGTCGCCTCGCAATAGTCGGCGCGCAAGGGCCAGCGCCTCAGGCGGCTTGCGGGCAAGCCGTGCAGCAGCCTCCCGGGCAGTTGCCTCCAGCTTGTCAGCTTGCACGATGGCGTTCACCAATCCCGCCTCCCGCGCTCGCTCAGCCGTAAACGGCTCACCCAGCACCAGCAGCTCGAAGGCCCGCGCATATCCCATCCGCTGAGGTGCAAGCAGGCTCGATCCAGCCTCAGGCACGGCACCGAGGTCGACGAAGGGAGCGACGAACCCGGACTCGCGCGTCGCGTAGACCAGATCGCAATGGAACAGCAGCGTCGTGCCGATGCCGACGCCGAGACCGTCGACGGCGGCAATCATCGGCTTCTGCACGCGCACGAGTGCGCGCAGGAAGTCGAGAACCGGGCCGTCGAGCGTCGCACCGGTTCGCGCCCGCTCAACGAAGTCGTTGATGTCATTGCCCGCGCTGAACACGCCGCCGGAGCCGATGAAAAGGTGCGCAACCACGTCAGCCGAAGCATCACCACGCACCAGCGCATCGGTGATGGCGGTGTACATGGGAGGTGTGAGCGCGTTCTTCTTTTCGGGACGCGCGAAGCGGATCGTCTGCAGTCCGTCCTCGACCGTGACCTCGATGCCGGTTGTCATGCCCTTTGCCCTCTTACGCCGAAAGCTGCTCGGGGCCGACGACCAGCACCGCGTCCGCACCCTCCGTCACCGACCGGGCCAACCCGGGAGCAGCCGTCGTGAGGTTCTCTGCGAAGAACCGCGCCAGGGCCACCGGCATCGCGTCAGCAGCCGCCGAGCCGTCGCGAACGGACGCGAGCGCGCCCCGCGCGAGATAGGCTCCGCCAGCGGCCAATCCGAACAGCCTGAGATAGGCCGAAGCTCCAGCCAGCGCCGCTTCCGGGTTGCGCTGCATCGTTTCCCCGAGCCAGCGGCTGGCCTCGGCGAGCGCCGACACGGCCTCGGCAAGCCGCTCGCCCATGCGGCCGAAGGCCGGCTGATTGGAGGCGCGTACCTCCTCGGCCGTCGCGGCCAGCTCACGGATGTACGCCTCGACCACCGCACCGTCGCCGAGCGGCAGCTTGCGGGTGACGAGGTCGATCGCCTGAACCCCGTTGGTGCCTTCGTAGATCGGCAGGATGCGTGCGTCCCGATAGTACTGCGCCGCGCCCGTCTCCTCGATGAAGCCCATGCCGCCGTGGATCTGGACGCCCATAGACGCCACCTCGCAAGCGATGTCCGTCGAAAAGGCCTTGGCCACGGGCGTCAGCAGCGCGGCGCGCGCAGCGGCCTGCATCCGCTCCTCCTCCGACTTCGCTCGATGCGAGATGTCGATCTCCCGCGCTGTGGCAAGACAGATGGCACGCGAGGCCTGCGTCTTGGCCCGCATGGTCATGAGAGCGCGGCGGATGTCCGGATGCTCGATGATCGGCACCATGCCGTTGCCGCCACCGCTCATTCTGCGGCCCTGGCGACGCTCGGCGGCATAGGCAGCGGCTTTCTGAGTCGCCCGTTCGGCCATGGCCACGCCCTGCACGCCAACGGCCAGCCGCGCCTGGTTCATCATGATGAACATGGTCGCGAGGCCGCGGTTCTCCTCTCCGACGAGGTAGCCGACGGCACCGCCATTCTCGCCGTATTTCAGCACGCAGGTCGGGCTGGCGTGGATGCCGAGCTTGTGCTCAAGGCTCGCGCAAACGACGTCGTTGCGCTCGCCCACCGAGCCATCCTCGTTCACCAGCCGCTTCGGCACGAGGAATAGGGAGATGCCCTTGGTCCCGGGCGGTGAATCAGGCAGGCGCGCGAGCACGAGGTGGATGATGTTTTCGGCCAGCTCATGGTCGCCGTAGGTGATGAAAATCTTGGTGCCGGTGATGCGATAGGTGCCGTCGGCCTGCCTCACAGCCCGGGTCGTCAGCGCGCCGAGGTCGGTGCCCGCGTGTGGCTCCGTCAAGTTCATGGTGCCGGACCACTCACCCGAGATCATCTTGGGCAGATAGGTCCGCTTCAGCTCCTCCGAACCGTGCGTATTGAGCGCGTCGATCGCACCCTGCGTCAGCAGCGGGCACAGCCCGAACGACAGATTGGCCGAGTTCCAGATCTCGCAAGCGACGGTCGAGATGACCTGCGGCAGCCCCTGGCCGCCATACTCCGGCGGACACGGCAGCGCGCTCCAGCCTCCGGCAGCGAACGCATCGTAGGCCTCCTTCCAACCCGGCGGCGTCTCGACCCTGCCGTCGACCAGCTTCGAGCCGGTGCGGTCGCCGACGACGTTCAGCGGGTCCAGCACCTCGCTGCCGAACTTGCCCGCCTCCTCTATGATGGCGCGCGCTGTATCCTCGTCGAGGCCCTCGGCGATACCACGCTCGATCAGGTCCGGCAGGCCGGCGGCCGACTTGAGCGCGAGCAGAATGTCGTCTACGGGAGCCCTGTAGGTCATCTCGTCATCCTTGAGCGGCGCTGGTCTTTTCCCGGGAGTTTAGGGGCTGGGGACCGGCCCGGAAAGTGGAATGGAGCTGCATCCCCGAAATGCCCATCGTCAAGGCCACAGATGACGAGATTGCCCGCGCGGCCGAGGCGCTCCGGGCCGGCGATCTGGTCGCGTTCCCCACCGAGACGGTCTACGGGCTGGGCGCGGACGCCACCAATGGGCGCGCGGTGGCGAAGATCTTCGAGGCCAAGGGCCGCCCGCGCTTCAATCCCCTCATCGTGCATGTCGCCGACCGGGCCACTGCGGAACGGATCGCCACCCTCACGGCGAAGGCCCGGCGGCTCGCGGACGCTTTTTGGCCGGGACCGCTGACCCTGGTGCTTCCGCGCCGGGAGCGGGCCGAAATCTCCGAGCTGGTGAGCGCAGGGCTCGACACGATTGGCGTACGCGTGCCCGGTCATCCGATCGCGCATGCGCTCCTGAAGGCCGCCGGTGTTCCAGTCGCCGCGCCGTCGGCAAACGTCTCGGGGCACGTCAGCCCGACCGAGGCGGAGCATGTCGCGGCCGATCTCGGAGACAGGGTTGCCATGATTCTCGATGCTGGCCCGACGGAGCATGGGCTCGAATCAACGGTCGTGGATGCCACGGGCGAGCAGATCGCTCTGCTGAGACCGGGTGCGGTGACGCGAGAGGCGATCGAAGCCGTCCTCGGCGAGCCAATCGTGCGAGTTGGCGAATCAGCACCGGGAGACGAAGCCGCGGCCGATCAGCCCCGGTCGCCCGGGCAGCTCGCAAGTCACTACGCGCCGCGCGCCCGCGTCCGGCTCAATGCCACAGACCTGCGCGCGGGCGAGGTATTGCTTGCGTTCGGCGAGCCACTCCCTGGCTCGGAAGGTCGCTCTGAAAGCCTGAGCCTCAAAGGCGATCTGGTGGAAGCCGCCGCCAACCTGTTCGCTGCTCTCCGCCGCCTCGATGCCACGGGCGCGGAGACCATCGCCGTCATGCCGATCCCCAATACCGGCCTCGGCGAAGCCATCAACGACCGTCTGCGCCGGGCCGCTGCCGATCGTTGATATACCGACGTCATCCCGGTGCTTGTCACCGGGGTCCACCCATCTTCTTGCTCCAGCATTTGCTGGTTAGCTGGATCCCGGGCAGGAGGCCCGGGATGACCTGAACAGCTATCGTCGTCACGGGACAAGAAAGGCCGCACCCCGAAAGGTGCGGCCCTCGTGAGCTGCAGGGCGGCTGCGGGCCGCCCTCCTCCACTCCCATGGCAGCTCACTTCTTGGCGCAGGCCTCCAGTTGCTGATTGCGCAGCTGGGCCTGCTTTTTCCACATTTCCGGAGCAACGCCGCGGCACCAGTTCAAGTGCGCGCTGAGGTCGAGGCTCCACTCAGGGCCCTCGAAGCCACACTTTCGCTGCTCGTTCTCCTGTTGCTGCTTCAGCGCCGTTTTTGCGTACCACTCGCAGTTCGCCTGGGCCGACGCGTCCGGAGCGATCCACAGTGTGCCGCCCATCGCGGCTCCAACAAGAACGGCAGCTATCCGAAGCATCAACATTTTCGCCTACCTCGCGCCCTGATCTTGCGACCCTTATCCCCTGAGACGGCAAGGCCAGTCCGGAATGTCTTGCTTGCACACTAGCCCCGATGGCATGAACCGGTGCTGAATGCGGCAGACCTTCCGAGGGGGACGGATCCCGTTGCCTGCAAGCACTACGACACGTTCCGGGGTGCGCCAAGTCTGCGAGAGGGTGGCCACTTGGAACGGCCGGCGGCCGCGCCCGCCAAGCCACAGACCGGGCCGGCACAGATGACGGCGTTGAGCGGCCGGAGCCTGTTCGATGAGCGGCCCGATGGCATGGCCGAAGCCCACGCGGTTCTCGAGAAGGTCTTCGGCTACAAGCAGTTCCGCTCCCACCAGGCGGCGATCACCGAAGCGCTGATCGAGGGCGGCGATGCCTTCGTGCTGATGCCGACGGGCGGCGGCAAGTCGCTCTGCTATCAGATCCCGGCGCTCGTGCGTGAAGGTACGGGAATCGTCATCTCCCCGCTCATCGCCCTGATGCAGGACCAGGTGGATGCGCTGAAGCAGCTCGGCGTACGCGCCGCCTTCCTCAACTCGACACTCCGGCGCGGCGAGCAGGACGACGTCGAATCGCTGCTCACGGCGGGCAATCTGGACCTTCTCTACATCGCGCCCGAGCGTCTGCTGCAGGAGCGCACACTGAACCTCATCGCGCGCAGCCGTATCGCGCTGTTCGCCATCGACGAGGCGCACTGTGTCTCGCAGTGGGGCCACGATTTCCGTCCTGAGTACAGGCAGCTCCGGGTGCTTGCCGAGCGGTTCCCGCAGGTGCCGCGGATCGCTTTGACGGCCACGGCTGACGAGCGGACCCGCGCTGAGATCATCACCGAGCTGAGGCTCGAGGACGCGCGCCAGTTCATCGCCAGCTTCGACCGGCCGAACATCCGCTACCGGATCGCTCAGCTCGACGGCAAAACGGCCCGCGAACGATTGTGGCGCTTCATTGTTACCGAGCACACGACCGATGCCGGCATCGTGTACTGTCTCAGCCGCAGGGGCGCTGAAGAAACCGCTGCCTGGCTCACGGCGCAGGGGCGCACTGCGCTGCCCTACCACGCCGGCCTGCCCGCCGATGTCCGGCGCAAAACACAAGAGCGATTCCTGGCGGAAGAAGGCCTGATCGTGGTCGCGACCATCGCGTTCGGCATGGGCATCGACAAGCCGGACGTGCGCTTCGTGGCCCACCTCAACCTGCCGAAGACAATCGAAGCCTACTACCAGGAGACCGGGCGTGCCGGCCGCGACGGCGAGCCCGCCAACGCCTGGATGGCCTACGGCGTGCAGGACATCGTTCAGCTCCGCGACTGGATCGATAAATCCGATGGCGGCGAGGTTTATCAGAGGGTGCAGCGCCAGAAGCTCGATGCCCTGATCGGTCTCTGCGAGATGGCGAGTTGCCGCCGGCAGACGTTGCTCAGCTACTTCGGCGAAATCCTGCCCGAGCCCTGCGGGAACTGCGACAACTGTCTCGCCCCGCCGCAGATGGTCGACCAGACGGTGGCGGCGCAGAAGGCGCTCTCCGCCGTCTACCGAACCGGCGAGCGGTTCGGCGTGGGCTATCTCGTCGATGTTTTGCTGGGCAATGATGATGCCCGGATCGCGCGCAACCGGCACGACCAGCTGTCAGTCTATGGCATCGGCGACGAGCTGGATGCGGCGAGTTGGCGGCGGCTCTTCCGGCAGCTCATCGTCGGCGGCCAGCTTGCGGTCGATTCCGAAGGACACGGCAGCCTGTTGCTGACGGAGAAGGCGCGGCCTCTGCTCCGGGGAGAGGAGACGTTCCTCGTCCGTCACTCGCCGAAGAACGCGGACAGCAAGGTGCGGCGCAAGCGGCGGACGGAGCTGATCGTCGCCGAAGCCAACGAGCCTCTTTATCGGGAGCTCAAGGCCGCCCGTTCACAGCTGGCCGCAGAAGCCGGTGTGCCGCCTTATGTCATCTGCCACGACCGGACGCTGATTGAGCTGGCCGAGCGGCGCCCGTCCTCGACCGATGGGCTCACCGGCATCACCGGCCTCGGCCAGGTGAAGATCGAGCGCTATGGGGCCGCACTGCTGGAGGTGATTTCGCGCTTTTCGCGCGCCTGATCGTCAGCCCTTGAGCCGCGCCACGATCTGGTGCCGGGCGGCGCGCGCCGTATCGGACCAGTCTGCAACACGGGACGCGACCAGATTGGCTTGAGACCGCAGGATTACGCCGTCGTCCAGCACCTTCAGACCGTTGGCCTTCAGCGTGGCTCCGGTGGTCGTGATGTCCACGATGATATCCGCGGCGCCGGAGGCGGGCGTGCCCTCGGTCGCACCCAGGCTCTCTACGATCCGGTAGTCGCTGACGCCTTTCGACTGGAAGAACCGGCGTGTCAGGTTGGTATATTTGGTGGCGACCCGCAGGCGCCGCTCATGGGTCCGGCGGAAGGCAGGTGCCATGGCCTGCAGGTGCGCCATCTTGCGGATGTCGATCCAGCAGGCTGGCACGGCAACAACCACATCCGCACGTCCAAATCCCAGCGGATGCAGCAGCTCCACCCGCTTGTCCGCATCGATGATGTACTCGCGGATCAGATCCTCGCCCGTAATGCCGAGGTGTGCCTGCCCCGACTTGAGGTAGTGCGCGATTTCCGAGGCGGAGACGAACGCCACCTCGACCCCTTCCAAGCCTTCGACCTCGCCGCGATAACCGCGGTCGCTGCCTGTCTTGCGCAGCACCAGGCCCGCCCTGCCCAGGGCTTCGGCCGTCTGCTCCATCAGCCGGCCCTTGGAGGGTACGGCGAATACGAGGCTCCCGCTCATGCTTCGCCCCCGTCGATGGCTGAGAGCAACCGCTCGGTGTGGATGGCGGAGCCGACGGCCGGAACCGCTTCGCGCGCGCCGACCGCCTTCAGAAGCCCGTCGTATCGGCCGCCGCCCGCGACGGGGCTGCCCGTTCCAAGCTCCGGCACGACGATCTCGAACACGAAACCGGTGTAGTACTCGAGGTTGCGGCCGAACTCCGCCGAGAACTCGATCAGCGCGGGATCGATGCCGCTGTCGATCAGGAGCTGCAGGCGCTTCTGGTAGGCTTCGAGGGCCGCCTCGATCGCAACGCCCCGCTCGTTCATAAGGTCTTCGAGCCGCGCACCCGCTGCCCGGGCGGGCGCCTTCACCTTGGTATAAGCGTCGATGAGATCGGCCGCTTCGGACGACAGCGGCTCCGCGGCGGCATCGGCGGCTGCACTCAGCAGGCCCTGCGTGACCTCGCGCACGCTGCGGGCGCCGATCAGCTCCAGGCCCTGCTCGTCGAGATAGGCGGCGACGGCACTTTCGGACCTGGCGAGATTGGCCGGATCCATCCTCGACATGAGGTCGGCCGGAAGGTCATGGAGCACGTCGGCCGGGTCGCGTGTCAGACGCGCGAGTTCCTCGTGAAAAGCATCAGGCCGCCAGAACTGGTGCCGCAGGCGGGCGCGCCACCGGTCCGGCATGTCGATGGCATCGAGCAGCGCCTGGAACAGCCCCAGATCGCCGATGCGCAGCCCGAAGCTCTCGAGCCCCGCGGCGCGCACCGCCTCCAGGGTGAGACGGACTGCTTCGGACTCCGCCTCCTCCCGGCTGCTGCTGCCGAAATATTCGATGCCGGCCTGACGGAATTCGCGCGGGTGCGCTGCCGTGACGCCGCCCGGCTGAAAGCGGAATGCCGGTCCGTTGTAGCAGTAGCGCGCCTCGACATCTGCCTCCGGGTGCCGCTCCAGATGCAACCGACAGGTCGGAACCGTCAGGTCCGGCCTGAGGCACAGCTCGCTTCCGTCCGGATCGGTGAAAACGTACGTGCGTGCGCGCAGTCTCTCGCCGACAACGTCGAGAAATACATCGGCCGGCTGAATAATCGCAGGCGCGACGGCCTCGTAGCCGGCCTTCGTGAAAACCGACATCAGGCGCTGTGCCTGCGCCTCCAGGGCTTCGAACTTGCGCGCCGATTCAGCGACCATGGCGCCGCCCCCTAACCTATTTCCGGCCTCGATGGAAGTGCCGCGACCTCTCCCAACGGGAGAGGTGAGATGTGGCGACCTCGTATACTCATTTGTGTCGGAAAGACGCCTAGCCGCGCCCGTGACGGGCCAGCACAGATTGGACCGCTGTCACGAGCTCGGCTTCCGGCACGGAGAACTGCGCCGGGCGCGCCTCGCGCCATTCCTTGGCGTCCGCGATTGTGGCGGACAGGCGGGAACCCTCGATCAAATCCTTGATCTGCACCTCGCCTTTCGTCCGCTCGTCGCTGCCCTGGATGACGACGCAGGGGCTGCCGCGCCGGTCGGCATACTTCATCTGCGCCTTCATGCCGGAGGTGCCGAGATACATCTCAGCCGGGATTTTCGCCGCCCTGAGCTGCTGCACGAAGCGCTGGTAGCGCGGCAGCTCGTTGCGATCCATCACGAGCACCACGACGGGGCCGCGCCCCTCCAGTGCTGCAGCCTGCCCGCGAGCTGCGATCGCGGCCTGCAGGCGCGAAACGCCGATGGAGAATCCTGTCGCCGGCACCCGCTGGCCCGTGAAGCGGGCGACCAGATCATCGTATCTCCCGCCGCCACCGACGGAGCCGAAGCGGACGATCTGCCCCTCCTCGTTGCGCACCTCGAACGTCAGCTCGGCTTCGAAGACCGGTCCAGTATAATACTCCAGACCGCGGACGACGGACGGGTCGAAGCAGATTCGTTCCTGCGGATAGCCCGCGGCGTCACAAAGCTCGAGGAGCTGCGCGAGGTCGGCCACACCCGCCTCGCCGGCAGAGGACTTCCCGACAAGCTCGCCGACGCGGGCCAGCTTTTCCGCACCGTCCTTGCCTTCGGCAGTCAGATAGCCCACGACGAGCGCGATCTGATCGTCCGAAAGCCCGGCGCCCTTGGTGAAGTCTCCGCTCTCATCCTTCCGGCCGGGCCCAAGCAGAAGACGGACGCCTTCGATGCCGAGCCGATCCAGCTTGTCGATCGCGCGGAGGACTGTCAGCCGGGTAGACGCGTGCTCCTCTCCGCCGAGGCCGATGGCCTCGAGCACACCGTCCAGAACCTTCCGGCTGTTCACCTTCATGATGTACTCGCCGCGCTGGAAACCGAGCGCCTCCATCGTATCGGCGGCGAGCATGCAGATCTCGGCATCCGCGGCGACGTTGTCCGTCCCCACGGTATCCGCATCGAACTGCATGAACTGGCGGAATCGCCCGGGGCCCGGCTTCTCGTTGCGCCAGACCGGGCCGACGGCATAGCGGCGAAACGGCTTCGGCAGCCGGTCGAAGCTGGCCGCCACGTAGCGGGCGAGCGGCGCGGTGAGGTCATAGCGCAGGGACAGCCAGCGCTCGTCCTCGTCGGTGAAGGAGAAGACACCCTCGTTCGGCCGGTCCTGATCGGGAAGGAATTTTCCCAGCGCCTCCGTGTACTCGATGGCCGGGGTCTCCAGCGGCTCGAACCCGTAGATCTCATAGATCTCTCGGATCCGGGCCAGCATGTCGGCCATGGCGCGGATCTCTCCGGCCTCGATATCACGAAAGCCCTTCGGCAGCTGGGCCTCGGGCCGTTGCTCTTTCTGTGGTCTTGCCATGTCGGACGGGGTGCCTCGGAAGGCCGGTCATCGCGTTGCGTTGCGGCCTTATACCGAAGACACCGTTCGAGGGCAAAGCGCGAGAATGCCACCGCGCTTGCCAATGATCTCACGATTGCTGGAAGGGGCAGCCGTGATGCCCCTCCCGATCGGATCACATCGCCAGCCGCAGCCGGGAGATCTTCAGCGCGATATCGCGGAACGCCTGGCGCAGCTGATCGCCGGTGTCCGTGTTGTAGAAGTGCTCGTCGGAGCTGGCACATTGGCTCAGTGTATTGATCGCGAGCTGATTGAAGCCCAGATCGAAGCCAACCGTGTAAACGGTGATGCCGGCTGCCTTCATATTGTTGCAGATCGTGACCGAGTTGTTGGAGATCTCTCTGGCTGTCGACGAGTTTTCGCTATATTGCGTGCCTCCACGTGTGTTGTAGACGCCGTCGGTCATCAGAATTGCGATTTTGCGAAGCTTGGGCTCGCCGTTCGAGTTGAGTGTGGTGAGGTCGCTGTATGGCGCCGGGCGGCTTTCGTTGGGCCAGATATTGGCCCACTTCGGCGAAATCAGATACCAGGCGAAAGCAGTGCCGAGCTGCCCTGCTGTAGCTCCGCTGGCGCTGAGGGCGTCGATCCTGCTGACGAGCCGCTGCTTGTCGTTCGTCAACGGCAGGATCATCTCGGATGAGGATGGTGACGAGCAGTTGCCGTTCGAGCTGAAGTTGTTCGAGTCGTTGATGGCCGCGTTACCAGTATTGCCCCGGTAAGCTCCGATATATTTCCCGCTCCCGGGCGCATCATCGGTAAATGCATGCTGGCCGGTACGCTCCGTCACGCATTCGATCGGCTTCATCGTGAAGAAAAGGACCCGCTTGCTGGATGGCAAGCCCGTCAGCTTCGAAACATAGTCTCCGACGTTGATGCGCGGCGCGAACGGCGCAATCGCAACGCGTGACGTATATTCGCCCTGATTTTCCCAGACGACGATATTGATCAGGTCCTTTGCAGCGAGCTTCAGGTCCCGGATCTTGCTGCCGGACATCGATCCCGTAATGTCGAGCATCATGCTGACTTCGAGATTGGTCTCCGCATTGCCGCCCACGGCCAGCACAGCCTTGGCGGACGTGCGCACGGGCATGCTCTTGATCCCGACAGCACTGAGGAACGGAGTCTGCACGGCTCCGACCGTGGACGCCTCGATGGCCGCACCGTTGTCCGTCAATTCGAAATTGACGTTTTCGTCGTTGGTCGCATCGGGCTTCATTTCCTCGTAGTAGGTGCGCGCTGCTTCAAGCGCGGCCTCGGTATCGCCGCCCGAGGACTGCAGGACGCGTCCAGCGGCCAGAACCGCGGCATCCACGGCATTCTGCGTCTGAGTACGCGCCGTCAGCCAGCGCCCGTAGTCGATAGCACCACCGACCGCAGCAAAAATGATCGCGATCGTCAGGCCGAATATCATGGCGACATTGCCTGACCGCGATTCGATGAAGGCGCCGACGAGGCTTTCGCGGCGACGGCTCGCCGATCCGCGCGGATAATTCAGAATGGAAGTATTGAATTTACGGAACGCACGTCCGCTCCTCGAATGCTGCCCCAAGCCGAACATAATGCACTCCACGGGTCTGCAGGTCTTCCGCTGCTAGCCGCCGGAGTGCTTTCGAGGCGTTAACGCGCTCCGTAAAATTGTAAGCAATCGTCAGAACATAAGGCGAAGGTTTCCGAGGCCTTAACCGTTGAAAGGAACTGGTGCCGGAATTTGAGTGCAGTTGCCCGGGACGCCCGGCATCCCGATGAAGGGCGGATCAGGACGGCGCCTATCCGCTGCAGCATCGCGCCCCCGGCAGGCTCGCCTCCCGATATGCCATCGATATCGCAGGCAAGATCGTGCCCGCACGGGCCAGCCTCAGACCGCTCTGTGATCCGGCGGCTGCGCGCATGCGGGCCTGATGTGCGAAGGCCGATTGCTGGGACCTGATCCAGAGATCGAAGCCGATCCCGGGCGAGCGGGGCTCTAGTAGCGGAACAGCCCCGCCGCCGGTCCGGCCCGGTCGCGGAGGTCTTCGGGGAGGGTGAAGACGTCGCCGCCGCGGATCAGCGTTTCGACCGCGAGCCGGTTCATCACGTCCTCGTTCTCGGGCCCGGGTTCCGGGTCGATGCGGAGCACCTGGTACTCTTCATCGAAAACGCCCCAGACGTTCGCGTCCGCAGCCAACAGGACGCAATCAACGCGGCCGGCGATCGCCTCCCGGAGCAGGGTCTGCAGATCCTTCGTGCCCGGCAGCCCGGCGCCCTCGAGATAGGCACGCAGGCGCCGGCGGGCATCATCGCGATCGGCGCGAACGACAGGTTCCGCGATGCGCCAGGCCTGGGCATGCAGCTCGTCCTTGCTCAGCGCGAACGGGTCTGACTGGATCGCTTCCTGGGCGACGTGGCGATAACCGAGGTGCTTTCGAATGTGGCCGACAATGCGCGGCTGGGCAGCGAGTATGAGCGGTGAATCGCTGCTGGCGAGGTGACGGTCCACTGCCTTCGACACATCGCGAAGCAGGTGGTCGAGCTCGACCGACTCGTAGTCCTCGGGACTCACGCCCAGCGAATGAAACTTGCCGTGTTCGTGACCGCTCCGGGGGTCACCGCGATCCCGCGCGTAGTAACTATAGTTCACGTCAAGCTCCGTGCGCCGGGCGATGTCGGCAATGCCGCTCGGCATTCCTTCGACGTCCACTGCTCGAAGCTCGCGCTCCCGGCCATCGAAAAAGGCGACCTTGTCGCGTGTTACCGCCAGCACATTGAACTTCTCGCCATTGCGGAACATCCGGATCATAGGCCGCAGGTGATAGCGAGGACTGACGACGACGAGCTCCGGCACTTCGTGAGGCAACTTGACGAAGCGCGTTGATCCCTTCTCGATCAGCACCGCCAGCCCATGGTCCTGGTAACGCCAGAACATCGCCGCTGGAACACGCCCTCGGGCCTCGGCCAGCAACTCGTCGATCTCAGGCCGGCGCACCCCAGCCTTGGCAAGTTGCTGATCTGCCTCCTTGAGGAGAGTCGAGAGGCGGATCGGGTCCTGCTCGATCTCCGGATAGCTCAAGTGGGTGGGAAGATAGATACTGACTCTCGGAAAACCGGTCGACTGCGCAAGCGCAATGAGGTCGGCTCGTCTCATGATTCCACTCTTCGCTGCTGGCTCGGAACCTGCCAACCGGGAAGGCTGGCTGTCCCGATCTGCAGACCCCTGGCCCGTAGAACAAAACGTGCCTTCGGCCGGCCAAGTTCCGACCGCAAAGCAGACATCCGCGCCGAGGCCCAGTCCGTATGTAGGTGAACACTGCGCCGCCAGCTTTGATCCCCAACAAGTGCTCCCCGTGAGTGGAGGCGGAGCAGGCTGGAACTCACCGGCTCGGGGCGCCACATTCACGATGCCATCGAATCGTCGCGTTCCAATCGGAGACGATCCGATATCGACACAACGAACGAGCCCGCGCGAAGGATGCAGGATCATGAAACGATGGGCAGCGGCGATTGCATTCCTGTTCGCGGCAGTCCCCCTGGTGGCCGCAGACCCCCTGGATGATCACGACTGCTTTTCGTCCGACAACGACCGGCGCATTGCAGGCTGCACGGAGCTGATCGAGCAGTCTGGTCTGGCCGGTCAGATGCTCGGCTCGGCCTATGCCATGCGGGCGCTCGGCTATTCTCTCAAAGGTCTCTACGATACCGCCATCCGCGACTACGACGAAGCCATCCGGCTGGTGCCGGACTTCGCCGTTGCGCTGAACAACCGGGCGTGGGCGTACTTCAAGTCGGGGCGGGCGGAAGCAGGCCGGCCGGACGTAGAACGCTCTCTGCAGCTTCAGCCGACCAGCCCGCATGCTTATGATACCCGTGCGCATATCCGTCAGGCCACCGGCGACCCGTCCGGGGCGTTGCGCGATTACGAGGCGGCCATGCGGTTCGGCGGCGAGCGTATGATCCAGCTCTACCAGTGCGGGCTTGCGGCATTGGGTCTCTACGGCGGCCCCATCGATGGGGCCTACACTGTCAAGCTGCGGCGTGCGATGCAGGCGTGCGTGACCAGCAGGGACTGCGATCCCCTCCCGCCCGACGAGGAGTGCCGGGCCGTTACGTCCTGATCGCTACGCTGCATCCGCGACGGATGTTGGCCTGATTTTTGAAGGCAATGTCCTCAGCATCCGCAACCTGTGGTTGGGATGTTCTGTTCTGATGCACCGGGAGGGAATGCTTGCCATGACGCTGTTGAAGATCCTGGCCGCAGCCATGCTGCTGCCGCTGATGAGCTCGCTTGCTGCCGCACAGAATGAGTCCGGCGGCATTTCTGTCTCTGAGGCCTGGTCGCGCGCGACACCCGGCGGCGCCCGAAACGGTGCCGCGTTCCTGCAGATCTCGGCAAAGGGCGCGGGCGATCGGCTGGTCGATGCGAATTCGGAAGTCGCGGAGCGCGTCGAGTTGCACAACCACATTCATGAGGACGGCGTGATGAAAATGCGCCGGGTCGATGGGATCGAGATCCCGGTCGACGGAAGCGTAACGCTAGAGCCGGGCGGCTATCACCTGATGCTCATGAACATCAAGCGGCCCCTCAAGGCCGGAGAGACACTGGACCTTACGCTTGTCTTCGAGAAGGCCGGAGAGGTCGAGGTCACGGCCAAGGTCGAGCCGATCGGCGCCAAGGGCCCCGGTAGCGCAGACGGAGGTCACGGGGCCGGCCACGGCGACCATGGCAGCGGCGCACACAAGCACTAGTGAGGTGGTTGGAGGAGGCCGCCAAATCGGCGGATTCCTCCCTTTCGACTGAGTAGCTATTTTCCCGGCTTGGACTTGGGCCTCGCTTTGGTCGCGCCGCCGGTCGCAGCAGCCCTCGCCTCGTCCACCAGCTTCTGAGCGTAAGCCGGCAAGGCGAATGCCCCAACGTGGAATGCCGGTGTCCAGTAGCGAGTCTCGATGCCGCGCGACTTCTGCCGCCGCGCCAGCTTCGCCGCCGGAATCTCGAGATGCGCCAGCTCATCCGAGCCCCAGTTGAGCGCAAACTCGCCGCCGAAGTAGCAGGGTTGGGTGCAAAGGAACGGCGCGCAGCGCTCGAACAAGCCTGAGAGGATGCGGGTCGTGTTTGCGAATGGCTCGGGGCAGAGGAACGGCAGCCCATTTTGCGTCACCAGAATCCCCTTGGGCTTCAGGGCGCGCTTGCAGTCGGCAAAGAACTCCTGCGTGTGCAGCACGGCCGAGGGCCCGATGGGCTCGGAGCTGTCGACGATGATGGCGTCGAAGCGCTCCTTCGTCTCGGCCACGTACTTCAGGCCGTCGCCAATGACGATGTCTGCACGCGGATCGTCAAACGCGCCGTTCGATACCTGCGGATAGTGCTTGAGGGAGAGGTCGATGACGCTGCGGTCGATCTCGCAGAGCGTCGCTTTCTCGACGGACGGATGCTTCAGAACCTCGCGGAGCACACCGCCGTCACCGCCGCCGATGACGAGCACACGCCGCGGCCTGTCGAGGGCCATCAGCGGCACGTGCGCCATCATCTCGTGATAAATGAACTCGTCGAGCGTCGTGAGCTGAAAGACGCCATCCAGAATGAGCACCGTGCCCCAGACGGCGTTCTCGAAGATGACGAGATGCTGATGCTCGGTCTGCACCTCGTGGAGGATCTTGTCCGCTTCGAGTCGAACACGCCAGTGCGGATGAAACGTCTCCTCGATCCAGCGCTTCATCGGCCAGCCTCCTTCAGTTTCGCAGGGCTTCCGCCTGCCAGATAAACTCCCGAGTTGGGCGCGGAGAACCTTCGCACCCGTTGAACAGCGAATGAGGCGCGCACGGCCGATAAGCCGGTACGCGCCCCATTCTTGTGATTCCTTCTCCGGATGTCGCCTAGGCGGCCCGCCGGACCTTCTCCTCGCGATCCGGAGCCTGGCGATCGGAAGCGGCCTGCCAGCTCTGCTCCGTCAGCTCCTCGCCGCGCTTGTGCTCCTTCACCACCACGTGGCGCGCATCGAACGCGTGCCTCAGCACGTCGACGGTCAGGTGGGGCTTGGCCTCGCCGCACATGAACACGTCGAGCGCCGCATAGTCGGCCTCGGGCCAGCTGTGAATGCTGATATGGCTCTCCGAAAGGACAGCCACGCCCGAAACACCGCCATTCGGCGTGAAGTGATGCAAGTGGATGTGCAGGAGGGTAGCCCCCGCAACGTCAACGCACCGCTTCAGCGTACGCTCGATATGCTTCAGATCATCGAGCCTCTTCGCACCGAAAAGGTCGATAATCAGATGACTTCCGGCGAACCGGACGCCATCGCGCTCTATGAAGAAGTCCTTCCTGTCCTCGTGCGACCCGCGCACTTGCTCGTCGATCTGCGCACCGGGCGCGCTTCCAAAGTCTTCCTTTTGGGCGGTGCTTGAACGAGTCAAGTCCATCCCCAATTGGAAGAGGGTGTCGTCGTAGGCCATGTGACCCTCCCCAACCAGTAGACAGATGTGACCCGCCCGCTCCTTACCTTTAGGGTTCCAGGAACTCCTTTGACCTTTGGGGCAGGGGGACGAACGGAGAAGCCCGATATGAGGCCTATGCCCCCCCCATGCAAGTGTAAAATTGCCTTACCCGGCAATTTTTTGCCGCGCGTGTTTACGTTCCGTTAGCACGCTCGATTCGCCCTCGTAAGACGGCCTCTGACAAGCCGGTCGAGGTAGTCGCGAAGGGCAATTTCCCGTATCAAGATGACGCATCCAACGATCAGGGGAGTCGACATGCGGCCTGAGTACGAGACGTTGCGCCTGGAGGAGCCCGTTCCGCACGTCACCGTGGTGACCATGAACCGGCCGCAGGCTCTCAACGCCATGAACACGCAGATGATGGCCGACCTGCGGGACTGCTTCGCCTCCTTCTATGTCGACCAGGGCGAGACCCGCTGCCTCGTGCTGACGGGCGCGGGCGAGAAAGGCTTCTGCGCCGGCGCCGACCTCAAGGAACGGAACGGCATGACTGACGAGACCTGGCGGCGTCAGCATGCCATCATCGAGCAGGCCATCCGCGCCATCCTGGAATGTCCGATCCCTGTTGTCGCCGCAGTGAACGGCGCAGCTTACGCAGGAGGTTGCGAGCTGGCTCTGGCCTGCGATTTCATCTACGCCGCCCCGCACGCCCGCTTCGCCCAGACGGAGGTGGCGCTAGGCATTATCCCGGGCGCCATGGGCACGCAGAACCTGCCGCGGGCCGTCGGCATTCGCCGCGCCAAGGAGATCATTCTCACCGCCACCCCGTTCACGGCCGAGGAAGGCTTGGGCTGGGGCCTCATCAACAAGGTGGTCCCATCGGAGAACCTGATGTCCGAGGTGCTGGCCACGGCCAACCGCATCGCGGCAAATGCGCCCGTCGCTGTCCGCCAGGCCAAGCGATCCATGGACAAGTCCCAGGATCTCGACCGGTCCAACGGCTACAGCTACGAGATCGAGGCTTACAACCGCACCGTCGGCACCGAGGACCGAATCGAAGGCATCCGGGCGTTCAACGAGAAGCGCAAGCCGGTCTTCAAGGGCCGGTGAGCTCAACGTGTTCCGTCGTCCCGGACAAGGGAGCCGAGCGACCGCTGATCTGGGATGCAGCGGAAGAATTGTCCGAAGGGACGCAGAATACGGAGCCTCCGGCACGTCCTTTGCGCTGGATCCCGGATCGCCTCGTCACCCTCGGTGGCTCGTCGTCCGGATGACGGCAAGTTTGCATTGATGGCTGGGAAGCTCCCGGCAGCTGAGGTGAAGCGATGAATGAGCCAGGCCCCGTTTCAATTCCCGTCGACCCGGAGTGGCAGGAGCTGCGCGAGGGTGTCCGCCGGATCTGCGAGGATTTTCCCAACGAGTATTGGATCAAGCTCGACCACGAGGCGGCCTACCCGGCCGAGTTCGTGAATGCCCTGACCGAGGCCGGCTATCTGGCCGCGCTCATCCCGGAGGAATACGGCGGCTCGGGGCTGCCCCTCAGTGCTGCCTGCGCCGTTCTCGAGACCATTCATGAGCAGGGCTGCAATGCCGCGGCCTGTCACGCCCAGATGTATACCATGGGCACCGTTCTGCGGCACGGCTCGGAGACGCAGAAACGGAAATACCTTCCGGGCATCGCCTCCGGCGAGCTACGCTTGCAGGCGTTCGGCGTGACGGAACCGACCACCGGCAGCGACACCACCCAGCTCAAGACCCGCGCCGAGAAGAAGGGCGACCGCTACATCGTGACGGGGCAGAAGGTCTGGACCAGCCGGGCCATGCAGTCCGACCTGATGCTGCTGCTGGCGCGGACCACGCCTGCGGATCAGGTTCGGAAGCGCTCGGAAGGGCTCTCCGTGTTCATCGTCGATCTGCGCGAGGCGAAAGGCCGTGGCCTCGAGCTCAAGAAGATCGATGCGATGATCAATCACAACACGTGCGAGGTGTTCATCGACAATCTCGAAGTGCCGGCGGAGAACCTGATCGGCGAGGAAGGCAAAGGCTTCCGCTACATCGTCGACAGCATGAACGCCGAGCGCATTCTCATCGCCGCCGAGTGCCTGGGCGATGCGCGCTACTTTATCCGCCGCGCCACCGACTATGCCGGCGAGCGGGTCGTGTTCGGCCGCCCGATCGGGCAGAACCAGGCCATCCAGTTTCCCATCGCCCGGGCGCACGCGGAGACGGTCGCAGCCAGCCTCGTCGTGTCCAAGGCTGCGGCCCTGTTCGCTGCCCAGCGCGACTGCGGAGCGGAAGCGAATATGGGCAAGCTGCTCGCCTCCGAAGCCGCCTGGCACGCTGGAGAAGCCTGCATGCAGACCTTCGGCGGCTTCGCTTTTGCCCGCGAGTACGGGATCGAGCGCAAATGGCGTGAGACACGGCTCTATCAGACAGCCCCGATCTCGACCAACCTGATCCTCGCCTACATCGGCCAGCACGTGCTGGGCATGCCACGCTCTTACTGACGTGCCCTCGCCTTGTTCCATCCTGGCGTA
>JAWLCO010000001.1:0-81455 GCA_041687075.1 Hyphomicrobiaceae bacterium | reverse complement strand
GCACCACGCACCACCTCCGCTCCATAGGCACCGACGTTGAGCCCAAGGGCCAGAACTCCGGCCTGGAGAGGCGTGAGCGAAATCCCGAAAAGCGGGAGGACGAAGTAAACCCAAAAGAGTTGGACGAATATCGACGTTCCGCGAAAGAACTCGATATAGACCGAGGCCAAGGTCCTGAAAATCCACCACCGGGAGAGGCGACCCAACCCGGCGATGAAGGCGACGACGAGTGCGAGCGCCGAGCCGAGGATGGTCAGCTGCACCGTTACCCAGGCGCCCTGCAAAATGAGAGGAATATAGGCGAACCAGTCGCTCATATGCGCGACCCGACTTTCCGATCAGCCGACAAATATCGCCGCCAAGACATCTCCGGCACCACCAGGCTCTCCGGCCTCAGATGGTGCCGGCGATCGCTTCTCAGTTGGAGGCGCTGCACTGCTTCTCGCGCGTCGTTGCCATGGCAGCTTCCGCCGAGAACCCGTAAGGCTCGATGATCTTGGCGAATTCGCCGGACTGCTTCATCTCGGCCAGCACCTTGTCATAGGCGTCGCGCAGCGCGACATCCTCTTTCCGGAAGGCGGTGCCATCGCAATAGACGGGCGCCCCCTTGACCGGCGCAACGATCTCGAGATTGGGGTCACTTGCCTTCTTCAGCAGATCATTGATCGACAGAACCGGAAGCGAGTATGCGTCGATGCGGCCATCCTGCAGCATCTTGATGCCGCTCTGACCATCAGGCACCACAATCACACGGTCACGCGGAACCCCGGCCTCGAGCGCGAGCCGCTCTTCCGTACCGCCGCCGGGCGCGCCGATTTTCGCATCTGGATTTTTGGCGACGTCCTCGTAGCTCTGGAGCTTGAGCGGATTGCCCTTCTTCACCGCCATGGCTTCCGCATCGCACAGAATCGGCTCGGAGTACGCGACGGCCCGGCAGCGCTCTGGCTTCA
The DNA here is from genome assembly GCA_041687075.1 of Hyphomicrobiaceae bacterium. Taxonomy (GTDB): domain Bacteria; phylum Pseudomonadota; class Alphaproteobacteria; order Rhizobiales; family Hyphomicrobiaceae; genus ZC4RG25. Next base: position 80,505 of record JAWLCO010000001.1, on the reverse strand, counting down.
TGAAAAGGCCGGCGGTGACAGCATCGAAACGCCCGGCCTGAAGCCCGGGGATCATGGCGCCGTATTCGGAAACAGAGGCCACGACGTCGTCAATCCCGAGCTTCTTGAAAATGGCCCGCGCAATGTCGGGGGCGGCACCCGAGACGGTGCCGTCCGGCTTGACGGCCGTGAATGGAGGCTCATTGGCAATGGCAATGCGCGCAAAGCCCTGCTTCCGCAGCTTTTCGATCGTATCCTCGGCAGATGCCTTTTCGCTAACGAGGAAAGGAGCCGCCAAGACCGCCAATGCAGCTATTGCTGCGCCGATGGTTTTCTCTCGTGCTCGTTCTTTCATGTATTTCACTCCCTTCATAAGGTTTCGATGTTGGCGGACGACTCTTATCCAGGTTGCAGCACGTCAGACCCTGTGACCGGCAGCGAGGATCTTCTTGAGAAACAGCTGCGTTCGCTCTTCACGCGGGCGCGTAAAGATATCATCGGGCGGCCCCTCCTCGATGATCTGGCCGCGATCGAAGAACAGCACGCGGTCAGCAAAATCGTGGGCAAAGCCCATTTCGTGGGTGACCAGCAGCATCGTCATGTCGGTTTCTTCACCGAGCCGGCGCATGACGTTCAACACTTCCTCGACCAGCTCCGGATCGAGCGCCGACGTCACCTCGTCGAACAGCATGATTTTCGGGCGTAATGCGAGCGCGCGGGCAATGGCGACGCGCTGCTTCTGACCTCCCGAGAGCTGGGCTGGCATGGCATCCGCCTTGTCCGCCATGCCGACCATGTCGAGAAGCCGCATGGCCTCGCGCTCCGCTTCGGCGCGTGGCATGCCCTGTGTCAGCATGGGAGCCAGCGTGATGTTGGCGCGCACGGATTTGTGCGGGAAGAGATTGAAGAGCTGGAAGACCATGCCCAGCTTGGTGCGCATCTTCTGCAGATGCTTTTCATCGGCAGGCACGAGATTGCCGTCGCGCACCATATGGAAAAGATAGTCACCGTCGATCTTTATGGTGCCGCTGTCGATTGTCTCCAGCGTCATGAGAATGCGGAGGATCGTCGTCTTTCCGGAACCCGACGGGCCGATCAAGGCGATCTTCTCGCCAGGATTGACCGTGAACGACAGGTCTCTCAGACAGACGAAATCGCCGAAACTCTTATTGACGCGATCAACTTCTATGATCGGAGCCAATTCCTCCTCCCTTGGAAATGGCCGATTGGCTCCACGATGAAAGAGCGCAACATTCAAGTCAATTGGAAAATTAAATCATATCAATCCGGCTGCCCCAGCTCAGATGACGAGAAGCGCGGGCTCGGGATTGCTGCGCAGCAGGCGGTGCAAACGCATGAGACCGGGCCGCAACTCCTGCTCATCCGTTGAGCCAATGGAAATGCGAATGGCCGGTGTTTGAGCGGAAGGCGGGATCATGAATGAGGAGCCCGGCGCCACCGCAACCCCGTGCAGGCGCGCGTGCGCGACGAACTGGTCCTCGGCATGTCCATTGAGCGGCACCCACAAATGCAGTCCGTTGGGGTGCGATCGATGCGGGATGCCGCCCAATATCTTTGACGCCATATCGTGGCGGCGCCGCAGAGCCTGCCGTTGCCAGGCCACCAGCTCCTTCGCCGTGCCATCCTCGATCCATCGCGTGGCGATCTCGGCGAGAAGCGGTGTCGCCATCCAGTTCGTCACCAGGTGCCGGTTGGCTGCGGCGGGTGCGAGCCGATCCGGCACGACGAGGTAGCCGATGCGCAGCCCCGGCACCACGCACTTCGTCAGGCTCGTGAGATAGAGCGTATGCTCCGGCGCGAGTGCTGCGATCGGCGGAGGCCTGCTCTCGACCAACGGCCCGAGCACATCACTTTCGATGATCGTAACGCCATAGCGCTGCGCGAGCCGGGCGATCTCACGCCGCCGTTTCTCGCCCATCATGGATGCGGTCGGATTGATCGCACTCGGCTGCACGAACACGGCCCGAACATCGCAGTCGCGACACGCCCGCTCGAGCGCGTCCGGCACGACGCCCTCCCCGTCGATTTCGAGACCGATCAGTTTCAGGCCGAGATAAGCGGCAAGCGGCACCAGCGTGTGATGTCCGATTGCCTCCGTGGCGACGGTCGAGCCGACCGGTGCCGCCGTCATCAGCGCAATGGTCATGGCGGCGGTAGCGCCGTTCGTCAGGCTGACGTTGGATGGCGACACGCCCGGCAGGCCGCAAGATTTCAGCCATTCCACGGCCACGGCGCGATGACGGGGGAATACGACATTGGGCCGGAACGAGAACAGGGCCGATGGCGGCAGAGTCTCGGCGAGCTCGTGCAGTGCAGCCCGCATACGCTCCTGGTGAATTGCGGCACAGACCGGCTTGAGGATCGAGAGGTCGATGAGCTCGCCATTGCGCTCCGGAAGATATGGCGGCTCAGGCTCATGCCGGGGCGGCCGGACGAACGTCCCGCGGCCGATTTCGCCGGACAGCAGCCCTCGGCGGATCAGCTCCTCGTAGGCTCGCGATACCGTCTGCGTGGAGAGCCGCAGATCCTGAGCCAGATCCCGATGGGTCGGCAGCCGGGCGCCGGCAGCGAGTTTGCCGTCCGAAATCGCGCGCGCAATCTGGTCAGCGAGCGAAAGGTAAGCCGGTCGACGAAGAGCCGAAGGATCAGGGCGCCACATTGTCATGAGTTATTGAATGCCTAAAATCAGTGCAATTGACAACGAGAAAAGCTGAACGCAAACTTGCCAGGCTTCGCTCCGGACGGCGCCTATGGCATCTCTCAAGCTCGATGCGGTCGACCTGCGCATTCTGCGCGAAATCCAGAGGGAGGGTCGCATCACCAAACTCGCGCTCGCTGAGCGGGTCGGTCTGTCGCCCACGCCCTGCTGGATGCGGCTCAAGCGCCTTGAAGACGCCGGTATCATCAGCGGATACCACGCCCGGGTCTCGCTGAGGCGTGTCGCTCCGGTGACAACCGTTCTGGTCGAAGTGACACTTGGCGCGCACCGTCAGGCCGATTTCGATCGTTTTGAAGGCGCTGTAAGGAGCATTCCAGAGATCGTCGCCTGCTGGTCCGTGGGCGGTGGTGTTGATTATCTCATGAAGGTAGTGGCCCGGGACATCGACGCCTACCAGCGGCTCATCGACAACCTGCTGGCCCGCGAGATCGGTATTGATCGCTATTTCACATATATCGTCACGAAAACGGTAAAGGACGAGCCGGTCATGCCGCTCCAGTCGCTATTGGGTTGAGGAGCGGTCTAGAGAGATTCTCTCCTTGTCGTCATTTGCAACGACACATCATCTCCCGATCGCAGGAGAAATGGACCCAATCTTCGGCGCGGTTCGCTTAGCCTGTGGCTCTCTCGAGAATTCACCGCAACCGAGGAGCTCTTCATGAGCGTGCATCGTGACCGTCACAGCCGCCATCCCGAGCTTTCCAGGCTGAAAGATCTTCGCCTCCTGCGCGAGCTTGCTTACATCGACGGCAAATGGACCGCGGGCCGCAATGGCGACGTCATCGATGTTCACGATCCGTGCAGCAACCGGATCATCGCATGGGTTGCACGGCTCGATGCCGAGGCTACGGACGAGGCCATCACCGCGGCCCAGAGTGCCTTCCCGACATGGTCGACCATGCTTCCGCAGGAGCGCGCCGCCTACCTCAAGCGCTGGCACGAGCACGTCCTCGCCGCAAAAGATGATCTTGCACTGATCATGACGCTCGAACAGGGCAAGCCCATCGCCGAGGCGCGGGGAGAAATCGATTACGCAGCGTCGTTCATCGAATGGTATGCCGAGGAAGCGAAACGCCTCAACGTCGAGTCTGTAACGAGCCATCTGCCCGGCGCCGAAATGATCGTGCAGCGCGCGCCGCTCGGCGTGGTCGGTGTCGTGACGCCCTGGAATTTTCCATCCGCGATGCTCACACGCAAAGCCGCAGCTGCACTGGCCGCCGGATGCACGATCGTCGTGCATCCGTCGCACTACACGCCGCTTTCAGCTCTTGCACTCGCCGAGCTCGCAGATCGGGCCGGTTTGCCGCGGGGCATACTCAATATCGTCACGGGGAACGCACAGGAGATCGTCGGCCGTCTATGCGCGGATGCGCGGGTGCGAGCCATGAGCTTCACGGGATCCACGGAGATCGGGCGTTTGATTGCTGCCCAGTGCGCACCAACCATGAAGCGTCTCGTGATGGAGCTTGGCGGCCACGCACCGCTGATCGTCTTTGCCGATGCCGATCTCGACAAGGCAATAGACATCGCGATTGGCGCAAAGTTCGCCACGTCTGGCCAGGACTGCCTGGCGGCAAACCGCATTTATGTTGAGCGACCGATCTACGACGCATTCTGCAAGGCATTCGCCACTCGGATCGAATCTCTGCGCGTCGGGTCCGGTATGCTGGAAAATGTCGAGATCGGTCCCTTGATGCACGAGCGCGCGATCGAAAAAGTCGATGCGCAGGTTCGCAATGCGCTGGAGCACGGCGCGCGCTGCCTTGTCGGCGGCAGGCGCCATCCGGCAGGGCGGCTATTCTATTCCCCGACGCTTCTCGTCGATGTTCCGGATTGCGCTCTCATCATGCGCGAAGAGACGTTCGGGCCGGTTGCGGCCGTGACGCCGTTCGAAAACGAAGCAGAAGCCGTCGCGCGTGCGAACGATACCGAGTACGGGCTCGTTGCATATGTCGTCACCCGTGACGGATCGCGCATGCTCCGTCTTTCTCGCGCGCTCGATTACGGCATGGTGGCCGTCAACCGCGTCAAGATCACAGGCGCGCCCATTCCGTTCGGTGGCGTCAAGCAATCCGGCCTGGGCCGGGAGGGCTCGCGCCACGGCATGGAGGCCTTCACCGAGGTGAAATATGTCTGCCTCGACACCGCCGCCTGATTTCGTCCGCTTACCACAAGGAGTGCATTGATGCTCGACCGCAGCAACGAATTGAATGCCTGGGACCGCGATCATTTCTTTCACCCCTCGACGCACATGGCCCAGCACGCACGCGGGGACACGCCCAACCGAATCATGGCCGGTGGCGAAGGTGTTTACGTGGTCGATCGCGACGGGCGGAAGAGCCTCGATGCATTCGCCGGGCTCTACTGCGTGAACGTCGGCTATGGACGCAGAGAAATTGCCGAAGCCATTGCGGAGCAAGCGTCCAGGCTGCCGTATTACCACGCCTATGTCGGCCACGGCAGCGAACCGTCCATCCGCCTCGCCAAGATGATCATCGACCGCGCGCCGGAGGGCATGAGCCGGGTCTTTTTCGGGCTTTCCGGTTCGGACGCAAACGAAACGAACATCAAGCTCGTCTGGTATTACAACAACGTGCTGGGCCGGCCGGAGAAGAAGAAGATCATTTCGCGCTGGCGCGGATATCACGGCTCGGGCCTGATGACAGGCAGCCTCACGGGCCTTGCCACCTTCCACAATGCGTTCGACCTCCCGCGGGCGCCCATTTTGCATACCGAAGCGCCCTACTACTTCCGCCGCCCCGATCTGAGCATGAGCGAGGAAGCCTTCTCGCAATACTGCGCCGACAAGCTCGAGGAGCTGATCGTGGCGGAAGGGCCGGATACGATCGCCGCCTTCATAGGCGAGCCCGTGCTTGGAACGGGCGGCATCGTGCCCCCGCCGCAAGGCTACTGGGAGAAGATCCAGGCCGTCCTGAAGAAGCATGACATCCTGCTCATCGCCGACGAGGTGGTCACCGGCTTTGGACGTCTCGGCTCGATGTTCGGCTCCGACCACTACGGCATGCAGCCGGATCTCATCACCATCGCCAAGGGGCTCACCTCGGCCTATGCACCGCTCTCGGGCGTTATCGTTTCCGAGAGCTTCTGGCGCGTGCTGGAGCAAGGCTCGGACGAGCTTGGGCCGATCGGGCATGGCTGGACGTACTCGGCCCATCCACTTTGCGCGGCGGCCGGAGTCGCCAACCTCGAGCTGATCGACCAGCTAGGGCTCGTTCAGAACGCTGCCGAGACCGGCGCCCATTTCAAGCAGACCCTCACGGATGCCCTGTCCGATAGCCCGATCGTCGGCGAGGTGCGGGGTGAGGGATTGCTCGCAGCAGTCGAGTTCGTCGCTGACAAGCAAGATCGCATCTTCTTCGATGCGGACAAGAAGGTCGGCCCGCGCATTGCCGCCGCCCTGCTTGAAAGAGGCGTGATCGGCCGGGCCATGCCGCAGGGAGATATCCTCGGTTTTGCGCCGCCGCTCTGCATCACGCGTGAGGAGGTCGACACCGTCGTTGCAGCAACGCGCGAGGCGGTCGAGGCTGTTGCGGCGGCGCTTTGACAGGGCGCTATTCGCCCTGCCGCCGGCGGCGTAGCTCGGCGAAGTAGGCGAGGCGCTTGCGGACCTCGCGCTCGAAGCCGCGCTCGGGTGGGTCGTAGAATTGCTGGCGGCCCATCCCTTCCGGAAAATAATTCTGTCCGGAGAAGCCCTCAGGCGTGTCGTGGTCGTACTCGTAGCCGGCGCCGTAGCCTTCCTCGGCCATCAACTTGGTCGGCGCGTTCAGGATGTGCTTCGGCGGGCTCAGGCTGCCACTCTCTTTAGCCGCCCGCCTGGACCGCTTGTAGGCGACGTAAGCCCCATTCGATTTTGGCGCGACGGCCAGATAGATGGTCGCCTGCGCCAGCGCCAGCTCGCCTTCGGGGCTGCCGAGAAAGTCATACACGTCCTTGGCCGCGAGCGCCTGCACGACTGCCTGCGGATCGGCGAGACCAATGTCCTCGATGGCCATGCGGACAAGCCGCCGTGCCAGGAACAGCGGATCCTCGCCGCCGTCGAGCATCCTCGCGAGCCAGTAGAGCGCCGCGTCCGGGTCCGAGCCGCGCACGGCCTTGTGCAGTGCGCTGATCAGGTTGTAATGGCCGTCGCGCGACTTGTCGTAGAGCGGCGCGCGGCGCTGGACCAAACTGGCGAGAGCATCGCGAGAGAGTGGCTCGGCACCAACCGGAACGGCGGCGAACACCTCTTCCGTGAGATTCAGCACCGCACGCCCATCGCCGTCGGCCATGGCGAGCAGCGCGGCGCGGGCATCCTCATCGACCGGCAGCGGCCGGCCTTCCTCGGCTTCGGCGCGGCGCAACAACTCGGAAAGCGCCGCCTCGTCGAGCCGGTGGAAAACGAGGACGGCCGCTCGCGACAGCACCGCGGCGTTGAGCTCGAAAGACGGGTTCTCGGTCGTTGCGCCGACGAGGGTGATGGTGCCGTCCTCCATATGCGGGAGGAAGCTGTCCTGCTGCGAGCGGTTGAAGCGGTGGATCTCGTCGATGAACAGCAGCGTGCCCTTCCCGACATCGCGGCGCGACCTGGCGCGGTCGAACGCCTTTCTCAAATCCTGTACGCCCGAGAAAATGGCCGAGAGCTGCTCGAACTCGAGCGACGTCTCATTGGCGAGCAGGCGGGCAACCGTCGTCTTGCCCGAGCCGGGCGGCCCCCAAAGGATCATGCTCTGCAGCCGCCCGGAGCGCACCATGCGGGTCAACGTGCCTTCGGGCCCGACCAGATGATCCTGGCCGACCACCTCGCTCAGCGATTTCGGACGTAAGCGGTCGGCAAGCGGGCGAGGGGCACGCTTCTCCAGTCCTGCCGCCTGGAAGAGATTGTCCAATTCCTTAGTCACCCCATGAACTGGAACTGCAGAATGCGACCCTCCCGCTTGAGGGCGATCTGCCAGATCCGCGGCCGCAACGCCAGAATGCGGTCGAGATCCTTCACGTTCTCGATCGGCTGATCCCCGATCCGGAGGATAATGTCGCCCGGCCGGAAGATGTTGGCTGCCGTCGAGCCGCTCCTGACCGACAGCACGACCACCAGGCCCTCCTGGTCCTCGAGCCCCAGCTCCTCGGCCATCGATGGCAGCAGGTTCGCGACGCGCGCACCATCGAACGGGTGCGCCCCGGAAAGGTTGCGCACGTCGTCGCGGCTCGGCGCCGGTGCAGCCTTGAGCGGCAGGCTGAAGGACAGACGCTTCCGTTTGCGGATCACGTCGATACGCGCCGAATTGCCGATGCCGCGGGTGACGAGCCGGTAGTAAACCGAGCGTGGATCAATAATCTCGAAGCCGTCCACCGCGACGATGACATCGCCCGGCTCGAGCCCGGCTTCCGCCGCGGGACCGTTCGTGTAGACGCGTGTCACGAGCGCGCCAGCTACCCGGTTGAGGCCGAGGCTCTCGGCGATGTCACGCGATACGGCTTCGAGCCGCGCGCCGAGCCAGGGTCGCTCGACTTTGCGGCCGGTCAGCGCGCTGTCGACGTACAGACGGACGAGATTGGCCGGAATCGCGAAGCCAATGCCATGCGAGCCGCCGGTCTTGGAGAAAATTGCCGTGTTGATGCCGACCAGCCGGCCCTGCATGTCGACCAGCGCGCCGCCCGAATTGCCGGGATTGATGGCGGCATCGGTCTGGATGAAGACCTGCGCGTCCGAGCGGGCGACCTCCGTTCTCGCGAGTGCGGAGACGATTCCGCTCGTCACCGTCTGGCCGACGCCGAAGGGATTGCCGATCGCCAGCACGAGGTCGCCCACTTCGAGCTTGTCCGAATCGGCAAGCTCCAGTGTGGGGAACGTCTCGCCATTGGCCACGATCCGCAGCACGGCGATATCGGTCTTTTCATCCTGCAGGATGACCTTGGCGTCGAACTCCCGCCGGTCGGCGAGCGCCACGCGGACTTCTGCGGATTCGCCGCCGCGGATGACGTGATTGTTGGTGACGACGATGCCATCGGGACTGACGATAACGCCCGAGCCCAGCGAATTCTGGATCCGCTCGCGCGGCATGCCGAAGCCGTCGCCGAAGAAGCGGCGGAAGAACGGATCGTCAAACAGTGGCGGAATGCCGGTTCGCACGCGGCTGCGCACGTAGACGTTCACGACGGCCGGTGCGGCGCGCTTGACGATGGGCGCATAGGAGTACTGTACCGCCTCGCGCGAGGGAGGCGGGACGCGTTGCTGTGCATCCGCGGCGCTGAATGCGGCCGAGACCACCTGCAGCGTACAAACCGCAACAACAGACGTCCGCACCCAAGCGGACCAATGGCGGTATGTCATTGAAAGCCCCACTCCGCGTGATGGTTTCGAGTGATGCAGCCAGGAGGTGGAGAATCCCCGCTTCGGCCCCTGATATAGACGCTGCTTCCGATCCATAGAAGCGAGCGCACCGAAGTTCCCGTCGCGAGAGTGTCAGATAGCACCCAGCTCGCGCAATGATTTTGCGGCCGTTGTGACAGCCTCACGCGCGGGGCGGAACGTAATACCAAGCGTCTCGCGCGCCTTCGCGTTACTGCACTCACGGCGCGTGGAGAGGTCCGGTAGCACTGCAAGTAGGCTGCGGTCAAAGAAAGACAGGCTGCGGATGATGAAATCGGGTGCCTCCCGCCGCGGCACGCGCGATGCCGTATCGGGCAACGCATGTGCGAGCATCTTCGCGATCTCCAGGAGAGTCGCATAGCCGCTCGTCACGAGAAATCGCTCCCCGGCGGCGGCCGGATGCGTCATGGCAGCGACGTGCGCCGCCGCGACATCGCGAACGTCCACGACGGCGTACCCCGCACGCGGAGCCGCCGGGTACTTGCCATTGGCCATCAAGGCGAGAACCTCGTGCGAGGTCGACAGATCAAGGTCGAGAGCGGGGCCTTGCACAAAGCCAGGATTGATGACCGTGAGCTCCGGCGCATTCGGCGTTGAGCGGACGAAGTCCCAGGCCGCATGCTCGGCCAGCGTCTTGGATACGACATAAGGGCTGATGTCACCGCGATCGACATCCGTCCAGTCGGCCTCGGTGTAGGTGCGCTCCTGCTCCCCTGCGGAGGGATAAATGCAAGCCGCCAGGGAAGACGTCATGACTACCCGCTGAACACCGGCGCGGGCTGCCGCCTGCAGAACGCGTAGCGTGCCGTCGACAGCCGGACGGACGACATCATCGCGATTGCGCGGTGGCTTGATGGGGAATGGTGAGGCGACGTGCAGGACGTGGGAGCAGCCATCGAGCGCTGCATCCCAGCCATCATCTCGTAGAAGATCGGCTTCGCGGATCTCGACGCCAGAGGCATCGAGCCCACTCCGCTCGACGGCGCGGACGATCTTGGTGTGGGCGTCCGAATGGCGCGCCGTACCGCAAACGGTGTATCCTTGACGGATGAGTTCCGCAATGCAGTGCTTGGCGATGAAGCCGGTGGCGCCAGTGACGAGAACCGTAAATCCCATCCTTCACCCCCGGCTTTTGGCGGCTATCAGCTCGCCGCCGCTTCCTCCTGCTGCTGCTCGCGGGCGACGCGCTCCTTGTCCTCCTTGCCCTTGGCGCCAGGATCGCGATCGACCAGCTCGATCACCGCGCGCGGTGCGCTGTCACCGAAGCGGAAGCCGGCCTTCAGCACCCGGGTGTAGCCGCCGTTCCGATCCTTGTAGCGGGGTCCGAGGACTTCGAAGAGCTTCTTGACCATCTCCTCGTTGCGCAGCCGGGACGCAGCCAGCCGGCGTGAGTTGAGATCGCCGCGCTTGGCAAGCGTGATGTACTTGTCCACCACGCGCCGCAAGTCCTTCGCCTTGGGCAGGGTCGTCACGATCTGCTCGTGACGGATCAGGGCTGCAGCCATGTTCGAGAACATCGCCTGACGATGTCCACTATCGCGGCTGAATTTCCGCCCGAGCTTACGGTGTCGCATCTTCGTCTTCCTTCTCTGTGGTTGTTACGGGGAGGTTCTGCGGCCTCGCCTCTTTGGGAGCGAATGGTGAGTAGCGAATAGCGAATGGAAGTTACCCTATTCGCTATTCGCCATTTCGCTATTCGCTCAATACTGATCCTCGAACCGCTTCGCCAGCTCCTCGATGTTGTCCGGCGGCCAGTTGGGAACTTCCATGCCGAGGTGCAGGCCCATGGAGGCCAGCACTTCCTTGATCTCGTTCAGCGACTTGCGGCCGAAGTTCGGGGTGCGCAGCATCTCCGCCTCGGTCTTCTGGATGAGGTCGCCGATGTAGACGATGTTGTCGTTCTTGAGGCAGTTCGCCGAGCGTACCGAGAGCTCGAGCTCGTCGACCTTCTTGAGCAGCGCCGCGTTGAAGGTGAGATCCGGGTGCCGCTCTTCCTCGACGTGCCGCTTCGGCTCCTCGAAGTTGATGAACACGGCGAGCTGGTCCTGCAGAATGCGGGCGGCGAGCGCCACGGCATCCTCCGGCCGCACCGAGCCGTCGGTCTCCACCGTCATGGTCAGCTTGTCGTAGTCGAGGATCTGACCCTCACGGGTGTTCTCGACCTTGTAGGAGACCTTCTTCACCGGGCTGTAGAGGCTATCGACCGGGATAAGGCCGATCGGCGCATCCTCGGGCCGGTTGCGCTCGGCGGGGACATAACCCTTGCCCATATCCGCCGTGAACTCCATGCGCACGGTCGCGCCCTCGTCGAGGTGGCAGATGATGTGCTCCGGGTTCAGGATCTCGACCTCGGAGCTGGCCTCGATGTCGGCCGCACGAGCCGGGCCGGGGCCCTCCTTCTTGAGCACCATCCGCTTGATGCCCTCGGAGTGCACCTTGAGCGCGATCTCCTTGATGTTCAGAATGATGTCGGTGACGTCCTCGCGGACGCCCGGGATCGACGAGAACTCATGCAGCACGCCGTCGATCTGCACGGTGCGGACGGCTGCACCCTGCAGAGAGGACAGTAGCACGCGCCGCAGCGCGTTGCCGAGCGTCATGCCGAAGCCGCGCTCCAACGGCTCCGCAACGATCGTCGCGAAGCGATCCCTGTCGCGCCCCGGCTGGACGTTCAGCTTGGTGGGCTTGATCAGATCTTGCCAGTTCTTCTGAAGAATGTTTGCCACGGGAGGCCTCACTATCAGCGTGTCGCGGCGCCTGCGCAGAACGCCGCCGGGGTAATGATGTGCAAAATGCATCGGCGGCCGAAGCATGCTCCGGCCAGCCAGGGCAGTTCGAGACCCAAGCCTCAGACGCGGCGGCGCTTGCGCGGCCGGCACCCGTTGTGAGGAATGGGCGTCACATCACGAATGGCCGTCACCTGGAAGCCGATGCTCTGCAGCGCGCGGAGCGCGGACTCGCGCCCGGAACCCGGCCCGCAGACCTCGACCTCGAGGATTTTCATGCCGTGCTCGATCGCCTTCTTGCCGGCGTCCTCGGCGGCGACCTGGGCCGCGTAAGGCGTCGACTTGCGCGAGCCCTTGAAACCCATCGTACCTGCCGACGACCAGGCGATCGTGTTGCCCTGGGCGTCGGTGATGGTGATCATCGTATTGTTGAAGCTCGCATTCACGTGCGCCACGCCGGAGCTGATGTTCTTGCGCTCCTTGCGGCGAACCTTCGTGCGGGCCTGCTGCTCTCTAGCCATGGGTGGATTGGTTCCTGGAAGCTGGTCAGTTCAGTTGAATTTTCAAGCGCCTGCGCGGCTGGTGCGGCTGATCAGGCCTTCTTCTTGCCGGCGATCGGCTTGGCCGGCCCCTTACGGGTGCGCGCATTGGTGTGCGTGCGCTGGCCGTGGACGGGCAGCCCGCGGCGATGGCGCAATCCGCGGTAAGCACCGAGGTCCATCAGCCGCTTGATGTTCATCGCCACCTCGCGCCGCAAGTCACCTTCGACCATGTAGTCGCGGTCGATCGTCTCGCGGATCTGCAGCACCTCGGCGTCGGTCAGCTCGTTCACCCGCCGCTCTGCCGGGATGCCGACCTTCTCGCAGATGTCCTTCGCGAACTTGGGACCGATCCCATGAATGTACTGGAGAGCGATGACGACGCGCTTTTGCGTCGGAATGTTAACGCCAGCGATACGGGCCACGTGTTTCTCCTGCGAGCATGCGGTCTGATGACGAATCGGCCCGCCACCGCCTTGGCGGGCGACATGTTTGTGATGGTTGGCAGCCCAACACAGCAAAGACCGGCATCTGGTGCTCAGACACCAGGTCCGATCTCGCCAAGGTGCGGCATGTAATCGCGGTCGTTTTACCCGGTCGGGCTGCCCGCGTCAATGCACTCACCCCGCGTCAAGCCGCCACGATATCGGCCAGAAGACGCTCGATCTCGCGCGTCACCTGCTCGATGGGTGCCATGCCGTCGATCGACTTCAGCTTGCTCTTGGCAAAGTAGTAGCCGATCAGCGGCGCGGTTTCCTTGTAGTAGGCCATCAGCCGATTCTTCACCGTCTCGGCATTGTCATCGGCACGGCGTACGAATTCGGTCGAGCCGCACACGTCGCAGACGCCGGGCGTCTTCGGCTGCTTGAACGTGTCATGGTAGCCGGTGCCGCACTTGGCACAGGCAAACCGTCCTGAAATGCGCTCGACGAGGGCAGTGTCGTCCACCCTGAGCTCGATAACCAGGTCGAGCTGTTTGCCCTTCTCCGCCAGCAGCTTGTCGAGCGCTGCGGCCTGCGGCAGCGTCCGTGGAAATCCGTCGAGAATGAAGCCCGCCTCGCAATCGGGCTCGCCGATGCGCTCGTCGATGATCCGGATGACCACCTCGTCCGGGACGAGATCGCCGCGCTCCATGATGGCCTTGGCCTGCTTGCCGACCTCGGTGCCGGCCTTCACGGCCGCCCGCAGCATATCTCCCGTCGAGAGCTGGATCAGCCCGCGTGACGCGGCGATGGCTGCCGCCTGCGTGCCTTTGCCTGCACCCGGCGGACCCAGCAGGATCAGATTCATCGCCGCCCTCTCGTCGCGCCCCTCAACTTCGCCTTCTTGATGAGGCCCTCATACTGGTGCGCCAGGAGATGACTCTGCACCTGGGCGACCGTATCCATCGTCACGCTGACCACGATCAGCAGCGAGGTACCGCCGAAGTAGAAGGGAACCCCAGCCCGCGAGATGAGGATCTCCGGCAGCACGCAGACCGCCGCCAGATAGACCGCGCCGACCACCGTAATGCGGGTCAGCACATAGTCGATGTACTCGGCCGTCTTCTGTCCCGGCCGGTAGCCCAGAATGAAGCCGCCATACTTGCGCAGGTTGTCGGCCGTCTCCTGCGGATTGAAGACGACGGCAGTGTAGAAAAACGCAAAGAAGATGATCAGCGACACATAGATGGCCAGATGGAGCGGCTGCCCTTGCCCCAGCAAGGCCACCAGCGTGTTCAGCCACTCCGGCCCCGTCCCCGACATGAACTGGGCGGCAGTAATCGGCAGCAGCAGCAGCGACGAGGCGAAGATCGGCGGGATGACGCCCGACGAGTTCAGCTTCAGCGGCAGGTGCGAGCTGTCGCCCTGGAACATGCGGTTGCCGACCTGCCGTTTCGGATACTGAATCGGAATGCGCCGTTGCGCTCGTTCCATGAAGACGATCACCACGACGACCAGCAGCATCAGCGCCAGCAGGACGAGCAGCATGATCGTCGACAGCGAGCCCGTCCGTGCCAACTCGAACAGGGAGGCGATAGCGCTCGGCAATGTCGCCACGATGCCGGCGAAGATGATGAGCGAGATGCCGTTGCCAACGCCGCGAGCGGTGATCTGCTCGCCGAGCCACATCAGGAACATGGTGCCGCCGACCAGCGTGATGACGGTCGTCAGCCGGAAGAACCAGCCGGCCTCGATCACGACGGCGCCGCTCGACGCCCGCGTACCCTCCAGCCCGATGGCGATGCCATAGGCCTGGAACGCCGCGAGCACCACGGTCAGGTAGCGCGTGTACTGGTTGATCTGCTTGCGGCCCTGCTCGCCCTCCTTCTTCAGCTGCTCGAGCGTCGGGTTGATCGACGACATGAGCTGCATGATGATCGAGGCCGAGATGTACGGCATGATGTTGAGCGCAAAGATCGCCATGCGCTCGACGGCACCGCCCGCGAACATGTTGAACATGCCGAGGATGCCGCTCTGGCTCGACTGGAAGGCCTGGGCGAACGCGACCGGGTCCACACCCGGAATCGGGATGAACGTGCCGAGCCGGTATATGACGAGCGCCGCCAGCGTGAACCAGATGCGCTTCTTCAATTCCTCGGCCTTGGCGAACGCGCCAAAGTTCAGATTTGCTGCCAGTTGCTCGGCGGCGGATGCCATTTCATCAGTTCTCCCGAAGTTCGACGCAGCCCCGGCGGCAGTCAGTCCGCAAACCCGGTGAGGCGCCTTCGCAGCAGCCAGTCTGTCGCCGGTTCGGCGAGTGGCCCGCGTCGTACGTCACCAGGATAACGCGAGAGGCCCCTCGCCCGAAAGGCGTTGAACTCCGCTACGGCCGGGTCTATTCGCCGCTCTTGGTCCCCTTGCCCGAAGCGGCCTTCTTGGCTGCCGTCTTCTTGCGCTTTTCCTCGTCGGCCGGCAGCACCTTGGCCTCGATGATATTCACCTTGCCGCCCGCCTTCTCCACGGCCTCGCGTGCGGAAGCGGTCGCGTGGTTGACGGTGATCTCGACCTTAGACTTGATCTCGCCGGTGCCGAGCAGCCGGAGGCCGTCCTTCGGCCGGCGCAGCACGCCCGCCGCGACGAGCGCCGTCACATCGACCGGTTTGCCAGCCTCGAGCTTACCGGCGTCGATCGCCTGCTGCAGGCGGCCAAGGCTCAGCTCGTTCCAGTCCTTGCGCTGCCACTTGGTGAAGCCGCGCTTCGGCAGACGTCGGTAAAGCGGCATCTGGCCGCCTTCAAATCCACCGATGCTGACGCCCGCGCGCGACTTCTGCCCCTTCACGCCGCGGCCGCCGGTCTTGCCGACGCCCGAGCCGATACCGCGGCCGACGCGAACGCGGAGCTTGTTTGCTCCGGGATTGTCCCTCAGTTCGTTGAGACGCATGAATCTGGCTCCCAGCCCTGTCAGGCCTTCTCGTCGACGATGCGGACGAGATGCTGGACCTTGTTGATCATTCCGCGCACGGCAGGAGTATCCTCCAGCGTACGGCGGCGGTGGCGTTTGTTGAGTCCGAGGCCGATGAGCGTCTGCAACTGCCGCTCCGGACGGCGGCACGGGCTGCCGATCTGCTCGATCGTGATCGTCCTGCCGGAATTGTCTGCCATATCACGTCATCCCGTTCGGCGACCCTGCAGCCTTGCCGCAGGCCCGCGTTGTCAATCTCAGGCCTCGGTCGGAGTGGCTTCGACTTCCGACGTACCGTCGCGACGGCGCGCAACGATCTCGCCATACTTCTTGCCGCGCCGCGCAGCGACACCGCGCGGGTTCTCCTGCACCTTCAGCGCGTCGAACGTGGCCCGCACGACGTTGTAAGGGTTTGTCGAGCCGAGCGACTTGGCGACCACGTCGTGCACGCCCAGCATTTCGAACACAGCGCGCATGGCACCGCCGGCGATGATGCCCGTGCCCGGAGGTGCGGACCGCAGCACCACCCGGCCGGAGCCGTGCCTGCCTGCACTGTCGTGATGGAGCGTCCGGCCCTCGCGCAGCGGAACGCGCATCAATCCGCGCCGCGCCGCCTCGTTGGCCTTGCGGATCGCCTCCGGCACCTCGCGCGCCTTGCCGTGTCCGAAGCCGACGCGGCCCTTGTGGTCGCCCACGACGACCAGCGCAGCGAAGCCGAAACGCTTACCGCCCTTCACCACCTTGGCGACACGGTTGATGTGCACCAGCTTGTCGGAGAACTCGCTTTCGCGCTCCTCGCGGTCGCGGCGGTCTCTTCCCGGAAATCGTGCCACGGATCCTCGTCCTTTCGTCAGAATTGCAGTCCGCCCTCGCGGGCGGCATCAGCGAGCGCCTTGATCCGGCCGTGATACTTGTAGGCGCCGCGATCGAACACGACGGCCGCAACACCGGCCTTTACCGCCCGCTCGGCGACCAGCTTTCCGACCTCGGCGGCAGCCGCGGTGTCGGCACCGGTCTTGAGCTTGCCTTTGAGATCCTTGTCGAGACTCGAAGCCGCGGCCACCGTATGGCCCTTCAAGTCGTCGATGATCTGCGCATAGATGTGCTTGGACGAGCGGTGGACCGACAACCGCGGCCGTCCGTTCGCCTGGCGTTTCAGCGCGCTGCGCACGCGCCGCTTGCGCCGTTCAATGAGTGTGAGCGCGCCCATGGATCCCGTCCTTACTTCTTCTTGCCTTCCTTGCGGAAGACGTATTCGCCTTGATAGCGGATGCCCTTGCCCTGGTAGGGCTCGGGCGGCCTGTAGCTGCGAATCTCCGCCGCCACCTGGCCGACAAGCTGCTTGTCGATGCCGGACACGGTGATGATTTCCTGCCTGGCACCGCCCACCGTCACGTCGACCCCGGGTGGGATCGGGTGCACGATGTCATGGCTGAACCCGACCGTGAGCTGCAGCTGGTCCTTGCCCTTGAGCTGCGCGCGGAAGCCGACGCCGTGGATCTCGAGCGTGTGCGAGTAGCCGTCCGTCACGCCCTTCACCAGATTGGCCAGCGTCGTGCGCGACATGCCCCACATGGACCGCGCTTCCTTGCTCTCGTCGACCGGAATGACCTCGACGCCGTCCGCGCCCTGCTCAACCCGGACCTTCTCGGGCAACGTGAACTCGAGCTCGCCCTTGGGGCCCTTGAACTTGATCGTCTGGCCCGTGATCGTCGCCGTGACGTTCGGGGGCACCGGGACCGGCTTCTTGCCGATGCGTGACATGACTTTCCTTCAGCTCCCGCCGCTTAGAATACGTTGCAGAGGACCTCGCCGCCGACGTTCTCCTCGCGCGCACGCCAATCGGACATGACGCCCTTCGGCGTGGAGAGGATGGCGACGCCGAGGCCGTTAGCCACGGTTTTCAGCTCCTTGACCGCCGAGTAGACGCGCCGGCCCGGCTTCGAAACACGGCTGATCTTGCGGATCACGGGCTGGCCGTTGGCGTACTTCAGCTCGATTTCGAGCTCCGCCTTGCCGCCGCGCTCGACGCGCGCGTAGCCGCGGATATACCCTTCGTCGGCCAGCACGTCGAGAACCCGCGCACGCAGGTTGGAAGCCGGCGTGACGACCTTCGGCAGCCTGCGCATCTGCGCATTGCGGATCCGGGTCAGCATATCGCCGAGAGGATCGTTGACCATTCTCTCGCTCCTACCAGCTCGCCTTGACCATGCCGGGGATCAGCCCCTGGGATGCAAGCTCCCGAAGCTGGTTACGGGACATCCTGAGCTTGCGGTAAAATGCACGCGGACGGCCCGTGATCTCACACCGATTGCGGATACGCGTCTTCGATGAGTTTCGCGGCAACTCTGCAAGCTTCATGCTCGCCTGCATGCGCTCGGTCAGCGTCTTCGACCTGTCCTTCGCGGCAGCCTTCAGCTTCTGGCGCCGCTCCGCATACTGGACGGTCAGCTTGCGCCGGCGCTTGTTCTTCTCGATCGAACTCGTCTTTGCCATGGTGTCTCCTAAGAGCCTTTCGGCTGTTTTGCCGAGGTCCCTCAGCTACGGAATGGGAAATTGAAGCCACGCAGCAGCTCGCGCGCTTCGTCGTCGGTCTTGGCCGTCGTGCAGACGATCACGTCCATGCCCCACACCTCGTCGACCTTGTCGTAGTCGATCTCGGGGAACACGATGTGCTCCTTGAGGCCGAGCGCGTAGTTGCCGCGGCCATCGAAGCTCTTCGGGTTCAGACCGCGGAAGTCCTTCACGCGCGGCAGCGCGATCGTCACCAGACGGTCCAGGAACTCGTACATGCGGTCGCCACGCAGCGTCACCTTCGCGCCGAGCGTCATGCCCTCGCGCACCTTGAAGGTGGCGATCGACTTGCGCGCCCGCGTCATGATCGGCTTCTGGCCCGAGATCAGCGCCAGGTCGCTGGCCGCGTTGTCGACCTTCTTGCGGTCGGCCACTGCCTCGCCCACGCCCATGTTGAGCACGATCTTGTCGATGCGCGGCACCTGCATCACGTTCTTGTACTCGAACTTCTTCGTGAGCTCGTCACGCACGATCTTCTCGTAGTGGGCTTTCAGCCGGGGCTTGTAGCCCTCCGGGCGTGCGAACGAGCGCAGCTCAGCGGGCTTTGCCTGCTGTGCCTGCCGGTCAGCCTTGCCGGCCTTCTCGGGCTTGCCGCCCTTGCCCTTGGGGGCGGCCCCTGCCGCCTTCTTCTCGGCCATGGTTTACTTCCTCTCCGGGATCAGTTCGCCCGAACGCTTTGCAAAGCGCACCTTCCGGCCATCGTCCAGGAACTTGAAACCGACGCGCGTCGGCGTGCCGTCCGTCGGATCCTCGATCGCGAGGTTCGACAGATGGATCGGCCCTTCCTTGGAGATGATGCCGCCTTCCTGGCTCGCCGTCTGGCGCTGATGGCGGCGCACCATGTTCACGCCACGGACCAGTGCGCGGTTCTCCTTCGGCATCACGGCGATGACTTCGCCGCGCTTACCCTTGTCGCGACCGGTGAGCACCACTACCCGGTCGCCCTTCTTGATCTTCAGCGACGGCATCAAAGCACCTCCGGCGCCAGCGAAATGATCTTCATGTGATTTTTGGCACGAAGCTCGCGGGTGACCGGCCCGAAAATGCGGGTACCGATCGGCTCGCCCTGCTGGTTGATCAGCACCGCGGCATTGCGGTCGAAGCGGATCAGCGACCCGTCGGGACGCCGCACGCCCTTGGCGGTCCGCACGATCACGGCCTTCATGACCTGCCCCTTCTTCACGCGGCCGCGCGGAATGGCTTCCTTCACGGTCACGACGATGGTGTCACCGATGCTCGCGTACTTCCGTTTGGAGCCGCCGAGCACCTTGATGCACTGAACTCGCCGGGCACCGGAATTATCGGCCACGTCGAGATTGGATTCCATCTGGATCATCGAAACAGTCCTTTCGGCTCGGGCCTGAAGCTCGGGCCCCGTCCCGTCCCGCGTGGCTGAGCCACCGTTCTGCTGACCATGGCCCCCGCCCGCGCGCTAACTCCAGCTCCTGCCGTCACGTAGTCGCGCTTCCGATGACGTGCCAGCACTTGTTCTTCGAGACCGGCCGCCCCTCCTGGATCCGCACCACGTCACCGACCTTGAAGGCGTTCGCCTCGTCGTGCGCGTGGTACTTCTTCGAGCGGCGCACAGTCTTCTTGAACAGCGGGTGGATGTAGCGGCGCTCGACCTTGACGACCACCGTCTTGTCGTTCTTGTCCGACACGACCACGCCCTGCAGGATGCGCTTCGGCATCTCGTTTCTCCTCAACCCTTCTGGGCCTGACCGGCCTGCTTCTGGCGCGCGATCGTCTTGATGCGCGCGATATCGCGGCGCACCTGACGCACACGTGCCACGTTCTCGAGCTGTCCCGAGGCGGCCTGGAAGCGCAGGTTGAACTGCTCCTTCTTCAGATTGACCAGCTGATCATCCAGCTGATCAAGCGTCATGTCCCTGATCTCGGCAGCCTTCATTTCTCTTCGACCTCTCGTACCCCGCGCACCGGCTGGCTTCAGCTCAGGCGTGTAACCACTTTCGTCTTGATCGGCAGCTTCGCAGCCCCAAGCCCCAGAGCTTCCCTGGCGATCTCATCCGGAACGCCGTCGAGCTCGAACATGATGCGGCCGGGTTTGACACGGCAGACCCAGAGCTCCGGTGCACCCTTGCCCGAGCCCATGCGGACCTCGGCAGGCTTCTTCGAGACTGGAAGATCCGGGAAGATGCGGATCCAGACGCGGCCCGCGCGCTTCATGTGGCGCGTGATGGCCCGGCGGGCTGCCTCGATCTGGCGCGCGCTCACCCGCTCCGGCTCCAGGGCCTTGAGGCCATGAGAGCCGAAGTTCAGCGTCGTGCCACCCTTGGCCTGGCCATGGATGCGCCCCTTGTGCGCCTTGCGGAATTTCGTGCGTTTCGGTTGCAGCATGTCCGTCGTCCTCGCAATGCGTCAGGCGCTGGCGCCAGCGCGCTCGCCGCGATCGCTGTCGCGCCTGCGGCCACCACCGCCGCCTTCCTGCATGTCAAGGGCGCGCCGCTCCGCAGCCATCGGATCATGCTCCATGATCTCGCCCTTGTAGATCCAGACCTTGATGCCGATGACACCATATGCCGTCTGCGCCAGGCCGTAGCCGAAGTCGACGTCGGCACGCAGCGTGTGCAGCGGCACCCGGCCTTCGCGATACCACTCCGTACGGGCGATCTCCGCGCCGCCGAGGCGGCCCGCCACGTTGATCCGGATGCCCTGTGCGCCGAGACGCAGTGCCGACTGCACGGCCCGCTTCATCGCCCGGCGGAACGCCACACGGCGCTCGAGCTGCTGGGCGATGCCTTCGGCAACCAGCGTGGCGTCGATCTCGGGCTTACGCACCTCGACGATGTTGAGGTGCACCTCGGACGAGGTCAGCTTCGACAGGTCGGCGCGCATCTTCTCGATGTCCGCGCCCTTCTTGCCGATCAGCACGCCCGGACGCGCCGTGTGCACCGTCACCCGGCACTTCTTGTGCGGGCGCTCGATCACCACCTTGGAAATGCCGGCCTGCCGCTGCTGCTTCAGGATCTGGCTGCGGATCGCGCGATCCTCGTGCAGCAGCCTGCCGTACTCGCCGCGGTCAGCAAACCAGCGGCTGTCCCAGGTACGGTTGATGCCGACGCGGAGGCCGACTGGATTGACTTTGTGACCCATTCTCAGGCCTCCTTTGCCTCGGCCGGCTCTTCCTTCACCTCGCGCACGACGACGGTGATCTGGGAGAACGGCTTCATAACCATGGCGCTGCGGCCACGGCCACGGGCGTGAAATCGCTTCATGACCAGATTCTTGCCGACGTAGGCTTCCGCGACGACGAGATCGTCAACGTCGAGCCCGTGGTTATTCTCCGCGTTTGCTACCGCCGACATCACGCACTTGCGCACGTCATTGGCGATGCGCTTGCGCGAGAACTCGAGGTCGGCCAGCGCCACGTTGACCTTCTTGCCACGGATCAGTCCCGCGACGAGATTGAGCTTCTGCGGCGACACCCGCAGGTTCCTTGCAACCGCTTTCGCCTCGTTCTCGGGGAGGCTTCGCTCACGCTTGGGCTTGCCCATCGTTTCTATCCTCGCCGCTTATCTTCTCTGCGCCTTGCGGTCGCCACTATGGCCAGTAAACGTGCGCGTCGGCGCGAACTCGCCGAACTTGTGCCCGATCATGTCCTCGTTGACGGACACCGGGATGTGCTTCTGGCCGTTGTAGACGCCGAACGTCAGGCCGACGAACTGCGGCAGGATGGTCGAGCGCCGGCTCCAGATCTTGATGATCTCGTTGCGCCCGGACGCGCGCACCTTCTCCGCCTTCTTCAGCAGATAGCCGTCGACGAACGGGCCTTTCCAAACTGAGCGTGCCACGTGTGCTCTCCTCTTGCCGCCTTACTTGCCCTGGTGGCGGCTGCGGACAATGTACTTCTGCGTCGCCTTGTTCTTGCGGGTCCGCGCGCCCTTCGCCGGCTTGCCCCACGGTGTCGACCAGTGCTTGCCGCCGTTGGTGCGGCCGCCGTTCGGGTGATCGACCGGGTTCATGGCGATGGAGCGGACGGTCGGACGAATGCCGAGCCACCGCTTGCGGCCCGCCTTGCCGACGACCTGGTTCGAATGATCCGGGTTCGAAACGGCACCGACCGTTGCCATGCACTCGGCCCGCACGCGCCGCGTCTCGCCCGAGTTCAGCTTCAGAATCGCCCAGCCCGCATCACGGCCGACGAGTTGCACGTAGGCCCCTGCCGAGCGTGCAAGCTGTCCGCCGCGGCCCGGCTTCAGCTCGACGTTGTGGACGATCGTTCCGATCGGCATGTTGCTGAGCGGCATGGCGTTGCCGGGCTTCACGTCGACCTTGTCGCCGGCAACCACCGTGTCGCCGACCGCGAGACGCTGCGGCGCGAGAATGTAGGACAGCTGCCCATCCTCGTACTTCAGCAGCGCAATGAACGCCGACCGGTTGGGGTCGTACTCGAGCCGCTCGACCGTCGCAGCCTGGTCGAAGCGGCGGCGGCGGAAATCGATCAGCCGATAAGTCCGCTTGTGGCCGCCACCGATGTGCCGCGTCGTGATGCGGCCGGAGTTGTTGCGTCCGCCCGACTTCTTCAGGCCTTCCGTCAGCATCTTGACCGGCGCGCCCTTCCAAAGCTGGCGGCGGTCCACCAGCACCAGGTTGCGCATGCCAGGCGACGTCGGACGGTAAGTCTTGAGTGCCATGGAAATGCTCCTTTACAGGCCCGTCGTGACGTCGATCGAGTGACCTTCCTCGAGCGTCACGATGGCCTTCTTGACGTCGCTCTGCAGGGCGCGCTTGCCGCGGAACTGCTTCAGCTTGCCCTTTCGGACAAGCGTGTTGACCGACTTCACCTTGACATTGAACAGCTGCTCGACCGCCGACTTGATGTCGGTCTTCGAAGCCTCACGGTGAACCTTGAAGACAATCTTGTTGTACTCCGAGGCCGTGGTCGACTTCTCGGTGACGATCGGAGCAATGATCAGGTCGTAGCTATCGAGTTTCTTCATTTGAACCGCGCCTCCAGCGCCTCGACGGCCGCCTTCGTCAGCACCAGCTTGCGACGGCGCAGGATGTCATAGACGTTGATGCCCTGAATCGGCAGCACGTCGATGTTCGGGATGTTGCGCGCCGCCCGTGCGAAGCGGGGCTCCAGCTCGGCACCGTCGATGATGAGGGCATTCGAAAGCTCCAGCTTCTCGAATGCATCCCGCAGCGACTTCGTCTTCCCGTCAGCCGACTCGGCCTTGTCCAGCACGATGAGCTCGCCAGCCTTGGCCTTGGCGGAGAGCGCATGGCGGAGTGCCAGCGCCCGCACCTTCTTCGGCAGATCGATGGCGTGGCTGCGCGGCTTGGGGCCGAACGCCTTGCCGCCGCCGCGCCACTGAGGCACGGCCTTGTTGCCGTGACGGGCGCCACCGGTGCCCTTCTGGCGGTACACCTTCTTGCCGGTCACGTTGATTTCGGACCGGTCCTTGGCCTGGTGCGTACCCGCCATCCGCTTCAGCTGCTGATAGCGCACCATCCTGTGCAGTATGTCCGGGCGCGGCTCGAGCCCGAAGATCGCATCGTCGAGCTCCAGAGAACCCGCGGTGCTCGCGTCCAGCGTCGTCACGTTGGCCTGCATGACGGTCACTCCTGATTGGCAGCGGCCGCTTCGGCCGGCTTCCTGACGGCACCCGGCTTCGGCGCATCGGCCGGCAGCGGCTGCTTTACCGCGTCACGCACCAGCACCCAGCCACCCTTGTGGCCCGGAACGGCGCCCTTCACCATCAGCAGTCCGCGCTCCGGATCGGTTTTGACCACCATCAGGTTCTGCGTGGTGACACGCTCGCTACCCATATGGCCGGCCATCTTCTTGCCCTTGAAGACCTTGCCGGGGTCCTGGCGCTGTCCGGTCGAGCCGTGGCTGCGGTGAGAGATTGACACGCCATGGGTGGCGAAGAGGCCGCCGAAGTTCCAGCGCTTCATGGGGCCCTGGAAACCCTTGCCCATGCTGGTGCCGGTCACATCGACGAGTTGACCGGGGATGAAGTGGTCAGCCGTCAGTTCGGCTCCGACGTCGATCAGGTTCTCGGGCGATACGCGGAACTCGACCACCTTGCGCTTCGGCTCCACCTTGGCGATCGCGAAGTTCTGCCGCTCCGCCTTGGTGACGTGCGTGGGCTTGCGGCGGCCGGCGCCGATCTGGATCGCAGTATAGCCGTTCTTCTCGGCCGTCCGGTGGGCGATCACCTGGCAGCTGTCCACCTTGAGCACGGTCACAGGGATATGCTCGCCCGCGTCGGTGAAAACGCGGGTCATTCCGAGCTTCTGTGCGATCAATCCGGAGCGCATCTCGTGCGGTCCTTCCAATTCGGGGTCATGCGGCCAGAAGTCCGGCGCAGAGGACCCGGGTTTCTTAGAGCTTGATCTCGACGTCGACGCCTGCGGCCAGGTCGAGCTTCATGAGCGCATCCACCGTCTGCGGCGTCGGATCGACGATATCCAGCAGACGCTTGTGCGTGCGCATCTCGAACTGTTCGCGGCTCTTCTTGTCGATGTGAGGGGAGCGGTTCACCGTGAACCGCTCCTTGCGCGTCGGCAGCGGGATCGGCCCGCGTACCTCGGCGCCGGTGCGTTTCGCCGTATTCACGATCTCGCGCGTCGACGCATCGAGCACGCGATGGTCGAACGCTTTGAGCCGAATACGTATGTTCTGGCCGTTCATGGTCTTCACTCACCGATTGCGGCGAGCGCCTCCTCAAATCGGAAGCGCTCACGCGCGCCCCCACCTAAACTCTTCCGTCCGGGTGGCGGCGCCGCAGCCGCCAGTGTTCCTGGCCTTCTTTCTTACTCGATGACTCTCGTGACCACGCCGGCGCCGACCGTACGGCCGCCCTCGCGGATGGCGAAGCGCTGCTTCTCCTCCATCGCGATCGGTGTGATCAGCTCGACCGACATCGCAACGTTGTCGCCAGGCATCACCATCTCAGTCCCCTCCGGAAGCGTGACGACACCCGTCACGTCCGTCGTCCGGAAGTAGAACTGCGGACGGTAGTTCTTGAAGAACGGCGTATGCCGCCCGCCCTCGTCCTTGGTCAGGATGTAGGCTTCAGCCTCGAACTTCTTGTGCGGCTTCACAGACCCCGGCTTGCACAGCACCTGGCCGCGCTCCACCGCATCCTTGTCGATGCCGCGCAGAAGGCAGCCCACATTGTCGCCAGCCTCGCCCGCGTCCAGAAGCTTGCGGAACATCTCGACGCCGGTCACAACAGACTTCTGCGTGTCGCGCAGCCCGACGATCTCGACCTCTTCACCCACCTTGATCGTGCCGCGCTCGATGCGGCCCGTCACAACCGTGCCGCGGCCCGAGATCGAGAACACGTCCTCGATCGGCATCAGGAACGGCTGGTCCTTCGGACGCTCGGGCAGCGGGATGTAGGTGTCCAGGGCCTCATAGAGCTTCAGGATCGCCTGATCCGCCAGCTCGCCCTTCTCACCGTTCAGCGCCTTGATCGCAGCACCGCGGATCACAGGAACATCATCGCCCGGGAACTGGTACTTCGACAGAAGCTCCCGCACCTCAAGCTCGACCAGATCCAGAAGCTCCGGGTCGTCCACCACGTCGCACTTGTTCAGGAACACGACGATGTAGGGCACACCAACCTGACGGGCCAGCAGGATGTGCTCGCGCGTCTGCGGCATCGGGCCGTCAACCGCCGACACCACCAAAATGGCGCCGTCCATCTGCGCCGCGCCGGTGATCATGTTCTTCACGTAGTCGGCGTGGCCTGGGCAGTCGACGTGCGCGTAGTGCCGGTTCGGCGTCGAGTACTCGACGTGGCTCGTCGCAATGGTCAGGATCTTCGTCGGGTCGCGGCGCCCCTGGCTCTCAGAGGCCTTCGCCACCTGGTCATACGACACAGACGACTCCGTCCAGCCCTGGTCCGCAGAAACCTTCGTCAGAGCCGCCGTCAGCGTCGTCTTGCCATGGTCCACGTGACCGATCGTGCCCACGTTGCAGTGCGGCTTCGTCCGCTCGAATTTTTGTTTGGCCATCGGTGGCTCTCCTCAGTTCACTTTATCCAGTTTGATCCTTCGGCGGGCCGGGCATGTGCCGCGACCCGGTTGTTGCAATCGTTCAGATCAGGCGTACTTCGCCTTCACCTCTTCGGCGACCGCGCGCGGCACCTCGGCGTAATGCGCGAACTGCATGGTGTAGGACGCGCGGCCCTGGCTCATCGAGCGGAGCTGGCTGACGTATCCGAACATGTTGGCCAACGGCACGTACGCCCGGATCACGGTCGCGTTGCCCCGCATCTCCTGGCTGCGGATCTGGCCGCGGCGGCTGTTGATATCGCCAATCACGCTGCCGACGAAGTCGCCGGGCGTCACCACCTCGACATCCATAACCGGCTCGAGAAGCTTGATGCCAGCCTTGTTCGCGCCCTCTCGCATGGCGGCACGGGAGGCGATCTCGAACGCGATCACCGAGCTGTCCACCTCGTGGAATGCACCGTCAAACAGCGTCACCTTCGTGTCGACGATCGGGAATCCGATCAACACGCCGGACTCCCAGACGGATTGCACACCCTTCTCGACGCCGGGGATGTACTCCTTCGGCACCACGCCGCCGACAATCTCGGAGGCAAACACGTTGCCCTTGCCAGCCTCGTTCGGCTCGAGACGCAGCTTCACGCGGGCGAACTGACCGGTGCCGCCGGTCTGCTTCTTGTGCGTGTAGTCGATCTCGGTCGACCGGGCCAGCGTCTCGCGGTAGGCAACCTGCGGCGCGCCTACGCTGACATCGACCTTATGCGTACGGCGCAGGATATCGATCTTGATGTCGAGATGCAGCTCGCCCATGCCCTTGATGCGGGTCTGGCCGCTCTCGGGATCGGTCGACACGCTGAAGGAGGGGTCCTCGGACGCCAGCTTCTGCAGCGCCAGCGCCATCTTCTCCTGGTCCGCCTTCGACTTCGGCTCGATCGCCTGCTCGATGACGGGCTCGGGAAACTCCATCTTCTCCAGCAGCACCGGTTTGTTCGGATCGCACAGCGTCTCGCCGGTGCGAGTGTCCTTCAGGCCGGCCAGCGCGATGATGTCGCCGGCATAAGCCTCGTCGATCTGCTCGCGGGCACTGGCATGCATCAGGTACATGCGCCCGACGCGCTCCTTCTTGTCGCGCGTGGTGTTGGTGAGCGCCATGCCGCTCTGCACCTTGCCCGAATAGACCCGGCAGAAGGTGATCGAGCCGACGTGCGGATCGTCGATGATCTTGAACGCCAGCATCGACAGCGGCTCATCGTCCGTCGGACGGCGGACCACGTCCTCACCGGTTCTGGGATTGGTGGCCTTGAAGGCTTCGCGGTCGGACGGAGCCGGGAGGTAGTCGACGACCGCGTCGAGCAGGCTCTGCACGCCCTTGTTCTTGAACGCCGACCCGCACAGCATCGGATAGAATGCACGCGAAATCGTGGCCTTGCGAATGCAGCGCTTGAGGGTCTCCTCGTCGGGCTCGACGCCCTCGAGGTAGGCCGTCATCACGTCGTCGTCCATCTCGACCGCCGCCTCGATCATGGAGGCGCGGAACTCGGCGGCCTTGTCGGCAAGATCGGCAGGGATCTCCTGCTCGACCATTTTGGTGTCCTTACCGTCGCCTTCCCAGATCACCGCCTTCATGCGGACGAGATCGATGACGCCTTTGAAGTTGCTTTCGGCGCCGATCGGAATCTGGACGGGGACTGCGCGGGCGCCGAGTTTTGCTTTTATGTCGTCGACGCACATGAAAAAGTCGGCGCCGGTCTTGTCCATCTTGTTGGCGAAGACGATGCGCGGCACCCTGTACTTGTCGCCCTGGCGCCAGACGGTCTCGGTCTGCGGCTCCACACCCTGGTTGGAATCGAGTACGCACACGGCGCCGTCGAGCACGCGCAGGCTGCGCTCGACCTCGATGGTGAAGTCGACGTGGCCTGGGGTGTCGATGATGTTCAGCCGCTTGCCATTCCAGAAACAGGTCGTCGCTGCGGACGCGATGGTGATGCCGCGCTCCTGCTCCTGCTCCATGAAGTCCATGGTCGCCGAGCCCTCGTGGGTCTCGCCGATCTTGTAGGACCTGCCTGTGTAGAAGAGGATCCGCTCCGTCGTCGTCGTCTTGCCGGCATCAATGTGCGCCATGATGCCGAAGTTGCGGTAGTCCTCGATTTTATGTGAGCGCGGCATGGCTCAGTCTCCGAAATTCGTCACCAGCGGTAATGGGAGAAGGCCCGGTTCGCCTCCGCCATCTTGTGCGTGTCTTCCCGCTTCTTCACCGCTGTTCCACGGTTGTTGGCGGCATCGAGCAGCTCACCGGAGAGCCGCTCCACCATTGTGTTCTCATTGCGCGCCCTGGCCGCCGAGATGAGCCAGCGAATGGCAAGTGCCTGCCGGCGCTCTGCGCGGACCTCCACCGGCACCTGATAGGTCGCACCACCGACGCGACGGGAACGGACCTCGACCGCCGGCATCACGTTGTCGAGCGCCTGGCGGAACATCTGCACCGGGTCCTGCTTGGCCCGGTTCTCCATCCGGTCGAGCGCGCCATAGACGATACGCTCGGCGACGGATTTCTTGCCCTGCCTCATGACGGCGTTCATGAATTTGGTGATCACCAGATCGCCGTACTTCGGATCAGGGTTGATCTCGCGCTTCTCGGCTCTGTGACGGCGGGACATGCGTCTCGTTCCTGTCTTCGCTCAAGCCGCCTTGCGGCCCAATTCCACCTCGAACATCCCGTCTGGGCTCGTCTGCCCGCCGGGGTGAACGTCCAAAACTCGACTTCAGATCACTTCGGCCGCTTCGCACCGTACTTGGAGCGACGCTGCTTGCGATCGGCGACACCCTGGGTATCAAGCACGCCGCGGATGATGTGATAGCGCACGCCGGGCAGGTCCTTGACGCGGCCACCGCGGATCAGCACCACCGAGTGCTCCTGCAGGTTATGGCCCTCGCCCGGAATATAGCCGATCACCTCGTGGCCGTTGGTCAGCCGGATCTTCGCCACCTTCCGAAGGGCCGAGTTCGGCTTCTTCGGCGTCGTGGTGTAGACGCGCGTGCACACCCCGCGCTTCTGCGGGGAGCCTTCCATGTGGCGCGACTTCTCACGGTAGGCCTTCTGCTGCCGCGGCTTCCGGATCAACTGCTGTATCGTCGGCATGCGCCTTCTTCCATTCCACGAGAGCTCCCCGCATCACCGGACGCGGGAAGCGCCAAGCCGCACCAGCCACTTTCCATTCCCGGAATGTGGCGGGCACGGCAAAACCAGAGGATCCGCGGGCAGATGTCCGGGGATCATGGGCCGAAGTTGTGCTCTGCTTTGCTACGGTAGCGTCTAGGTCCGGGCCAGGGACAAAAATCCAGCGCCCGATGAGGCCTACCACCTACCGTGAGAGTGCGCGGACCATATACACGCGCTCTTCTCAGGTCAACAGTAATGAGCCGCGCCAGATAGGTTTTTTCCGCCGCACCATGAACGCCAAATCGTCTTGAAGGGAGCTGACTTCCATCTGCCCAGATATGCGCCCGGCAGGCATCGGATGAAAGTTCTCTTTCGAGGAATATTCGGCTCGTTCCCGAAAGATCTCGGTTGGGCCGATCGAAACCTTGGCGGCGTACAGATATCGACCTTCTGCTCTCGGCTGCGCCGCCAAATGAAAACGGCTGCCCGAAAGCAGCCGTTTCCGTTCGGTAGTCGCAAGCGGCCGTGATTACTCGGCCGCCTCCTCGGCGCGCCGGCGGCGGCGATCCCGCGGCATCTCCAGGTCGGGACCAGCGAGCGCCCGCTCGGCGTCCGCCTTGGCCCGCTCCCTGGCGATGAGCTCGTCGCGCTTGGCCGCAACACGACGCAGACGACGGAGCATGCCGCCCGTGCCCGCCGGGATGAGCCGCCCGACGATCACGTTCTCCTTCAGGCCCTCGAGCGTATCGGCCTTGCCGTTGACGGCGGCGTCGGTCAGCACGCGCGTGGTCTCCTGGAAGGAGGCCGCGGAGATGAACGACCGGGTCTGCAGCGAGGCCTTGGTGATGCCGAGCAGGATCGGCTGCGCCGTCGCCGGCCGGCCGCCTTCCTTCTCCACCTTGGCGTTGGCCTCGTTGAGCTCGATGCGATCGATCTGTTCGCCCTTGATGAAGGTCGTGTCGCCCGGATCCATCACCTCGACCTTCTGCAGCATCTGGCGCACGATCACTTCGATGTGCTTGTCGTTGATCGTCACACCCTGCAGCCGGTAAACGTCCTGGATCTCGTTGATCAGGTAGTTCGCCAGCTCCTCGACGCCCTTGATCGCCAGGATGTCGTGTGGTGCCGGGTGGCCGTCGTAGACGAAGTCGCCACGCTCGATGCGATCGCCGTGCTGCACGGCAAGGCTCTTGCCTCGCGGGATCAGGTACTCGACCGACGGCTGGTCCTCGTCGTCCGGACGAATCGTGATCCGCTGCTTGTTCTTGTAGTCCTTGCCGATCTCGACCGTGCCTGAGATCTCCGCGATGATCGCGTGATCCTTCGGCCGGCGTGCCTCGAACAACTCCGCGACACGCGGCAGACCACCGGTGATGTCGCCCGAACGGGCCGACGCCATCGGGATACGGGCGAGCACGTCACCCGCCTTGACCGGCGCACCGGGCTCGACGGAGAGGATCGCGTCGACCGGCAACAGGTAACGGGCATCGCCGCCGCGGGCCACCTTGATGGGCTTGCCGTTCTCGTCCTTGACGATGATGGCCGGCTTCAGGTCGGCCCCACGCGGCGAGGCACGCCAGTCGATGACGACGCGGTTGGTCGTGCCCTTCACCTCGTCGGTCTGCTCGCGCATCGAAGCCCCTTCCACCAGGTCCTCGAAGTCGACAACACCGTCGACTTCCGTGAGGATCGGGCGGGTGTAGGGGTCCCACTGCGCCAGACGCGTGCCGCGCTTGACGGTATCGCCCTCGTCCACCAGCAGCCGCGCACCGTAGGTGATCTTGTGCGTGGCCAGCTCCTTGCCGGACTGGTCGACGATGCCGATCGACATGGAGCGGCCCATCGAGATGAGGCGCCCCTGGCTGTCGCGCACGACGTTGCGGTTCTTGATCCTCACCGTGCCGTTGAAGTTCGACTCGATGAAGGACGTGTCGACCACCTGCGCCGTACCGCCGATGTGGAAGGTACGCATGGTGAGCTGCGTGCCCGGCTCGCCGATGGACTGCGCCGCGATGACACCCACCGCCTCGCCGATGTTCACCGGCGTGCCGCGTGCCAGATCGCGGCCGTAGCACTTGGCGCAGACGCCCGTCACCGTCTCGCAGGTCAGCACCGAGCGGATGCGGACCTCCTGGATCTGGGCCTTCTCGATGGCCTCGGCATGCCGCTCCTCGATCAGCTCGCCCGTCTTCACGAGCACCTCGCCGGATGCAGGATCGGCGATGTCCTCAGCCGCCGTACGGCCCAGCACACGCGCGCCGAGGGAGACCACCACCTGACCCGCGTCGACCACCGCCTGCACGTTGATGCCGGCATCGGTCCCGCAGTCGTCCTCGATGATGATGCTGTCCTGGGCCACGTCGACGAGACGGCGGGTCAGGTAACCCGAGTTGGCCGTCTTCAGCGCCGTGTCCGCGAGGCCCTTGCGCGCACCGTGGGTCGAGTTGAAGTACTCGAGAACCGACAGCCCCTCCTTGAAGTTGGAGATGATCGGCGTCTCGATGATTTCGCCCGACGGCTTGGTCATGAGACCGCGCATGCCGGCGAGCTGCTTCATCTGCGCCGGCGAGCCGCGCGCACCCGAGTGGCTCATCATGTAGATCGAGTTGATCGGCTGCTCGCGCCCGTCCCCGTCTCTCCGGACCGCCGAGATGCGATCCATCATCTCCTTGGCGATCTGGTCGGTGCACTTCGACCACGCGTCGACAACCTTGTTGTACTTCTCGAGCTGCGTGATCAGGCCGTCGTTATACTGCTGCTCGAACTCGCGCACGAGCTCGGTCGTCTCCTCGATGATCCTCGACTTCGACTCCGGCACCACCATGTCGTCCTTGCCGAACGAGATGCCGGCCTTGAACGCGTGATAGAAGCCGAGCTGCATCGTGCGGTCACAGAAGATGACCGTCTCCTTCTGACCGCAGTTGCGGTAGACGTCATCGATCATGTTGGAGATGGCTTTCTTCGTGAGCAGCTGGTTGACAAGCGCGAACTTGACGCCCGGACGCCGCGGCAGCAGCTCGCCGAGAAGCATGCGGCCCGGGGTGGTGTCGTGCAGCTCGACCACCTCGTTGCCGTCCTCGTCGATAGAACGGAACCGGCCCTTCACCTTGGCGTGCAACGTCGCTGCTCCAGACTCGAGCGCGTGCCGCGCCTCGGCCGCGGAGCCGAGCACCATGCCCTCGCCGGGCTCACCCTCACGCATCATCGACAGGTAGTAGAGACCAAGCACGATGTCCTGGCTGGGCACGATGATGGGCGAGCCGTTGGCCGGGTGCAGGATGTTGTTGGTCGACATCATCAGCACGCGGGCTTCGAGCTGCGCCTCGAGCGACAACGGCACGTGCACGGCCATCTGGTCGCCGTCGAAGTCGGCGTTGAAGGCCGCGCAGACCAGCGGGTGAAGCTGGATCGCCTTGCCCTCGATCAGCACCGGCTCGAACGCCTGGATTCCCAGACGGTGCAGGGTCGGCGCGCGGTTGAGCAGCACCGGGTGCTCGCGAATGACCTCGTCGAGCACGTCCCACACCTCGGGCTTCTCCTTCTCGACGAGCTTCTTCGCCTGCTTCACCGTAGTTGCCTGGCCGAGCGTCTGCAGCCGCGCGTAAATGAACGGCTTGAACAGCTCGAGCGCCATCTTCTTCGGCAGCCCGCACTGGTGCAGCTTCAGCTCGGGGCCGACCACGATGACCGAGCGGCCCGAGTAGTCGACGCGCTTGCCGAGCAGGTTCTGACGGAACCGGCCCTGCTTGCCCTTCAGCATGTCGGCGAGCGACTTCAGCGGACGCTTGTTGGCGCCCGTGATGACGCGGCCGCGCCGGCCGTTGTCGAACAGCGCGTCGACAGCCTCCTGCAGCATCCGCTTCTCGTTGCGGATGATGATGTCGGGCGCGCGCAGCTCCATCAGCCGCTTCAGACGGTTGTTGCGGTTGATGACGCGACGATAGAGATCGTTGAGGTCGGACGTGGCGAAGCGGCCGCCGTCGAGCGGCACCAGCGGGCGCAGCTCGGGCGGGATCACCGGCACCACGGTCAGGATCATCCACTCCGGCCGGTTGCCGGACTCGAGGAAGGCCTCGATCACCTTGAGCCGCTTGGCGAGCTTCTTGGGCTTCAGCTCCGAGGTCGCCTCCTGGATCTCCTGACGGATCTCCTCCTTCAGCTTCTGCAGGTCCATCGCGGCCAGCAGCTCGCGGATCGCCTCGGCGCCGATGCCCGCAGTGAAGCTGTCAGGCCCGAACTCGTCGATGGCCTGATTGTACTGCTCCTCGGTGAGCAGCTGCTTCTCCCTGAACGTGGTGATGCCCGGCTCGATGACGATGTAGTTCTCGAAGTAGAGCACCCGCTCGAGGTCCTTCAGCGACATGTCGAGCAGAAGGCCGATGCGGGAGGGCAGGGACTTCAGGAACCAGATGTGCGCCACGGGAGCGGCGAGCTCGATATGGCCCATGCGCTCGCGCCGAACCTTGGCAAGCGTCACCTCGACGCCGCACTTCTCGCAGATCAGGCCCTTGTACTTCATGCGCTTGTACTTGCCGCACAAGCACTCGTAGTCCTTGATCGGGCCGAAGATGCGGGCACAGAACAGGCCGTCCCGCTCCGGCTTGAACGTGCGGTAGTTGATCGTCTCGGGCTTCTTGATCTCGCCGAACGACCACGACAGGATGGTTTCCGGGCTGGCAATGGAGATCTTGATCTGGTCGAAAGTCGGCAGGACCTGCTGCTGTTTGAAAATATTTGAGATCTCGTTCATTCGGCTCTCTCCTCGCGCGCGGTGCTGCAGCGCGCTCCAGGTAAATCGGTCAGTCGTCCTCTCAAGCCCGCGCCCCATCCGGGAAGAGAGTCGGGCGAGGGGCAGGATCCATGGTCTCCTGCCGCTGTGTGGCCTCGCCCAGTGCCGCTCCCCGCCGCGCGGCGGCAGGGAGCAGGATCAGTGCCTTCATTCGGCGGCCGGTGACGGCAGTTGCGGCCGCGGTTGCTCTTCCTCCGGTTCCTCGAGTGACGGAGCTTCCGAGTTGATCAGGTCGACGTTGAGGCCAAGGGCGCGCATCTCCTTCACGAGCACGTTGAAGCTCTCGGGGATGCCGGCCTCGAAGGTGTCGTCGCCGCGGACGATCGCCTCGTAGACCTTGGTGCGGCCGGCCACGTCGTCCGACTTCACCGTCAGCATCTCCTGCAGGGTGTATGCGGCACCGTAGGCCTCGAGCGCCCACACCTCCATCTCGCCGAAGCGCTGGCCGCCGAACTGCGCCTTGCCTCCCAGCGGCTGCTGGGTGACGAGGCTGTAGGGGCCGATGGAGCGCGCGTGGATCTTGTCGTCGACCAGATGGTGCAGTTTCAGCAGGTACTTGTGCCCAACCGTCACCTTGCGATCGAACGGCTCGCCCGTGCGCCCGTCGAAGAGGGTGACCTGCCCCGACGTATCAAACCCGGCGAACTCGAGCATCTCGTGGATGTCGGCCTCGCGGGCACCGTCGAACACCGGCGATGCCACCGGAACGCCCGTGCGGAGCTGATCCCCGAGCGCAACGACCTCCTCGTCCGTCAGATGGCTCACGCCGTTGCCCGTTCCGTAGATCTTCTCGACGGTCTCCTTGAGCCTGTCGAGCTCGCCGCTCTCGCGGTACTGCTGCATGGCCTCGTCGATGATACGTCCCAGCCCGCGGCAGGCCCAGCCAAGATGGGTCTCCAGGATCTGCCCCACGTTCATGCGCGAAGGCACACCCAGCGGATTGAGCACCACGTCGACATGGGTGCCATCCTCCAGGAACGGCATGTCCTCGATCGGCACGATCATGGACACCACGCCCTTGTTGCCGTGACGGCCGGCCATCTTGTCGCCCGGCTGGATCTTCCGCTTCACCGCGACGAAGACCTTGACCATCTTCATCACGCCTGGCGGCAGCTCGTCGCCACGCTGCAGCTTGTCGACCTTGTCCACGAAGCGGCGCTCGAGGCTCTTCTTGGCCTCCTCGTACTGCTTCTGGATCGCCTCGACCTCTGCCTGGGCCTTCTCGTCCTTGAGGCCGATCTCCCACCACTGGCTGCGCGGAATGTCGGCGAGGATCTCCTCGTCGATCTCGGTCCCCTTGCGGGCACCCTTCGGACCCTTGGCCACTTCCTTGCCGAGCAGCGCCGTCTTCAGGCGGCCGTAGACGTTACGGTCGAGGATCTGCAGCTCGTCATCGCGGTCCTTGGCGAGGCGCTCGATCTCCTCGCGCTCGATCGCCATGGCGCGCTCGTCCTTCTCGACGCCGTGCCGGTTGAACACGCGCACCTCGACCACCGTGCCCGACACGCCCGGCGGCAGCCGCAGCGAGGTATCGCGCACGTCAGAGGCCTTCTCGCCGAAAATGGCGCGAAGCAGCTTCTCCTCCGGCGTCATCGGGCTCTCGCCCTTCGGCGTGATCTTGCCGACCAGGATGTCACCCGGGTTCACCTCGGCCCCGATGTACACGATGCCCGCCTCGTCGAGGTTCTTGAGCGCCTCTTCGGAAACGTTCGGGATGTCGCGTGTGATCTCCTCCGGCCCGAGCTTAGTGTCGCGGGCCATGACCTCGAACTCCTCGATGTGGATCGAGGTGAACACGTCCTCGGAGACGACGCGCTCGGACAGCAGGATCGAGTCCTCGAAGTTGTAGCCCATCCACGGCATGAACGCGACGAGCACGTTCTTGCCGAGCGCCAGGTCGCCCAGATCGGTCGACGGCCCATCGGCGATGATGTCGCCCGCCCGCACGTGGTCGCCCACGTTCACCAGCGGCCGCTGGTTGATGCAGGTGTTCTGGTTGGAGCGCTGGAACTTGCGCAGACGATAGATGTCGACGCCGGGCTTCGACGGGTCGGTCTCCTCCGTGGCACGGATGACGATACGGGTTGCATCCACCTGGTCGACGATGCCGGTGCGCCGGGCCGCGATGGCCGCGCCCGAATCCCGAGCAACCGTCGCTTCCAGGCCCGTCCCGACGAGCGGCGCCTCCGCCTTGATCAGCGGCACGGCCTGACGCTGCATGTTCGAGCCCATGAGGGCGCGGTTGGCGTCGTCGTTCTCGAGGAACGGGATGAGCGCCGCCGCGACCGAAACGAGCTGCTTCGGCGACACGTCGATGTAGTCGACCCTGTCCGGCGAGACGAGCAGCACGTCGCCCTGGTAGCGGCAGGTGACGAGGTCGCCGATCAGCCGGCCCTCCTCGTCCACCTCGGCGTTGGCCTGGGCAACATGGTGGCGCATCTCCTCCATGGCCGAGAGGTACACCACCTCGTCGGTCAACTTGCCGTCCACGACCTTCCGGTACGGGCTCTCGATGAAGCCGTACTTGTTCACGCGGGCGAACGTCGCCAGCGAGTTGATGAGGCCGATGTTGGGACCTTCCGGCGTCTCGATGGGGCAGATGCGGCCGTAGTGCGTCGGGTGCACGTCGCGCACCTCGAAGCCCGCACGCTCGCGCGTCAGACCGCCCGGACCCAGCGCCGAGAGACGCCGCTTGTGCGTGATCTCGGAAAGCGGGTTCGTCTGGTCCATGAACTGGCTGAGCTGCGAGGAACCGAAGAACTCGCGCACCGCTGCTGCCGCCGGCTTGGCGTTGATCAGGTCCTGCGGCATGACCGTGTCGATATCGACCGACGACATGCGCTCCTTGATCGCCCGCTCCATGCGCAGAAGGCCGACGCGGTACTGGTTCTCCATGAGCTCGCCGACCGAGCGCACCCGGCGGTTGCCGAGGTGGTCGATGTCGTCGATCTCGCCCTTGCCGTCGCGCAGGTCGACCAGCGTCTTGACCACGCCGAGGATGTCCTCCCTGCGCAGCACACGGACGGTATCCGGCGCGTCGAGGTCGAGGCGCATGTTCATCTTCACACGGCCGACGGCCGACAGATCGTAGCGCTCCGGGTCGAAGAACAGGCCATGGAACAGCGTCTCGGCAGCCTCGACCGTCGGCGGCTCGCCGGGCCGCATGACCCGATAGATGTCCATCAGCGCTTCTTCGCGGTTGGCGTTCTTGTCGACCTTCAGCGTGTTGCGGATGAAGGCGCCGATCGTGACATGGTCGACGTCGAGGATCGGGAACTGCTTGATGCCGCGCTCCTTCAGCTCTGCAAGGAGCTTGGCATCGATCTCGTCGCCCGCCTCGCCATAGATCTGGCCGGTATCGAGATCGACGATATCCTCGGCGAGATAACGGCCTGCCAGATCGTCAGCCGAGACCAGCACCTCCTTGAGGCCGCCCTGGGACAGCTCGCGGGCCTTGCGCGCCGTGATCTTCTCGCCGGCATGCACGACCACCTCGCCCGTCTTGGCGTCGATGAGGTCCGCCGCCGGAGCGGTGCCGCGCATCTTCTCGGGCGCGAAAGGCATGCGCCAGCCGCGCTTGGCTTCCTTGATGGCGATCTGATTGTAGAAATTCGCCAGAATCTCCTCGTCATCGAGGCCCAGTGCGTACAGCAGCGTCGTCACCGGCAGCTTGCGGCGCCGGTCGATGCGAACGTGCACGAGATCCTTGGCATCGAACTCGAAGTCGAGCCAGGAGCCGCGGTAGGGGATGATCCGGGCCGCGAACAGCAGCTTGCCCGAGGAATGCGTGCGGCCGCGGTCATGATCGAAGAAGACACCCGGCGAGCGGTGCATCTGGGAGACGATCACGCGCTCCGTGCCGTTGATGACGAACGTGCCGTTCGACGTCATGAGCGGCATGTCGCCCATGTAGACGTCCTGCTCCTTCACGTCCTTGATCGAGCGCGAGCCGGTCTCCTCGTTGATGTCAAACACGATGAGGCGCAGCTTGACCTTCAGCGGGGCCGAGTAGGTCATGTCCCGCTGCATGCACTCGTCGACATCATACTTCGGCGGCTCGAAGTCGTAGCGCACGAACTCGAGCGTCGCCCGTCCGGAGAAATCGGAAATGGGGAATACGGACTTGAACACGGCCTGCAGGCCATGGTCGTCCGGCCGCCCGCCCGGCGGCTCCTTCACCATCAAAAAGTCATCGTAAGAGCTCTTCTGAACCTCGATGAGGTTCGGCATCACAGCCACTTCGGGGATGCGCCCAAACTGCTTCCGGAACCGCCTGCGGCCGTTGAACGTCTCAGCCATATCCGCTCCTTGATTCTCGCCGCGGGTGACGACTCCCGCGTTCTTCGTGCTTTAAGTCGCAGGGGCCGCCACCCCCCGCGGTCTTTGAAACGGCTCGCCGGAGGCTCCGCGCGAGGGCAATCCGCCCTGCCGAAACCTCCGGGGAACCGTCCCGAAATGTCCCTCCCCCTGGCCCGCAGGGGGAGGGAGCGCAGCTTCACTTGATCTCGACGGTCGCGCCTGCGGCCTCGAGCTGCTGCTTGATCTTCTCGGCCTCGTCCTTCGGCACGCCCTCCTTGACGGGCTTGCCGCCGGCCTCGACGAGATCCTTGGCCTCCTTGAGACCGAGGTTCGTGATCGCACGGACCTCCTTGATGACGTTGATCTTCTTGTCACCGGCCGTCTTCAGGATGACGGTGAACTCGGTCTGCTCCTCGACCGGAGCGGCAGCCGCAGCACCAGCCGCGGGAGCAACGGCGACGGCAGCAGCCGCAGCCGAGACGCCCCACTTCTCCTCGAGCATCTTGGCGAGCTCGGCAGCTTCCAGAACGGTGAGGCTCGATAGATCGTCGACGATCTTTGCGAGATCGGTCATGGTTTTCAGTTCCTTCCGGTTTGAACCTGTTTCATTTCGACAGTGGGCCGTTTGGGCCCGATGGCTTTCGTCAGCGCCCTTTCCTCAGGCCGCCGCTTCTTCCTTCGTGGCTTTCGCCTGAAGGACGCGAGCGAGCTGAGCGCCCGGCTCGTTGAGCACCCGGGCAATCTTCGTCGCCGGCGCCTGGATGAGGCCGACGAGCTGTGCCCTGAGTTCATCGAGCGAGGGCAGATCGGCGAGCGCTTTCACTCCTGCGGGATCCAGAACGGTCTGGCCCATCGCGCCCCCGAGGATCACGAGCTTGTCGTTCTCCCTCGAGTACGTGACGGCGACCTTCGCCGCGGCAACCGGATCAGCCGAGTAGGCGACACAGGTCGGCCCCTTGAACAGATCCGCGATGCCCTCGGCATCCGTTTCCCGGAGTGCAAGCTTCGCCAGCCGGTTCTTGGCCACCTTGACCGTGCCACCCGCCTCCTTCACGCGGCGGCGCAGCTCGGTCATCTGAGCGACCGTCATGCCGGCATAGTGGGCGACGACGATGACGCCCGTGTCCTTGAACACGTCGTGCATCGAGGCCACGAGCTCGCGTTTTGCAGCTCTGTCCACTTGCTCTCTCCATCTTGCAGACAAACCTCTTGCGAGGATCGTCTGCGGGTTGCACCCTGCCGCCGGCTTTGGGACAATCGCCCCCTCACCTGCGGCGCTCGACCTGTCCACCCGCGCACAACGGCACGGTGCGACCCAAGAGGCTCAAACCGGAATTGAAGCCCGAAGGCGAAAATTCCGGATCGTCTCCCGTCTCATGCAGGCCCCTCGGGATTAAGCCGGCAGCGCCGACGCCTGCAGTCTCGGACAGGTTTGAGCCGACCTCCGCAATGAGCGGCATCGGCTCGGTCCACCGGGCATGAAGCCCGGAAGCTCGTCTTCTCTTCGACGCCATTGGGGGGGCTGAAGCTTCGCCCCCGCCAATCGCGTCAATAACAAGTTCGCCGGCCTACTGCGCGGCACCCAGAACGGTGGCCTGATCGACCCGGATGCCGGGACCCATGGTCGAGCTGATCGCCACTTTCTTGAGATACGTGCCCTTCGCACCCGGCGGCTTCGCCCTGTTCACCGCATCCACGAAGGCCCGGATGTTCTCGGCGAGCTTGTCATCGGGAAAGCTCGCCTTGCCGACGCCTGCGTGCACGATGCCCGCCTTCTCGACACGGAATTCGACGGCACCGCCCTTGGCCGCCTTGACGGCGCCGGCCACGTCCATCGTCACCGTGCCGACGCGCGGGTTCGGCATGAGGCCGCGCGGGCCGAGCACCTTACCGAGACGGCCCACCAGACCCATCATGTCAGGCGTCGCGATGCAGCGGTCGAAATTGATCTCGCCCCGCTGGACCTGCTCGAACAGATCCTCGGCACCCACGACGTCGGCGCCAGCGGCCTTGGCTTCGTCCGCCTTGGCAGCGCGAGCAAAAACGGCCACGCGCACGGTGCGGCCCGAGCCGTTCGGCAGCTGGCAGACGCCGCGCACGACCTGATCGGCATGCTTGGGATCGACGCCAAGGTTGAGAGCAACGTCGACGGTCTCGTCGAACTTCACCGACGATGCAGACTTCACCAGCTTGATCGCCTCTTCGAGGGCATAGGCCTTGTTGCGATCGACCTTCTCGCGGGCAGTCCTGATTCTCTTTCCGACTTTTGCCATGGCCGTCACTCCACAACCTGCAGACCCATCGACCGTGCGCTGCCGGCGATAGTCCTCGCGGCCTGCTCCAGATCGTCGGTGTTGAGATCCTTCATCTTCTCCTTGGCGATCTCCCGCACCTGCGCCATTGTGACGGTGCCGACGCTGGAGCGGCCCGGATCCTTGGACCCGGAGTTTATTTTTGCCGCCTTCTTGAGGAAGAAGGTGGCGGGTGGCGTACGCATCTCGAACGTGAAGGACCTGTCGGAGTAGACAGTGATTTTCACCGGAATCGGTGTGTCCGGCTCCATGTCCTTGGTCTTGGCGTTGAACGCCTTGCAGAATTCCATGATATTGACGCCGCGCTGACCAAGCGCGGGTCCGATCGGCGGTGATGGGTTTGCTTTACCCGCCGGAACCTGCAGGTTGATGTAACCTTCTATCTTTTTTGCCATATAGTGTCCCTTTAGCCACAGCGAAGGGGTAAGCCCCTCCTGGGTTAGCGGTTAACGGGCTGGCTGGCCCTCCCGCACGCGATGCGGCACGAACCGGAAGGCCCCGATGCCGCGGTATTCCCGGCCCCGTGGGGCCGGATCCCTGCTAGACGGCTGTCGCTTCTCGCTCAACCGACCTTCTCGACCTGTCCGAACTCGAGCTCCACGGGCGTCGGCCGGCCGAAAATCGAAACGGCCACCTTGAGCCGCGAGCGCTCCTCGTCGACCTCCTCGACCGAGCCCGAGAATGATGCAAAAGGACCGTCTGCCACCCGCACCTGCTCGCCGACCTCGAAGGTCACCGACGGCTTCGGCCGCTCGACGCCCTCCCTCACCTGATGCAGGATGCGCGCCGCCTCCTCATCAGATATGGGCATCGGCTTGTTCTCAGCCCCCAGGAACCCGGTCACCTTGGGTGTGTTCCGGATCAGGTGGAATACCTGATCAGTAAGATCCATTCTCACGAGCACGTAGCCCGGCAGGAACTTGCGCTCCGCCACGACCTTGCGCCCGCGCCGGACCTCGGTCACCTCCTCGGTGGGAACGACGATGTCCTCGATGAGGTGCTCCAGGCTAGCCTGCCGCGCCCGCTCGCGGATGGCGTCGGCCACCTTGCGCTCAAAATTAGTATAAGCGTGCACGATGTACCAACGCTTCGCCATTCGACTTGGATCCTGCGATTATCAAGATGCTCTCGCGCACTGCCCGGCAGACCAGCGCCCGTCGATCAGCCGCCAAACCCGAGGACGAAACTGACCAGCCAACCCAGAACCTGGTCCGTGACGAGGAAGAAGATCGCCGCCAGCGTCACCATGACCAGAACCGCAGCGGTGGTGACCCACACCTCCTTGCGACCAGGCCACGTGACCTTCGCGGTCTCCTGGCGAACTTCCTGAATGAACTCGAACGGATTGTACTTTGCCATTCCCGCTGATTCTCCGGGTCACACGACCCGCGCCCCGCCGTGAGCGCCCCGCTGATTGACGACGACACCCCGTGGCCGGCAGACGCCGCGCCACAGGGCGACCTATAATGGTTCAAATGGCAGGGGTGGAGGGTCTCGAACCCCCAGCCTTCGGTTTTGGAGACCGACGCTCTGCCAATTGAGCTACACCCCTAGAGCTGCCAGAGTCCGGCCCCTCAAGAACGCCCTAGATAACCGATCATCCGAGCCTTGTCACATTTTTTTCTTGACAAGTCACGCGATCGATCCGGAGCGCGCGCCGTCGCCGCAGCCGCCAGTGTTCCTGGCCTTCTTTCTTACTCGATGACCTTCGTGACCACGCCGGCGCCGACCGTACGGCCGCCCTCGCGGATGGCGAAGCGCTGCTTCTCCTCCATCGCGATCGGTGTGATCAGCTCGACCGACATCGCAACGTTGTCGCCAGGCATCACCATCTCAGTCCCCTCCGGAAGCGTGACGACACCCGTCACGTCCGTCGTCCGGAAGTAGAACTGCGGACGGTAGTTCTTGAAGAACGGCGTATGCCGCCCGCCCTCGTCCTTGGTCAGGATGTAGGCTTCAGCCTCGAACTTCTTGTGCGGCTTCACAGACCCCGGCTTGCACAGCACCTGGCCGCGCTCCACCGCATCCTTGTCGATGCCGCGCAGAAGGCAGCCCACATTGTCGCCAGCCTCGCCCGCGTCCAGAAGCTTGCGGAACATCTCGACGCCGGTCACAACAGACTTCTGCGTGTCGCGCAGCCCGACGATCTCGACCTCTTCACCCACCTTGATCGTGCCGCGCTCGATGCGGCCCGTCACAACCGTGCCGCGGCCCGAGATCGAGAACACGTCCTCGATCGGCATCAGGAACGGCTGGTCCTTCGGACGCTCGGGCAGCGGGATGTAGGTGTCCAGGGCCTCATAGAGCTTCAGGATCGCCTGATCCGCCAGCTCGCCCTTCTCACCGTTCAGCGCCTTGATCGCAGCACCGCGGATCACAGGAACATCATCGCCCGGGAACTGGTACTTCGACAGAAGCTCCCGCACCTCAAGCTCGACCAGATCCAGAAGCTCCGGGTCGTCCACCACGTCGCACTTGTTCAGGAACACGACGATGTAGGGCACACCAACCTGACGGGCCAGCAGGATGTGCTCGCGCGTCTGCGGCATCGGGCCGTCAACCGCCGACACCACCAAAATGGCGCCGTCCATCTG
Source organism: Hyphomicrobiaceae bacterium (assembly GCA_041687075.1). Taxonomy (GTDB): domain Bacteria; phylum Pseudomonadota; class Alphaproteobacteria; order Rhizobiales; family Hyphomicrobiaceae; genus ZC4RG25. Next base: position 37,053 of record JAWLCO010000001.1, on the reverse strand, counting down.
CGCCGCGCCGGTGATCATGTTCTTCACGTAGTCGGCGTGGCCTGGGCAGTCGACGTGCGCGTAGTGCCGGTTCGGCGTCGAGTACTCGACGTGGCTCGTCGCAATGGTCAGGATCTTCGTCGGGTCGCGGCGCCCCTGGCTCTCAGAGGCCTTCGCCACCTGGTCATACGACACAGACGACTCCGTCCAGCCCTGGTCCGCAGAAACCTTCGTCAGAGCCGCCGTCAGCGTCGTCTTGCCATGGTCCACGTGACCGATCGTGCCCACGTTGCAGTGCGGCTTCGTCCGCTCGAATTTTTGTTTGGCCATCGGTTGCCTGCCTGCCTCTACTCAGGGTCCAAACCAGCGCGTTCTGCGCTACTCAACCGGCGTCACGCGCCTTCCATGACGCCCCAGAACTCGATCCTGCTCACCACAATCGCGTGGCCGGCGACTTGGTTCGCCTGCCCTCCGCAGCGAGGCCGGACGGCATCGACTGCGCCTGGCGAAAAAGATGGAGCGGGTGAGGGGAATCGAACCCCCGTATTCAGCTTGGAAGGCTGCTGCTCTACCATTGAGCTACACCCGCACCCGTTCATCGCGATCCATGTCCGAGCTGGTGGAGGGGGCTGGATTCGAACCAGCGTAGGCGTTAGCCAACGGATTTACAGTCCGTCCCCTTTAGCCACTCGGGCACCCCTCCGGGACCCGGTTCATGGACAAACGAAATTGCCCCGCCGTCTCCAGCAGGGCAACGCTGCGTTTTATCGTGATGGCTGGGCCAAATGTCAATTGAAAAACGTAGCGTTGCGCGTAGGGTCGGCGGCCCGCCCGACATACAGCGGGACGCCGAAGGATGCAAGTCAGGTAAGCATTGGGGCTGGACCATGCCAGAGCCTCGCCGGCCAGGCCGGCGCGAGCCGCAGGACGGGCCTGTCCTGCTCTATGGGATACATGCCGTCGAGGCCGCGTTGCGCAACCCTGCGCGCGCCATCGGCCGACTGTTCCTCACCGAGAATGCCGAGCGTCGCCTCGCCGAGGCGATCGCCGCGCGCAGCGTCACGGCAGAGCGCGTCATCCCGCGCGATCTCGACCGCCGCCTGGGGCCCGATACCGTGCACCAGGGCGCCCTGCTCGAGACGGAGCTGTTGCCGGAGTCCTCGCTCGAAGAGCTGGCGGCGCGGACGGATGCCGGGCCCATTCTCGTGCTCGACCAGGTCACGGATCCGCATAACGTCGGGGCCGTGCTGCGCTCGGCGGCCGCCTTCGGCGCTGCCGGCCTGGTCATGACCCGGCGCCACAGCCCGCCGCTCACAGGCACTCTGGCCAAGAGCGCGTCCGGCGCCCTCGATCTGGTTCCTATTGCCCTCGTTCAGAACCTGGCCCGTGCTCTTGCGGAGCTGGGTGAGCTCGGCTGCACCCGGATCGGCCTCGACGGCACGGGTCCGAAGCAGATCGAGGACGAGCCGCTGACTGGTCCGATCGCCCTCGTGCTGGGTGCCGAAGGCAAGGGACTGCGCCAGCTCACCAAGGAGAGCTGCGACCGGTTATGCCGGATTGCCACGCCGGGGCCGCTGTCGAGCCTCAATGTGTCCAACGCAGCCGCCGTCGTGCTGCATGTCGCAGTCATGCGCCGGCGAGAAGAATCAGCGAGCGCTGCTGCCACGACCTGAGTCAGAACGGCGTCAGCCGAAACGGCTAGACGCCGCAGCTCCGGCTAGATCAGGCAATCAATCGCAGTAGGTCGGCCGCCAGCAACGCTCGCGCCCGCGGCGGCAGACATAATCGCCGTATTTGTTGTGATAGCAGGGCCCCTCGACCCACTTACAGCGCAAGCGGCCTTTGTAGCAGCCACCGTAATCATCGTAGTAAACGTCGCCGTGGCCACGCCCGTGCGCGATGGCGCCGGCGATGCCAAGCCCCAGCAGCGTGCCGCCGATGAACGCTGCCGCGCGCCCGCCACGGCCGGCCTCGGCAGGCTGGGCGGCTGCGGCCGCAAGCGCGAAGACGAGCGTGAGGGCCATGATCGGATGAGCCAACTTCCTGAACATGGTGACCACCATTCCTGAGTTGACCGCCCCATTGGGCAAATGTGCCTGGCCGCCGGATGGGGGCGGCAGAGGCCGGACTTTCGACGAGTCTCCGTCAGGGACTTAGCGCTTGCCAGATGAATATGACGTGAACAGGTCCTAAATCTGGCGCAACTCCAGCAACAACCACGGGAGCTGCCTGAAACCTGGATGCAGTGGCGAGAACAGGGTGTGGCCCCAGCGCACTTGAGGGGCATCAGGCGCTCCGCTAGTCAGCGAATATGACAACGAAACCGATTCTGCCCGGGCCGGGGCCCATCGAGCCCATCAACCTGAAGGAAGCGCTCGAGGAGCGTTACCTGTCCTACGCGCTGTCCACCATCATGGGCCGCGCGCTGCCGGACGTGCGTGACGGCCTGAAACCGGTGCACCGGCGTATCCTCTACGCCATGCGCGAGCTGCGGCTCGACCCGGATGCCGCCTACAAGAAGTGCGCCCGCGTGGTCGGTGACGTCATCGGCAAGTTCCACCCGCATGGCGATCAGGCGGTCTATGAAGCACTTGTGCGTCTGGCTCAGGACTTCGCCCAGCGCTATCCGCTGGTCGACGGCCAGGGCAACTTCGGCAACATCGACGGGGATAACGCCGCCGCCTACCGCTACACCGAAGCGCGACTCTCGGAAACGGCGCTTCGGCTGCTCGAAGGGATCGACCAGGAGACGGTCGACTTCCGCCCGACCTTCAACGGCGAGGATGAAGAGCCCATTGTCCTGCCGGCCAACTTCCCTAACGTGCTGGCGAACGGCTCGTCGGGCATCGCGGTCGGCATGGCGACGAATATCCCGCCACACAATGTGGAGGAGCTGTGCAATGCGCTCCTGCACCTCATCAAGCATCCGAATGCCTCGATCGAGAAGCTGGTGGAGTTCATCCCGGGACCGGATTTCCCGACGGGCGGCGTGCTGGTCGAGCCGCGCGAGTCGATCATCGAAGCGTACAGGACGGGCCGGGGCGGCTTCAGGCTGCGCGCGAAGTGGCACCGCGAGGATACCGGCCGCGGCACCTATCAGGTCGTGATCACCGAGATCCCCTACCAGGTGCCCAAGTCGAAGCTCGTCGAGAAGATCGCCGAGCTGCTGCAGGAGCGTAAGCTGCCGCTCGTCTCCGACGTGCGCGACGAGTCGGCCGAGGAGGTCCGCCTCGTCATCGAGCCGAAGAGCCGGACCGTCGATCCCGTGCTGATGATGGAGAGCCTGTTCCGGCTCACCGAGCTCGAGATCCGCTTCGGCCTCAACATGAACGTGTTGTCGCACGGGCAGATCCCGAACGTGCTGTCGCTTCGGGATGTGCTGCGGCAGTGGCTGGATCACCGTAAGGAGGTACTGATCCGGCGTTCGCAGTTCCGGCTGCGCAAAATCGAGCACCGGCTCGAGGTCCTCGACGGCTATCTGATCGCCTACCTCAACATCGACGAAGTCATCCGGATCATCCGCTTCGAGGAGGAACCGAAGGCGAAGCTCATCGCCAGGTTCGGGCTCACGGATGTGCAGGCCGAGGCGATCCTGAATCTCCGGCTGCGGGCGCTGTCCAAGCTCGAGGAAATCGAGATCAAGGCCGAGCACGACCGGCTGTCGAAGGAACGGCGCGACCTGCAGAAGCTGCTCAAGTCCGAAGACCTGCAGTGGTCGAAAATCGCCGACGAGGTGCGCGACACGCGCGAGCAATACTCCAAGAAGACCGGCCTCGGCCTTCGCCGCACCTCCTTTGCCGAGCCGCCGGAGATCGAAATCGATCTCGAGCAGGCGATGGTCGAGAAGGAGCCGATCACGGTCATTCTCTCCGAGAAGGGCTGGATCCGCGCCATGAAAGGGCACCTCGACGATGTCGCGAAGCTCGACTTTAAGCAGGGCGACCGGCTGAAGCGGGCCGTCAAGGCCTTCACCACGGACAAGCTGATCGTCTTCGCGACCAACGGCCGGTTCTTCACGCTCTCGGGCAACGAGCTGCCGGGCGGCCGCGGCCACGGCGAGCCGATCCGCCTGATGATCGACCTCGAGGAAAACCACGACGTGCTGGAGCTGTTCGTGCACCAGCCCGGCCGCAAGCTGCTCGTCGCGGCGACCAGCGGACATGGTTTCGTCGTGCCGGAGGATGACGTCGTGGCTTCGACCCGCAAGGGGCGGCAGGTGCTGAACGTCTCAGAGCCCGACGAGGCGAAGGTCTGTGTGCCGGCTGCAGGCGACATGATCGCCACCATCGGCGACAACAGAAAAATGCTCGTCTTCCCGCTCGATGAGGTCAACGAGATGACCCGCGGCAAGGGCGTCATCCTGCAGCGGATCAAGGGCGGCAAGCTCGTCGATGCCCGCGTGTTCAGCAAGAAGGGCGGGCTGACCTGGGCCGATGCCGCCGGGCGGACCTTCACGCTGAGCATGAATGAGATCGGGGACTGGATCGGTCAGCGGTCCCAGGCCGGCAAGGTCGCACCGAAAGGATTCCCGAGATCGAACAGGTTCGGACCAGCATTCGGTTGAGACAACAAGGGCACGCGGATTGATCAGAGTGCCGATGAGGCACTTGCGCTTCGCGCTGGTCTGGGTCATTGGGTAACCTCCTGCACGCGGGCGACGGGGACGATCAGCCAATGTGGCGCTCGGTTGCAATCTTCCTGCTGATGGCGTGTGTGAGCCCGGTCGCCGCGCGCGCTGAAACCTGCACCAAGGGGGATTTCGAGGCGGTGGTCGATGAAGCGGCCGCCGTCCTCAATGAACTGAACGCCAAGCACAAGCCGGCCTTCCAGGCGCAGCTCCGCCAGCTCAAGGAGAAGCGCGGCTGGGACCACGACACCTTCATGCGCGAAGCCGCGCCGTTCGTGCAGGACGAGCAGATCGCAAGGTACGATCAGGAGACCTTCGATCATCTCGCCCGCATCAGCAGCCTGGGCGAGGAAGGCGCAACTGCGGTGAAACCGAACTGCAAGCTGCTCGTCGAAGTGCGCGAGACCATGGAGGGGCTGGTCACGGCACAGAAGGCGAAGTGGAGCTACATGTTTCAGAAGATCGAACAGGCTCTCGGCCCCTGAACGCCTGGCTGGTCAGATTCCCGTTCCCGGCGGCCGCATAAGACCGCCCGTGGTGAAATCGTAAAGTCGTGAAGTTGTGAGATCGTGGAGCCGCTGTTTCACGATGTCCGGGCAACGCTATGCCCGGAATGGGCACCAGCGCTGCATCAGCGGCGGTCAGCTTGTCAGCGGCGGCCGGGAAGGCTATGCCCCGCCTGCTCGATACGGCTCCCGACAGACTGAGCCTTTTCCCCCTCGATCAAGCGCATACCGGGCGCCCGATGCTGTTCCTGCTGAAGTTGACCATCACGCCAGTTCTCGTCGCCCTGATGAGTCTTGCTGCGCGCCGCTGGGGCCCGACCATCGGCGGATTGGTCATGGGCCTGCCGTGGATGACCGGCCCGATTGTATTCTTTCTCGGGCTCGAGCGCGGAGAGACCTACGCGGCACAAACGGCCGTCGGAGTGCTCGCCGGCGCTGTCGGCATCGGCGCGTATATCGTCGCCTACGTCTATACGGCTCGTCATGCGCCGTGGCCGATCAGCCTCCCCGCCGCCTTCGTCGCTTATGCGGTGACGGGTTACGCGGCCAGCGGCCTTGAGATGACCTTGTGGGTTGCTGCAATCAGCGGTGCAGCGTCGCTTTATGCAGCATTTCTCATCGTTCCGCGGGTGCCCGACCCCGGCGGCATCCGGTATCTGCCCTGGTGGGATATCCCGATGCGGATGCTCTCCACGGCGGTTCTGGTGGCCATCATCACCGTCTCGGCCGATTATCTCGGGCCTGAGCTCAGCGGCGTGGTCGCCACCTATCCGGTGATCCTGTCGGTCATCAGCGCCTTCACGCATTCGCAGTGGGGCTGGGCGTCCGTCGCTCAGCTCGCGCGCGGGGTTTCGCTGTCCCTGCTGTCGTTCGTGGTGTTCTTTCTCGTTGTCGGCCTGTCGGCTGAGGCGCTGGGCCTGATCTGGGCCTTCGTGCTGGCCAGCGCTGCGACGACCATCATCAGTGCCGCACTGGTTCTCTCGACCAGCCGGCGCCAGCGGGCGCAGTCAGCCGACGCCAGGGCCACGCGCTGAACGGAGCGTCAGCGGAGCTCGAGTCGGGCCGGCATCAGGCGATGACGGATATGCCGAGCAGCGCCAGTATGAGCAGAATGACGAAGATCGCGAGGAAGACCCAGAACAGGATGATCGCGATGCTTGCCGCTCCACGCGCGACCCCTGTGAAGCCCAGAGCGCCCGCGACCAGTGCGACAATGAGAAAGATGAAGGCCCATTCGAGCATGCCGGGTCCGCTCCGTTCGTGCGACCTGCCTGTCCTGCCTGCAGGCAGAACGGACCTGCTGGAGCCGGGTTCCGATTGCCCGATTGCCAGAGTTAGCGCATGCTCAAGCTCGCGGAGTCCTCAGCCACTTGGCGAGTTCCTGCCACGGCGTTATTGACCAATGACGGCAGGCAGCACCTGATGGCGACGAGAGCACGAAGACTTCCGGAAACTCTGCGGGATTTGCGAATTGCCGGCCCAGTTCGATCGCCGACGTAGGCACCTGCAGCCACAAGCTTGCGGCCTTCTTGCTGGTGAACGCAACAGAGAGCGGGCGGTAATGCCGTATACGTGCTTCGAAACGGCTCACGCTAAACTGATGTGCCTCGATCTCGTTGTCCCTGCCGGAGCCAACCTTCGAGACGTCCGTCAAGCCGATCCTGAGCTCCAGTAGCGACCTGAAATCCTCAGGCTCGAAGCGCCGCGGTGTCAAGCCGATCTCGTGTAGAGTGCGCCAGAAGCGGTTCCCCGGATGGGCATAGTAGGCGCCGCGCTCGGCTGAGGTTCGTCCGGCGGCTGTCCCGACGAAGACGACGTCAAGTCCCGGCGCGAGGAGATCGGGCAGGACGAAATCGCCAGCATCAGAGTGCATCGTAGCCTCGGTACTGCGCCAGACCGATTCGTATTAATACTATCATCGCGCCAACGTCGAATGCCGCTCGTTCGCACACCCTAGTGGAACATGTGTACCGACTCGGCCCGTTTCGCGTTATCCTCGGCGAGGGCCGCGAGCGGAAGTGCATCACAGAGAGGCCCGCGGCCGCCAGCGAACTGGCACATGCACCGTCGATGCCGGAGGAGATCCGATGGTCTCGGAAGCTCGCGAAGCGACTGCCGCAACAGTGCACGAACAACCCGCAAGCCTGTTTCAGCTTGCGTATGCCTTCATTCTCGTTGGCGCGGGCGTGCTCGCCGTATTTACCTTTCTCTACGGCGTCACGCATAGCCCAGGCCCGCACGGGCTGCTCTGGGCGCTCACCGGCCTCGTCGGCTACCTCGCCGTCTGGGCCTGGGGCATCATGTTGGCCCAGTCGTAACGAGCAGCTCGGGCCCGCAAGGAGGGCTGCGGCGCCGATCAGCGGCTTGCCGGTTGGAAGTGGGGATGGATGACACGGTCGCCCGGCTTCAGTCCAAGCCGCTCAGCCGCCCCGCCCGCCAGCTCCAGCACGGCCGTGACGGGCCCCTGCGACGCAATGGTTCGCTCGGAAAACGGCTCTGTCCGCGCTTCGATGCGGTGAACCACCCCATCCGCACGGATGAAGATCATGTCGAGCGGCACGTACGTGTTCCGCATCCACATGGTCACTTCCTGGGGTGCCGGATAGGGAAACAGCATCCCGGTTTTCTCCGGAACGCTGCGCCGGAACATCAGCCCGACCGCCTTCTCCTCGAGCGTTTCGGCCACCTCCACCTCAATGGTGTGCTCGCCCGCCGCCGTCACGAGCGTGAGGGGTTCCCGGCGCATCTTTGCGTCGAGAGACGGAACGACGACGAGCATTGCCACCACCACAGAAAGCAAACACAGCAGGGCCGCCCTGAGGGCGGCCCTGTTCGCAATGGCGCACATTGGTGGAATTGGCAACTTCTCAATGCTGCGACGGGAGGCCCGACACGGGCCCGTCCGGCCGCAGCTCAGCCGCCATGCAGCCTTTGCAGCCATGACCCCAGCGGACCTGCACGATCTGCCCAGGCCGGAGCTCGGTGAAGCCGAACCGGCGCAGCGTCTCCATGTGGACGAAGATGTCAGGGGTGCCCTCTCCACGTGTCAGGAAGCCGAACCCGCGGACGCGGTTGAACCACTTCACCATCGCCCGCTCCCAGTCGCTTTCCGCTTGTACCACGACATGGGTGCGTTGCGGGAGCTGAGAGGGATGGATGGCCGTGCTCTCATCCATGCTGAGGATTCGGAACGCCTGCAGGCCTTTCGGACGGCGGAGCACTTGGCAGTGAACCCGCGCCCCCTCGTACGCCGTCTGATAGCCGCCGGCCCTCAGGCAGGTGACGTGCAGCAGCACGTCGGCATGGCCGTTGTCGGGAACGATGAATCCGTACCCCTTGGATGCATCGAACCACTTGATCGAGCCAGCGATCTCGAAAACGTCGAGACCGCCGATTTCATCCAGTGACTGAACCTGATCGAGAGCGCCGCCGCTTTCGAGTGTCTGCTGAGCCAAATCCGGATGATCGGGAGGTAGTTTGTTATCCCCCATTAGCACACCCCGCTACTTGGGTTTACGTCGACCTACTTCATTCACTTAGCGTGAGCGAATCGCGTCAGAGGCCCTCTCCGCCGACCCGCTCCTGCAAGCGTCACAAAATGTAACATCGCCGCCCCGGAGAGCCATAAGGAATTTACCAGCAGTTAACACCGGCTCGGGGATAGGATGTGATGACAAGACCTCAACCATCGTCCCTACTGCTCTGATTCTTGTCTATAAATTGGCGTTGCACTGACTCTGCTTTCCAAGTGTTTTCCCTGTGGGTGTCATACTGATTCAGATGGGCTGCAGAGAGTTGTTCACGGCTTGCAGCGTGCCGAATCACCCCAAGTGATTCGCGGGATTCGCCCGATCGGGCGGGCGCTTCCGCCAGCAGGCCGATCGGGCCGTTAAGACTGCATCCACGGACTTTCCCCAAGCCATGCCCTGCGGGGCAGCAGTCAGACGGCGCTGTGCGCCGAAGCATGGGCTTGACAGGACAGAAAGTACTTGCAGGACGGGCTTGTGCGCGCTCATCGCGGAGCGTATGTCAACGCTAGTGGCTTCGATCCAACGCGGAGGCGACATGCGATATCTTCACACCATGGTGCGAATCAGCAACATCGACGAGAGCCTGAATTTCTACTGCGGCAAGCTGGGCCTCGAAGAAGTGCGCCGGGTGGAGAACGAGGCAGGGCGCTACACCCTGATCTTCCTCGCCGCCCCGGAGGACAAGGAGCGGGCTGAGAAGGAGCGCGCACCAACTGTTGAGCTGACGTTCAACTGGGATCCGGAGGAGTACGGATCGGGCCGTAACTTCGGCCACCTCGCCTACGAGGTCGATGACATCTACGCCACCTGCGACCGGCTGATGAAGGCAGGGGTGACGATCAACCGGCCGCCCCGGGACGGCCGCATGGCTTTCATTCGCTCGCCGGACGGCGTTTCGATCGAGCTTCTGCAGAAGGGCGATGCTCAGCCCAAGCAGGAGCCCTGGGCATCCATGCCGAACACGGGCACATGGTAACCCGTCTGGCACGCAGGCGACGTTCAGGCGTCAGGGGGTAACGTGGGCGACACGGAAGATAGAGACACCGCAGTGGCCATCAGGACGGCCTCGCGGTTTGCGACTTCGCACGGGCGCGGCAAACGCGCGGCCCCCGTTGCCCGCAAACGCTCGGGCTCGCTCGCCCTCACGGCAATCGCCGTCATTGCCGCACTCGTCGGCATGTTATGGGTGATGCTGAAGTTCGCCCAATGACCAGGGCTCACCGTTAGCGAGCATCCGGCAGCCGAGGCGGGGCCAGGTCACTGGCCACCGCCTCGAGCTACAGCGTAGAAGGCTAACGGTTGCGCGCATCCACGCAGCGGCCCAGCGTCTCCGACCAGAAGAAGTATGTGCCGCACTGACCCGCACCGGTGACAGCCGGCGCTTCCGGCGTTGGTGCAACGGCGGGCGGGCTGAAGTAGGAAATACCCGGCTGAGGCGCTGGAGCAACCGCGGCTGGCGGGGCTGCCATGCCCACGGTGGGCGGGGTGTAGTAGGTACCGGTGTCATACTCGTCCCACACCCAGTCAGGATATTCCGTACCGAACTCGCTCTGCGCCATGGCGCCCGGCGCAAACATGAGCGCCGACCCGGCGAGGGCCAGCAGACCGATTCTCCATTTCCGCATCTGATTGACCTCCTTTTAGAGTCGCCTCTTAACGATGCCTCCGGGGAGTGGTTCCCTACTTGAGGAGGGGCGGAGATCAGATGACGCGGGCATGCAAAAAAGCGGTCCGCTGGCAAGATGTCAGCCCTCGGGCTGACCTCGGAGCAAAATCCGCTATTGCCGCGGAGAAGGCTCCGCAAGAGTTGTAGGGTAGGGCTTTCGACAGACAGATCGGGGCTTGGCAGCGCTGGTCTGCTAATTCGCTCGCGCCACCCGTGCCCGTGCCCACGCCGAGACGACCTCGGATACCGTCACCAGCAATACGATCGAGATGAGCACGGCCGCAACGCGCTGGCTGTCGAGCTGCTGCACGTAGCGCTGCAGATACCAACCCATGCCGCCGGCACCGAAGAAGCCGACAACGGTGGCGGCGCGGAAGGCGACATCCCAGGTGTAGATCGCAATCCCGGTCCACGCCACGCGCACCTGTGGCAGCACCGAGTAGAAGAACACCTGCACCTCGTTGGCGCCGGTGGCGCGGATGGCCTCGACTTGACCCTTGTCGATCGCCTCGATTTCCTCCGACATTAGCTTGCCGGCGAAACCGATACAGAACAAGGTCAGCGCCAGCGCGCCGGCCAGCATGCCGAACCCTAGGATGCTGACGAGCAGGATCGTCCAGATCATCTCGTGCACGGCCCGGCAGCCCATGATGGCGAGCCGGCCGAACGGGTAGAGGAACCGCCGGTTCGGCGACATGTTGAACGCGGCGAACCAGGCGAGCGGTGCGGCAAGCAGCAGGCCGAACAGCGTGCCGAGATAGGCCATCTGCATGGTGTCGAGAATCGCCTGCAGATAGCGCGGTTCGCTGAGCAGGCTCAGCTCGGGCGGGTAGTAGCGATCGACGATCAGCGCGCCGAAGCGCTGGCCGAACTCGAGCAATCGCTCGAGCCGTACGTCCATGTAGACCAGCGAGACGCCGAGAAAGACCAGGATTCCGAGCTGGACGGCGAACGTGATGAGCGTATCCGGATAGCGGAGTCGCGACCACGTCCGCCGCTCGACCGGCTGCCCGCCACTTGGCCCGTATGTCGCCACGTCTCGCATGTTTCCCAGCTTGTTCCCCGATCCCCGAATTCAGCCCGAAACGTGGGCGTGACGGGAGTGTGGAAAGGCGTATCCGCAAAGAACCATCAGATCACCGCCTTGCGTGCGTAGTAGGACAGCGCCTCGCCCAGGATGATGAGCAGCAGGATCGCCAGGATCACGGTCGTCACGCCGGGATAGTTGAACATCACCATTTGCCGATGGAAGGTGAGGCCGAGACCGCCGGCACCGACGAGGCCCATGATGGCCGAGCGGCGGATGTTGATGTCCCATTCGAAGATGACGACACCGATGGCCACCGGCAGCACCTGCGGGACGATGCCGTAGCGCAGAACCTGCAGGCGATTTCCGCCCACGGCGCGAATGGCCTCGATCGGCTTCGGGTCGACGTTCTCGATGGCCTCGGCGACGATCTTCGCAATGAAGCCGATCGAGCGCATCGCAAGTGCCAGGATGCCCGCCAATGATCCAAGCCCGACGGCAGAGACGAACACCAGCGCCCAGACGATCTCGTGGATCGAGCGGCTGAGTGTCATGGCGAAGCGGCCCAAGGGATAGGCGATCCACCGTGACGGCGTGATGTTGTGGGCGCCGAGCCAGATGACTGGAATACACAACAGCGCACCAAGCGCCGTACCCAGCGCCGACATCATCAGCGTTTCGATAACCGGCTCGACGAGGTGCGGAATGAGCTCGAAGTCGATCGCCAGGAAGCGGCCGACCGACCTCAGCACCTCCCCGAACGAGCCCATGCGCGCCCAGTCGGTGTCGACGACAAGGATGTTGTAAAGACAGATCACCGCCAGGAGCGCGAACAGGCACGCGACGGATGCGGTGCGCCAGCGCCCCCGGCGGCGCTGGTGCTCCACCGCGAATACGCGGTCGTCGAACAACCTGCCGCCGGTAGCACTCGCGACGGCCATGGTCACAGGACCTCCATCGCGTAGATCGTGTCGAGCATCTTGCGATCGAGCTGCTCGGTGGGGCCGTCGAACATCTTCAGCCCGTCCTGCAGCCCGATGATCTTGTTGCAGAATTCGGTGGCGAGCTGCACGTCGTGAATATTGACCAGCGTCGGCACCTTGAACTCCCGCGCCACGTCGCGGATCAGCGTCATCACCTCGCGGGCGATCTTCGGGTCGAGACTCGAGGTCGGCTCGTCGATCAGCAGCAGCTTCGGATCCTGCATCAATGCGCGGGCGATGCCGACGCGCTGGCGCTGGCCGCCGGAGAGCTGATCGGCCCGCTTGTCGACATGATCCGTGAGGCCCACACGGTCGAGCATCGTCAGCGCCCGCTCGATGTCGTCGCGGCCGAACAGCTTGAGCAGGCTGCGCATCGTCCCCACTGAGCCAAGCCGGCCGGACAAGACATTGTCCATCACCGACATGCGGTTCACCAGGTTGAATTCCTGGAAGATCATGCCGACGTGGCGGCGGGTCTCGCGCAGCCGTCGCGTCGACATCGTCACCACGTCCTCGCCATAGAGCAGGATGCGTCCGGCTTCCGGCTCGACGAGTCGATTGATGCAGCGGATCAACGTCGACTTGCCTGCACCGCTTGGCCCGATCACGGCGCAGAAATCGTCCGCGTCGACTTCGAGGGTGACGCCCTTGAGGATTTCCGCACCGCTGCGCGAGTAGCGCACTCTGAGGTCCTGGACTTCGAGAATAGGCACCGGGATAGCGCTTCCCTATGTGAGCCCTCGAGGACCGGGGCAGCGCGATCAAAGCGCCGCCCCGAGCGAATTGTCGTGATCAGCCCTTCTTCTTCGCCTGCGCAGCACGCAGATCCCGGATCAGATCGTAGTCTTCCGACTTCATCGGCACGAACTTCACCGAGTTGAGATTCTGAAGGAATTTCTTGGCCCCGGGTTCGTTGTGCAGGTTGAGGAATGTATCCCGGATCTTTGCCTTCAGGTCGTCGCAGAGCGTGCCGCGATAGGTGAACGGGTCCTGCGGCACGAGGCGCGACTTCCAAAGCACCGCGAGATCCTCGGCCTTGACGAGCCCACGCTCGATCACGTTGTCGAGCCGGTGCGTGGCGACGAATGCCGCATCCGCCTTGCCTTCACCCACCGCCACCGCCGATTTGTCATGGCTGCCGCTATAGACGACTTTCGAAAAGTAGCCCTCGAGCTCGCCGCCGCCGATTTCCTTGGCAAACTCCACCCGCGGCATCAGGTTGCCCGAGGTGGACGCCGGGTCGGCAAGCGCCACCACTGAACCTTTCAGGGAGGCGATATCCTTGAATTTGCTGTCTTTCCGGACGATGAGAACGGCGTGATAGCCCGGCCCCTCGTCCTGGAAGATGCCCTTTGCCTTGGCGTAGGTGGCAAAAACCTCGATATTCTTGCTCTTCTCGTTGCCGATCACGTAAGAGTTCGGTCCGTGCACGGCGATATCGACCCAGTTTCCGAGCATCGCCTCGATGACCGAGGCATACGACGTCGGCATGTAGAATTCGATTTTCTTGCCCGTGTTCTTCGAAAGAATGTCGATCACCGGCTTATAGAGCGCCAGCTCCTGCATGGTCTCTTCGGTCGGGATGATCGAAAAGCGCAAGGCTTCCGGGTTTTCGCATTTGTCCTGCGCCAAAGCAGCGCCCGTCAGGCCCACCAGGGCGCTGATGGCGGCTGCGAACAATGTCCGTAGCTTCATGACGTTCCTCCATCTGCTGCGTACGTCCGGCACCCGCGAATCGCGACGGCCGGCCCTTGTTTTGACCTTCTTGTGCTGAGGCCTTGTGACAGTCATTTTCGCTCAGATCTGAGCCAGCAAGCCCTCCTTGCTGCCGATGAAATTCAGACCCCGCTCGCCGCCGAGCGCATCCTCGATGAGGCTGCGCCACTCCTCGCTCTCCACGCCGTGGTCGACCGGGCGCGTCGACACACCGAGCTCTTCGAGAAAGCCCTGCAGCCGGTCGGCGCCCATCTTGAGATCAGGCCCGAAGATTTGCGCCAATGCGGCATCGCAGGCTTCATCGAAACCGATCACGCTGCGCATCACCATGGGCAGCGTGAAGGAGCACGCGATCCCGTGCACCGTCCCATGCCGTAGCGTCACCGGATAGGACATCGAGTGCGCAATCGCCGTCTTCGTGTTCGAGAACGCAAGACCTGAGAACATTGCAGCGCGCAGCATGCGCGCGCGCAGCGGGCGATCCTCGAGTCGCCGGCTGAGGGCCGGCAGCACCTCGAGGATCTCCCGTGCCGCCGCAACCGCGTGAACGGCAGAAACGGGATTGGCATTGCGGTTCCAGATACTCTCCAGCGCGTGTGAGAGCGCATCGAGCCCGGTGCTGATGGTGAGCCCTCTGGGACAGCTCAGGGTGAGATCGGGATCCAGCACGGCATGAACGGGATGCAGGGCCTGTGCCGCGAGCGAATATTTACGGCCGCCTGCGCCATCCCACACGGTCGCCCAGGACGTCACCTCGCTGCCTGTTCCGGCCGTCGTCGGAACCGCGATGATCGGTAAGGGTTCAAGTGCCTCGGCGCCGCGCCCCGTGACGAGCACCTCCCAAACGGGGCCGAAATTTCCGCGTGCAGCGGCGATCACCTTGGCGGTATCGATCACCGAGCCGCCACCGACCGCGACGATGAGCTGTGGCGCCTGCGCAAGCTCATTCACGCGCTGGCACTGAACATCGAGATCTGCGCGGTCGGGGTTCGGCTTGACGCCGTCGATGACGAGGGCGGGAGCACCAGCGCCTTTTGCCAGCCTCGCACCGAGATCGCGAAACACCGGCTCGTTGTAGGTGACGAGCAAATAGCGCCGGCCGCCGATCAGACCGCCCAGCTCCTCGAACGCTCCCTCACCAAATCGAATGCGAACCGGGTTGTGATACGTCCACACGTCATGCCCCTGCCGCTTCCTGTTGCCTGCAGGTTGTCATGGTGCGTATCATTGATCCAATCCAATTTCGCGATGACTCCCATTTATTGGATCAATGGATGAATACCCAGCTCCGCTCCTTTCACACAGTCGCGACTCACGGCGGATTCACCGCTGCTGCCAACGTGCTCAACATTGGCCAGCCGACCATTAGCAGTCAGGTGAAGGCGCTGGAGGAGCGGTTCCGCGTCGAGCTGTTCCACCGGCGCGGGCGCAGTGTCGAGCTGACGGAAACGGGGCGCCGCCTGCTCGAGCTGACACAGCGCATCGCCAGTCTCGAAAGGGAAGCCATCGACCTGCTGAACGCCGTGGGCGGATTGCGATCGGGCCACCTCAAGGTGAGCGCCGTCGGACCGTATCATGTTACGGAAATGCTGAGTGCCTTCCGGGAGCGCTATCCCGGTGTCGAGTTCTCCGTGCGCATCAGCAATTCGCGCGAGGCGCTGCGGCAGCTGATGGAGTTCCAGGCGGACGTCGCCGTGCTGGCCCATACGGAGCACGACCCGCGGCTCCATGCTGTTCCCTACAGCCGGCATCCCGTGATCGCGTTCGTCAACTCGGATCACCCCTGGGCCGGTCGGACCTCGGTCTCGATCCACGAATTCGCGGACCAGCATGTCGTCCTGCGCGAGGTCGGCTCGACGACGCGGCTCGCCTTCGAGGCGGGGCTCGCTCGCGCAGGGGCACGTATGGGCGGCTTCACCGAGATCGGCAGCCGCGAGGCGGTGTGGCTGGCCGTCGAGCGCGGCATGGGCGTCGGCATCGTCTCGGAGTTCGAGTTCATTTCACACCCCCGGCTGCATCCGCTGCCGTTCCGGGATGTGGAAATCTATACCTACGCGCACGTCGTCTGCCTTGCCGAGCGCCGGCAGGGGCCGCTGGTGCGGGCCTTTTTCGATGTCGTCGAGGGTCTGCTCGCGACGCGCCGCGACGCGCTCGAGCCTCCCGCGAAGGACGCTATCCCGCGATCCGGCTCCTCGCGGGCGAACCGGCGTCCGGACAAGGTTCCGCGGCGGTTAGCCAAGTTGCCAGAATCAGCGCGCTAGCAACGCGCGGTGAGATCATGACTCCACTTTACGTTGCAAACTCTTCCAGCTTATATCGCTTCCAAACTTCTCCACCGCTCATCATCCCCGAGGTCATCCCATCATGAGCGCCAGCTCGGTCGCCAATCCTTTGCTCGCCCCCTGGCCGACGCCATTCGGCATCCCGCCGTTTGTCGAGATCAAGCCGGAGCACTTCCGCACCGCCTTCGAGCAGGCTCTCGCCGGGCACCGCGCCGAAATCGACGAGATCGCCGCCGATTCAGCGGCTCCGAGCTTCGAGAACACCATCGTCGCGCTGGAGAATGCCGGCCGCGCGCTGGACCGCGTCTCTGCCGTGTTCTGGAACCTCGCCGGCGCGCATACGAACGACGCGCTGCAGGCGATCGAGCGCGAGATTTCGCCGAAGCTCGCCCAGCATTGGAATGCGATCACCTCGAATGCCGCCCTCTTCGCGCGCATCGACGCTGTGATGCAGGCCGCAGAGAGGGCAGACCTCGACCCCGAGCAGAAGCGGGTCCTGGAACGGACCCATCTCGCCTTCGTTCGCGCCGGCGCAAGGCTCGGGCCGGGGGAGAAAAAGCGGCTCGGAGAGATCCTGGAGCGGCTCGCCACCCTCGGTACCCAGTTCAGCCAGAACGTGCTCGCCGACGAGAAGAGCTATGAGATGCCGCTCGGCGAAGAGGACCTGGTTGACCTGCCGGAATTCCTGATCAACGCCGCACGCAGGACTGCCGAGGAGCGCGGCAGCCCGGCAAAGTACGTCATCACCCTCTCACGCTCGCTCATCGAGCCCTTCCTCACCTTCTCCCCGCGCCGCGACCTGCGCGAGCAGGCGTTCAAGGCCTGGACCAGCCGCGGCGAGAACGGCGGCGCAACGGATAACCGCGCCATCATTGCCGAGATGCTGAAGCTGCGGCGCGAGCGCGCCCGACTGCTCGGCTACGAGACGTTCGCCGACTACAAGCTCGACAACACCATGGCCAAGACGGCCACCAGCGTGCGGGCGCTCCTGAACGAGGTCTGGCCGGCGGCGAAGGCGCGGGCCTTTGAAGAGCGCGAGAAGCTGCAGGCCATCGCCCAGCGCGAGGGTGCCAACATTACCATCGAGCCGTGGGACTGGCGCTATTACGCGGAGAAGGTCCGCAAGGCCGAATACGACCTCGACGAGTCGGAAGTGAAACCGTATCTGCCGCTGGACAACGTCATCGAAGCCGCGTTCTACGTCGCGGGGCGGCTGTTCGGGCTGAGCTTCAGCGAGCGCACGGACCTTGCGCTCTACCACCCGGACGTTCGCGCCTTCGATGTGACCGACAGCAGCGGCACGCATGTCGGCCTTTTCCTCGGCGACTACTTCGCGCGGCCCTCGAAGCGTTCCGGCGCCTGGAAGAGCTCCTACCGGCGGCAAGAGCGGCTCGCCGGCGACATCCGGCCGATCATCGTCAACGTGATGAACTTCGCCAAGGGCAGCAGCGATACCCCAGCGCTTCTGTCGTTCGACGATGCGCGCACCCTGTTCCATGAGTTCGGCCATGCCTTGCACGGGCTGCTGTCGAACGTGACCTACCCCTCGATCTCGGGCACGTCCGTGGCGCGCGACTTCGTCGAGCTGCCCTCGCAGCTTTACGAGCACTGGCTGCTGACGCCTGAAATCCTCAGCCGCTTCGCGCGTCACTATCGGACCGACCAGCCGATGCCGGCGCAGATGATCGAGAAGCTCAGAGCTGCGAGCACCTTCAACCAGGGCTTCGCCACGGTCGAGTACTTGAGCTCGGCCATCGTCGACATCGACTTCCATTCGGAGGCTTACAACGGTGAGGAGCCGATCGCGTTCGAGCGTGCTGCGCTGGACCGGATCGGCATGCCACGCGAGATCGTCATGCGGCACCGCACGCCGCACTTCTCCCATATCTTCTCTGGCGACGGCTATTCGTCCGGCTATTACAGCTACATGTGGTCGGAAGTTCTGGATGCGGATGCGTTCTCTGCCTTCGAGGAAACGGGCGATGTTTTCGATCCGGATACTGCCGCCCGCCTCAAGCAGTTCATCTACGCCGCCGGCGGATTGAGGAAAGAGGACGAAGCCTACACGGCCTTCCGCGGCCGGCTGCCGACGGTCGAAGGATTGCTGAAAAAGCGCGGGCTGGCAGCGTGAGCGTTGCAGTCCTGGTAAAGAGGGACTGCAATTTGATTTGACTCTGCCCGCCACAATTGCTCAAGCTCCAAGCATCCTTCGAAAGGAGGTCTAAGAAAATGTCACCGCCGGGCAGATGTGAGCCATCTGGTGCGTGTTGACGATCGCAGCACCGCGCGGATGGCTGGATCAGACAATCTGAAAACTGCGCGATGATTGGCGGCATTGGTGCCGGAATGGTACCGGTTGATCTTGGCTCTTGTGTTCTGCTTCTGGGCAGGGACTGTTCGGGCTGATCTACTCCAGTCATCCTGTTGGTGGTGGTGCGCTGAGCATCACCGGAACCGGGCAGGATAACGGGTACGGTCCCGTCACCGAGCCGACGATGATCGAAATGCCAGATCTTGACGGCAGGGCTAGTCGCGGTTCTCGACCCAGGCGGACAGGTTGGGCGCCATGCCCCAGATGTCCCAGACGGCGGACCGCTTGTCGTATCGCCCCTGTGGCCGCAGATCGGTCGAGCCCGGCGGCTAAGCCCGCTGGGCTCTTCTGATTTTCACGGCGCCTCGCGCAATCAGCCGCGCGCTGCCTTCAACGCCTCCGGCAATGTCTCGGCCAGGATTGCCAAATCAGCCTCCGTACCTGCGCTGATGCGAATGCAGCGGTCGAGCGGCGCCACGCCCGGCATGCGCACGAATACGTCGCGGGCAATCAGCTCTTCCAGCACGCGTTTTGCGAATGCTCCATCAGCGCCGCAGTCGACCGCAACGAAGTTGGTTGCGGATGGCAGCGCTTTCAGTCCGTTCGCCCGGCAGATGGCGCCGATACGCTCGCGGGCCTCCCCAATCTGACGAACGACGCTGTGGAGGTAGGGCTGGTCCGCCAGCGCGGCGAGTGCACCCACCTGCGCCATCCGGTTGACCCCGAAATGATTGCGGATCTTGTCGAACGAGCGGATCAGGCTGGCTTCGCCGATGGCGTAGCCGACCCGCAAACCCGCCAGCCCGTAGGCCTTCGAAAACGTGCGCAGCCGCAGCACCTGCGGATTGGCGACGTCGATGGCCGGAATGGCGTCCGCCGGAGCGGTATCGGAATAGGCTTCATCGAGCAGCAGAACCGCCCCGGAAGGCAGGCCATCGATCAGCCGCTGTACGTCGGAAACGCCCCACCACGAGCCCATCGGATTGTCCGGATTGGCGAAGTAGACGAGCTTCGCATCCTCTCTCCGGGCCGCATCGAGCAGCGCCTCCGGGTCCTCGCGATCGCCGACGTAAGGCACGCGCACCAGCCGTCCGCCGTAGCCTGCGACATGGAAGTTGAACGTCGGGTAGGCACCGAGCGAGCTGATGACCGGCTGGCCCGGCGCGATCAGCATCCGCACCGTGTAGCCGAGCAGCGCGTCGATGCCCTCACCCACGACGATGTTCTCGAAACCGACGCCGTGGTGCCGGGCCAGCGCGGCCTTCAGATCATGGTTCTCCGGGTCGGCATACATCCAGCATTCGGCCGCCGCTTGCTGCATGGCCGCAATGGCCTGCGGCGAGGGGCCAAACACGCTCTCGTTGGCGCCGATCCGGGCGCGGAACGTCCGGCCGCGCGCCCGCTCCTGCGCTTCCGGCCCGACGAAGGGCACGGTCGCGGGCAGCCCCTCGACGAGGGCGGTGTAACGGGGTCCGCGCGGATGCTGTGGCACCGTAGGTCTCCTTGCGTCATCGGAAGTCAGATAAGTCCCAGCTCAGCAAGCTCCTTGCGCATCTCTGGCGGGAGCTGAGCGAGCTGCTGCGAGGTGCGGGCGTCGAGGTCCGGCGGCGCGTCGGCCGGCTCCAGATAGCGCCAGCCCTGGAAGGCGCGCCGCGGCACCGGAGTCGTCGGGATGAGAGGGGGGTCGAGCAACACGAGGCAGCACGGCGTCCCGTCCGGCTTCTGCCCCTCTCCGAAACCGATGATACGCTGGCGGACCTGCACCACGCCCTTGATCACCCAGTAGAGCGAGCCGCCGTCGAGCAGCTCCGCCTGACGCTTCGGCACCATGCGCGTGCCGTGGAACAGACGCGGCTTCTGGCCCGCGGCCTTCTGCGCGGCAAGGCGCCCCTTCTGCCACTGAGCCAGATCCTCGACGCTGTCGGCACCGACGCACAGCTTGATCATGTGCACTGTCATCGTGCGTTGGGTCCCTCGTGCTGCATCACGGCAAGTGCCCCCTCGAGGGAGGCTCTTACACCCTGCAGCCTCCCAAGGCGAGACGCCCTCAGGTGCAGCAGCCAATCCGCTGTGGCAAGTATCGAGTTGCACCCACCTCACCGCCCCGTCTGGCTGAAGGTGCCTTGTGCTGCACTGCGGCGGAACGTGGTCCTCCAACCGGCGTTGACTTTGGGCTGCCGGCAGGGAGGCAACGGCTCGTGCGCATTCTGATCGGCCTACTGGTTCTGGCGCTGGCGCTCGTGGCCGCGGCCATACTGGCGCGCTTCGATTATGCGCCAACGCCCTATCTGACCGAGGTGGTCAATCCCGAGCGGCACGTCGGGGACACGGCCTACGATCTGTTCGGCCGCCAGATCAGCCATGACGAGGCGCAGGCCCTGCAGCAGACCCCCGAGGGCCGCCAGCAGCTCACGCTGGCCAATGGCGCCATCGCCCTCACCGACGAGCTGCGTGAGGCCGGGCGACAGGCCTTCTACGAGGAAACTTTCGGCAACGAGTACTTCATGAGCGACGTGCTCGGCATGATGGACGGGGCGCTCTCGCCCTACGAGGTGGTGCGCGCCATCGTGCTCCTCGGCGGCCGTGGCACGCACGACCTCAAGGTCCGCCTCGCCGACGATGTCCAGATCGGCGACCGCAGGCTGGAACGCGGCACGCTGATTTCCACCGGCATCGACGTGCCCCGCGGCTGGTTCGTGCCGCTCGGCATCAAGATCGCCTACGATCGCGGCAAGCTGCGAATGGGCGCCACCTGCGCCCTCTGCCATTCGGCTGTCGACCCGGCCAACGGGCGAGTCGTCGAAGGCGCGCCGAATAATGATCTCAACGTCGGACTGCTGCTGGCGCTCGGAACCAACTCATCCGCCTACCTTGGCCATGTCACGTTCAAGGGCGTCGAGCCGTTCGTGACCGATCGCAGCAGGACCGTAACGACATCCGCAGGGGAGCAGCCGCTGCCAGACCCGGCCGAGCTCGAACCCGCGGTCGACCAGATGCTGGCGGCCTGGGCGCCCGGCAATTTCGATTCGACCCCCGATGGCGTCAACAATCCGACCCAGATCCCCGACAGCTTCACGCTGCATGACCACCCTTACGGCTGGACGGGCTTCTCTGTCGTAGGCCCGTTCCGCGGTCTGAACGTGCTCAGCAACAATGTGCACGGCCTCAATGCCGATATGACGACGCTGGCGCAGGCCGCCGGCCCACTGCTGGGGCTCGATCCGGAGGTCTATCTCGGAACACTGCTGCAGAACGCCTCCAATCGGCAGTTCCGCTACGACCCGGCGAGCGGCGTGAAACCGACGGAGTTCCTGCGCACCATCAGCCCCAACCCGCAAGGGCCGGGCCTTGTCGAAACCGTCAAGCTGCCGACGTTCCCAAACGCCGCGCTGATCGCCACGCATAGTCTCCTGGCCTCGAAGCCGGAGTTCCCACTCTGGTATCATGTAAGCGCGATGTCGGCGTTCCAGAATACGCTCTTGCCGCCTGCCGCTGCGCCCGCCGAACCGCAGCAGCTGGCCCGCGGCCGGCAGGTTTTCGAATCGGCGGGCTGCGCCGGCTGTCACAGTGGGCCGGGTTACACCAACAATCAGGTCCTTCTCGTGGATGAGGTCGGGGCGCAGCCGTCGCGAGCAAAGGCCTTGGCCGGTCAGGCGAGTCTTCTTCGGCCTTCCGTGCTTTATCCGCTGGACACATACGTGCCAGTGCCGGACGGGACGCCAGCCTACCCTGTGCCGATCCCGGACGAGGCCCGGCGCAAGGCGCTGCTCGGCTTTGCCGCGGACGGGCGCGGCGGCTACAAGGTCAAGGGGCTGATCGGTCTGGCTTGGAGCGCACCTTACTTGCACGATGGCGGCGTCGCTGTCGGCCCGGACGCCGAAGACCAGCTCGGCCTGCCCGGCACGGTTATGGCCGGCATTCGACCTGATCCCGCGAACAGCCTGCGCTCGCTGATCGATCGCGTATTGCGGCGCCGGGTATTGGCCGCAAACCTTGCCTCTTCTGCGGCGCAGATGGCCCATGCCACCGGCCAGGGCCACGCCCATTGGGTCGATCAGCAGGCTGGCTACACCCGCGAGGATCAGGACGCGCTGATCGCATACCTTCTTTCTCTGACGCGCTTCACGGAGCCGGCCACGGCGTCTGCCAACGGCCGCTGATGCGAACTGTCAGCTCACGCTTGCCGGATCATATTCAAATCTGCGAATATTCTGTCCTGCCCCCGCTACCGCGCAAGGGAGGAAGCAGATGACGGCACTTCGCGAGCTCGTTGCCGAGAACGGACCCACGGCGCTGACCATCGGCGGCCTCATCATCGGGTTCCTGTTCGGAGCCATCGTGTTCAAGACGAACTTCTGCACGATGGGCTCCATCTCCGATATCGTCTCGTTCGGAGATTACCGCCGCTTCCGTGCCTGGGTGCTCGCCGCGGCCACCGCCCTCGTCGGCGCGCAGCTCCTGCAGTACGCCGGTGTCGTCGAGCTGACGAGGTCGATGTATCTGGCGCCGAGCGTGAACTGGTTCGGCAATGTGCTTGGCGGATTGATGTTCGGCTACGGGATGGTGTTCGCCGGCGGCTGCGCCAGCCGCAATCTCGCGCGCGTCGGCGGGGGCGACCTCCGCTCCCTGGTGGCGCTGATCGTCATCGGCATTTTCGCCTTTATGACCATCGGCGGGGTCCTGGGACCGCTTCGCGCCTGGCTCGAGCAGTCGACGGCCGTCAGTCTTGCGGGGCTCAACGCCCCCAGCCAGAGCCTCGGGGACGTCGTCAGTGCCAGCCTCGGGCTCAGCCGCATGACGGGTGCGCTGATTGTTACCGCAGCCGTGGTCGCAGCCGGTGTCGTCTACTGCTTCAGGGACGAGAGCTTCCGCAAGTCACCGGTACATATTGCTTCGGGCGTCGGCGTTGGCCTGTGCGTCGTCGCCGGCTGGGCAGTGACCGGGCTCGCGTTCGACGAGCTGGCGGACCGGCCGGTTGCGCCCATCTCGCTGACCTTCGTCCGGCCTGCAGGTGACACGCTTGAATGGCTCGAACGCTTCACCGCCCTCGGTCTGCCCGGCTTCGGCGTCGCCACCGTATTCGGAGCCATCCTCGGTTCCTTCGTGACAGCCGTCGCCATGAAGCGTTTCACGATCACCACGTTCTCGGACAAGGGCGACACGATCCGCGTGCTCTCCGGAGCGGCACTGATGGGCGTCGGCGGCGTGCTCGCCCTCGGCTGCACCGTCGGCCAGGGCATCACCGGCATCTCGACGCTCGCCATCGGTTCCTTCATTACCTTCGCCGCGATCGTCACCGGCGGCGTTGTCGGCATGAAGGCGTTCGAGCGGATGCTGATGGCGGAGGCCTGAGAGCGTCGAACACCGAGTGGACGGTCCTGAGCTCGCTTGTGCTATGAGGCCCGGAGCACACTCGCGAGCAGAGCACGAGCATGACAAGCACCTCAACCAGAGCCGCCTGCATCATCGGCTGGCCCGTCAGGCATTCGCGGTCGCCGAAGATGCACAACTGGTGGCTGAAGCATCATGGAATAGACGGCGAATACCGGATGGAAGAGGTGCCGCCGCAGGAGTTCCCGGCGTTCGTCCAGAACCTCCGCAGCCGCGGCTACGTCGGCGCCAACGTGACGCTGCCGCACAAGGAGGCTGCATTCGAGCTGACCGAGCCGGACGAGCGCGCGCGAGCGGTCGGGGCTTCCAACACGTTGTGGTACGATAACGGCGTTCTGCGCTCGACGAATACGGATGTCGAAGGGTTCATCGGCGCACTGGATGCCGGGGCGCGGGGCTGGGAACGATCCACCGGCCATGCGGTGGTGATCGGTGCCGGCGGCGCCGGGCGGGCCGTCATCTGGGGGCTGCTGGAGCGGGGGATTGAACGTATCCACGTCGTCAATCGCACCTACGCGCGCGCCGTGGCCATGGCCCAGCGCTACGGCGATCGCGTCGTCCCCGAGCACTGGGAGAACCTGAACAGGCTGCTCGAAGGCGCAGGCCTGCTCACCAATGCCACCTCTCTCGGACTCAAGGGCAATCCCGACCTCGACATCGACCTGTCAGGCCTGGCGCCGGGTGCTGTCGTGGCGGACATCAACTACGTGCCGCTCGAGACGAAGCTGCTGGCACAGGCGCGTCGGCTTGGGCTGAAAACGGCCGATGGCCTCGACATGCTGCTCTATCAGGCCGGACGCGGCTTCGAGCTGTGGTTCGGCATTCGCCCGCAGGTGAGCCCGGAGCTGCGCGATCTGCTCGCCCAGGACATTCCGAAATCCTGAGAGGAGTGTCCGCCGAATACTGCAGGTCGGGAGAAGCCGATGGCTGGAGCGGCCAAGCGCATGGCCGCCTGAAGACCGGACTTAAGACAGTCCTGCACCGCTGTTCTTCAGCCGCTCGATGATGCTTTGGCTGATGCCGGGTACGCGTGCGACGTCGTCCCAGCTTCGAAACGGGCGCCGATGGACGAGCGCCTGAATGCGTGCCGGACCGACCGCAGAAACGGCAGCGAGCACGTCCTCCGGAGCCGTATTCAGATCGATTCGGCAAGACTGGTCGCGATTGACTGCCGCATCGGACGTGAAAGCGAAATTGGTGGGGGATGTCATGGCTTGGTTGCCCCTACTTACCCAAGACGCAGCCAGAACGTTCAGGCAGGCGGAAAGTTCCTCGCTTGCGGGGCTGCCAATCGCAAAAATCCGAATCGAACATTCACAATGTTTTTCAACGATATAGATCTGCTCGCGTAGATGGGAGCTTAGGTGGTCGCTTGGCGGATTTGCTGGCGAGAGTCTGGTAGATCCGGAGCGTGCCACGGGAAAAAGCGAGCGATACGCCAGCGAGATAGGCGACCCAGATCCGATACTTTTCCTCGCCGACATGGGCGATGGCGCGCTCGCGATTGGCCGTCAGCCGTTCGCACCACAGGCGGCACGTGCGGGCGTAATGGAGCCGCCAGGCCTCGACGTCGTGGACCTCGAACCCTGCGCGCTCCATGGCGACGATCGAGTGGCCGATGTCGTCGAGTTCGCCGCCCGGAAAAATGTACTTGGCGATGGCGCGCTGTTCCGGCCGCATCCGACGTCCGCGCCAGGATGGCTTCGGCGCCCGGCGCGAGATGGCATGATTCAGGAAAAGCCCGTCCCGCGCGAGCAGCGACTGAACTTTCGCCATGTAACGCGGGATGTTGGCGAGACCGATGTGCTCGTACATGCCGATCGACGCGATCTTGTCGAAGGTTCCTTCGACGGACATGTAGTCCTTGAGCTCGAGGGTGACCCGCCCTTCGAGGCCGAGTTGCTTCACCTTATTCCGCGCGAAGCCAAGTTGCTCTTCCGAGAGTGTGATGCCGTGCGCGACGACACCATAGACGCGAGCTGCATGGCAGACGAGTCCGCCCCAACCACAGCCGATGTCCAGCAATCGGTCGCCTGGTTTCAGGCGCAGCTTACGACAGATCATGTCCAGCTTGTCGCGTTGCGCCGTGGCGAGGTCGTTATTCCAGTCGGTAAAGTAGCCGCAGGAATAGACCATCTCCGGGTCGAGAAAGAGCGCGTAGAAGTCGTTCGACAGGTCGTAGTGGAACTGCACGAATGCCTTGTTATCGCGCCGGTTCTGTGATCGCCCGGTGATGTCGCCGCTGAAGCCGTACGCGTCGGCCGTTTTGTCGGCGGGCACGAGCAGGAACGGCGCAAGCGCCTTCAGCAGTGCAAGCTTGCTCAGCCCCTTCAAGCCCGCCGACCGGCCGCTGCGATCGAGTTGCTGACCGAAATCGATCAGCGTGCCGCCCTCGAAATCGATCCGCCCTTCAGCATAATTCTGGATGACTCTGTCGAGCGTCGGCCGCCGCAGCAGCGAGCCAATGACGCCCGGGCCGGCGATAGAGATCACGAACGGTCCACTGGCGCAGCGGCCCAGCGGCACCAGCGAGCCATCCCACAGCCGGACCGACGCATCGACGTCGAGCCGCTCCGCAACGCGTTCGACGAGCTGCCGCGCGGCTGCAAGGAGGCGTTCGTCCTTTGCTGACGGCATCGCGCCCACCCCTCTCTCTGTCGGCCCTGGAAGACCCTGCTGGACCTCCCGCACCGGAAAGAGTCACACGGATTCTTCCGCGGACGCAACGCTGCGGTGCAATGCTCTACGCCTGCACCGTGCACAGGCTGCTTTTCCTCGGGAGAGCGCTGAACGAAGGGATCGCTACACCGGGCACGAGGAGCGCCGGTTTTTGCGCTCCCCGTGGCTGGCGTCCGCGCCCGGCTACGCCGATTTGGCGAACATGTCCGTGGTAATGCTTTCGTACCAGGCGACGCTCTCGGCGAAATTCTGCTTGCGGACATCGGCGCCCTCGCCGGCCTTCGAGATGAAATCGCCGGAGGAGGCGAGCTTGCCGTCCTTGGGAGCGTAATTCGCACCTACCTTGACGCAATCGTCCGGCGCCACAAGAGACCAGCACGTGTTGCGGAAACGTGGCGGGAACCGGTCCTTCTTGGCCAGAGCTGCGAGAATGTCGGCAGCCACCACCTTCGCCTGGCTGTTGGCCGAAAACGCCGACTTCGGCATCTGGGTGGCGATAGACGCATCGCCCAGCACGTAGATGTTATCGACTTTCGCGGAAGCAAAGCTCTCCGGCTTTACCGGGCACCAGTCGCCCTCTGCGCAGCCAGCCTTGATGGCAATCTCACCCGCACGCTGCTGCGGGATGAGGTTGACGACATCGCCCTTCCACTTGCTGCCGTCCTTGGTTTCGACCTCGCGCGTCTTGGCATCGACACGGACCACGGAGAAATCATCGATCTCGTTCGTCAGATTGAGCTCGATGATGTCCTTGTAGTACCGGTCGATCGCCTCCATGAAGACAGCCTGCTTGGAAAAGGCCTTCTTCGGATCGAGCACAATGAGCTTCGATTTCGGCTTCTTCGTCTTCAGCTCGTGCGCGATCATGCAGACACGCTCATACGGCCCGGGCGGGCAACGGAAGGGATTGTTCGGCGGCGCGACGATCACGGTTCCGCCATCCTCCATGGCATCGAGCTGTTTCTTGAGCAGCTCCTTCTGCGCGGCATCGGTAGTGTAGGCGTGTGGTATCGCCGCTGCGGCCTCGCGCGAATAACCGGCAACGGAATCGTATTTGATGTCGATGCCGGGGGACAGAACGAGGCGGTCATAGCTGAAGCTGTCACCGCCGCGGGTCCTGACCACCCTGGCCGAGGTGTCGACGTCCGTTGCGTAATCCTGAACGACATTGATTCCCAGCGTCTTCAGCCCGGCATAGTCATGATTGAGCGACTCGAGAGTCCGAATTCCGCCGAGATAAAGATTCGAGAAAAAGGACGAACTGTAGATGGGATTTGCCTCGATCAGGGTCACATCGAGATTGGGCTCGCCCCTTTTGACATAATGGGCAACAGTCGCCCCGCCCGCGCCGCCACCTATGATCACCACTTTCGCCGTACCCTGGGCGATGGCGAAATTACCAAAGGCGGATGCGCTTACGCTGGCAACACCAGCTGCGCCCGCAAGTTTCCCGAACTCCCGACGGTTGATCTTCGTCATCTTCGCCACTCCAGTGCTTCCGCTTCCTCAAGTCACATCGGAAATGAAGCGGCCCCGGACCATCAGGAGCCGCCTGCGCTGTGCCTGAAACCCGCTTGCTCTAAAAGCTCGCCGAGCAATCCCCAGAAAAAATCGGCTCCAGGGTATCCGACAATGCGCCCGATCTCCAACCCGTCTCGCACGAGAATGAAAGTTGGCGAATAAATTACGTTGCCGAGTTTCTTCACATCAGGGTGATTGCGCGACCGCCTGACGAGCGGAGCAAAACGTCCTTCGGCACTGGCGGCATATGAAATGCCAACCTCGGCGTCCCAACGGGCACAATAGGGGCAGCCCGGATCTTCCACCATGATGAGCTGAGCGCCGGAGGCTTTACCGGTAAAATCTGCGCGAGCGGTCATGCCGGGCGCTGCCAATGGCAACAGCGCCATCACGGCCAGCGCCATCAACAGCGAAAACGTACTGCGTGCCTGGCCTCTCGGCGAAAAACGATTGCCCTGCGAACGAGGCGCCATGGGACATCCATCTCGGATTTGCTGGTGAACATTCTGATATGCTAATATTGTCAGAGCAAGTCCCTTGACCCACCCTGACCGGGGCAGGGTTACGAGATGCATGGCGAGGTGCACCGCCGGAGAAGTCTTCTTTCGCACTGCCGCGAAAGAAATTTTCATAGCGGTTTCAGGGAGGTTGGAAGGATGGCAGCGTCACAGGGGAAAAGAATGAAAGGCAGCGTTTCACGCGAAGCGATCAACCGGCGTGAGCTCCTCGTTGGGATCGGCGTGGCCGGCGCCGCGACCGCCCTGCTGATTTCGAATGGGCCGGCTCTGGCCGCCACCGAGGATGGTTGGGAGGCAGCGCTCAAGGAAATCGTGGGTGACGCGACACCGGTCGAGGGCAAAGTCATGCTCGAAGTGCCCGAGATTGCGGAGAACGGAAACACCGTGCCGTTCTCCATTTCCGTCGATAGCCCCATGACCGATGACGACTACGTGAAAGCCGTGCACGTGATCTCGACCGGCAATCCCCAGCCTATGGTCGCCACCTTCCATTTCACTCCGGAGTCCGGCAAGGCCGCAATCTCCAGCCGTATGCGGCTCGCGAAGACACAGGACATCATCAGCGTGGCCGAGCTGAGTGACGGCAAGTTCGCAATGACCAAGCAGACCGTGAAGGTCACCATCGGCGGTTGCGGCGGCTAGTCCTCAAGTCCGCGTCTGGTAAGGTCTCCGAATTCGGGAAGGAAGCAAACGATATGTCGACGAAGCCGCGCATCAGGGTCCCCAGCTCCGCCAAGGTCGGCGAGGTGATCGAGGTCAAGACGCTGATCTCTCACGTCATGGAAACCGGCCAGCGCAAGGATCGGGACGGAAATACGATTCCGCGCAACATCATCAACACGTTCACCGCCACCTTCAACGGCAAGGAGGTGTTCAAGGTGGACCTGCAGCCGGGCATCTCGGCGAACCCGTACATGGCATTCCATATGCGCGTGCCCGGGCCCGGCGACCTGGAGCTGAGCTGGCTCGACGACTCCGGCAAGAAGATCACCGAAAAGGTGGCGATCAACGTCTCGTGACGACCGGAGCCAGTTCCGTCGTTCAAAGGCGCTGCCTGCCGATAGATCTGCGTGCCGCCGACACGCCACGCCGGCGGCATTTGCCTTGCGAGCGGTTTGGCTCCCAGACCGCCGGCAAATGGTCTGCGACTGACGTTCAGCCGAACCCGATCAGTAGGTGGCCCGGCCGCCGGTCACGTCGAACACGAAGCCGGTGGTGAAGCTGCAATCGGGACTGGCGACGAACGCGCACATGGCGGCGATCTCCTCGATTTTCACGAATCGCCCCATCGGGATCTTGGCCCGCATGCGCTCGATGTGATCCTCCGTCATCTCGCGCATCAGCTCCGTTTCGGTGAGTGCCGGCGCGATGCAGTTGACCGTAACGCCCGCATCGCAGAGCTCCTTGGCCAACGCTTTGGAAAAGCCGATGACGCCGGCCTTGGCGGCCGAATAGGCGGCGATGTACGGCACGCCCTCCTTGCCGGCGATGGAAGCAACGGTGATGATACGGCCGTAACCACGCTCTCGCATGTGCCGCGCCGCCACGCGGCAACAGTAGAACACTCCCGTCATGTCGATGGCCACAACGCGGTCCCAGTCCTCGAGGGAATACTCCCACGCCGGCGCAACGGGTCCGTTCACCCCAGCGTTGTTGACCAGAATGTCGACTTTCCCGAACGCCTCCACGGCAGCGCTGAACGCCCGCTCGACGGATGAGTAGTCCGCAACATCGACAATTTCTGCCGCAGCCGGCGAAAAGCGCGAGCCCGATGAATCGAGGGGCGATAGATCGCGATCCCAGACGATGACTTTTGCGCCCTCCGCCGCCAGCCGCTCCGCGATACCGTAGCCGATGCCGCGCGCTGCGCCGGTGACGATGGCCACCTGACCATCGAGAAGTTCGCGCATGTCCTCCTGCCCTTTCGTGATTTCGGGGGTCTCGCCCAGGTCCTGGTCGAACGCCGGTAAAGCGCCGGCCTGAAGCGCCGGCAGATCTTCAGGATCAACGGGTTCTCCGTCAAGGCGGGACCCGAGCCCAGACCAAGTAAGCATACGCTGGAATTCCGTGGCATCGCTGCAACCAGCCTCGCTGGCTCTTCGTTGTTGCTGCGCATTTCCCCCCGCGGACGACCGCCCGATTGAGCCGGCTTGATGGCGGCATCGCCACATCGGATCCGAGGCTGCCCCGATGGAGATCGTCATATTCTTTCTGGCCTCGATCCTGGCAGGAGCGATGAACGCCCTGGCGGGCGGTGGCGGACTGATAACGTTTACGTTGCTGCTGCTGGTCCTGCCTCCGGTGGCGGCGGACGCCACGAGTGCGGTGGCCCTGGTGGCAGGCTATCCGGCCGCCGTTTGGCGCACGCGCGAAGAGCTGACCGAGGCGATCCGCAGCCGCTGGCTGTGGCTGCTCCTGATCCCCAGTGTCGCCGGTGGCCTTGCGGGCGCCTTGCTCCTGAAATGGTCGGGCGATCGCGGCTTTGTGGAGGCGGTGCCCTGGCTGGTCCTGGCCGCAACACTGCTCATCCTGTTCCGGCCCATTCTCGTCAGGCGGAACAAGCAGGGCGGCGGCTTGCGGCCGGATTTCGCGCCATGGCTCTGGCCGCTCGCCATCCTGGTCACATTCCTCGTGGCGCTGTACGGAGGTTTCTTCGGGGCCGGCATCGGCATCCTGATGATTAGTGCTCTGACGTTCATGGGTCTGGCCGAGATCCGTCGCGCTGTCGCGGTCAAGAACCTGCTGACCGGGTGCCTGCGAGGCGTGGCGGTTGTGACGCTCATCGCCGAGGGAACGGTCAACTGGGCCTATGGACTGCCAATGGCATTCGGAGGTCTGATCGGCGGCTATATCGGGGGGCTGGTCTCCCATCGCGCGAACCCTGCCCTTGTGCGCTGGATCGTCATCACGGTCGGCTTCGTGGTTGCGGCCTACTACTTCTGGCGGCTTTACGGCCCGGCACCCATGCACGTCGGCTCCGAATGATCCCGGCAGCCGTCTCGAGGGGGAGACGGGACATTGCGCCTTGACCCTCCGGATAGGGTGTCCATATCCGGTCAGGCGGTCCCAATGCAGCCCTGCCTTTGCTGCCTCGATTTTCCTGCAATCGGCCGCATGGCTGGGGAAGCGGGTCGAACAAGGAGCTCACCATGGTGCCACTGTCGATCCTCGATCTCGTCCGCATTACGGAGGAGACCGACGCGCGCGCCGCACTCCACAACGCACGGGACCTTGCCCGGCATGCCGAAGACTGGGGCTATCGCCGCTTCTGGGTGGCCGAACACCACAACATCCCGAGCATCGCCAGCGCGGCCACATCCATCGTCATTGCCCATGTCGCCTCCGGGACGCAGTCCATACGTGTCGGCGCAGGCGGCATCATGCTGCCGAACCATTCGCCGCTGGTCATTGCCGAACAGTTCGGCACGCTCGCCGTGCTTTATGGTGACCGCATCGACCTCGGGCTTGGCCGCGCCCCCGGCACGGACCCGCTCACGTTTCGCGCGCTGCGCCGCTCCCCGGCATCTGCCGAGAGCTTTCCCCAGGACGTCCTGGAGCTGCAGACGTTGCTGGCGCCGGCGCAACCTGGCCAGTTGATCCAGGCCGTGCCCGGAGCGGGAACGAAGGTGCCGCTGTGGATCCTCGGCTCGAGCACGTTCGGCGCCACGCTCGCCGCGGAGCTCGGGCTGCCTTACGCGTTCGCCTCCCACTTTGCGCCGCAACAGCTTATGCAGGCCCTCGAGATCTATCGCAGCCGATTCAAGCCCTCGGAGCAGCTCGACCGCCCTTACGTGATGCTCGGCGTCAACATCATCGCTGCCGGTACGGATGCCGAGGCACGCCGCCTCGCGACCACGCAGCAGATGTCCTTCACCGATATTTTCCGCCGGACCAGAGCCCTGAGCAAACCACCGATCGACGACATCGAGACCTATTGGACACCGATGGAAAAGGCCCAGGTGATGCAGATGCTTGCCCGCTCCATTGTCGGTGGCCCCTCGACCATCCGCGAAGGCATCGACGCCTTTCTCTCCGAGACCGGGGCCGACGAGCTGATCATCGTGTCCGACGTCTACGATCACGAAGCACGGCTACGCTCGTTCGAACTGATCGCCGAGACGGCACGCGGAGGCTGAGCTCCTCAGGTCTCTTGAAGGTCTCGGCCGGCGCGGCCTATTGCCGATCTGCGAAATCCCCCTTCGCATCCGCCTTGCCGGTGCTGTAGATCAGTGCCGAAATTCAACTCGCGCGAAGCGGGTGGGTGACTGCAGTCTTTGGTTTGGCAGCCATTGGGGGGCTTATGACCGAAACAGGCACGTTCGAGG
The DNA here is from genome assembly GCA_041687075.1 of Hyphomicrobiaceae bacterium. Classification (GTDB taxonomy): domain Bacteria; phylum Pseudomonadota; class Alphaproteobacteria; order Rhizobiales; family Hyphomicrobiaceae; genus ZC4RG25. Next base: position 3,992 of record JAWLCO010000001.1, on the reverse strand, counting down.
TGCTGCTGGGAGTCGTGGGCGTGGTTGGCAGCATTGCGACCCGTCACGAGGATCCCTTTTCTGCCGGGATGGTGTTCCTGGCGAGCATGCTGCTGGTCGGTCTCGGCGTCGTGCAGCTCAAGAAGTACAAGGGCTGGCTCTAGGCCCTTGCGGGACATCACAAGCGCCGCGGAGTTGGCCTGCATCGCCGCTGCACGTTTGGATAGGCGTTGCCGGCGTTCCGCGCCTGAGCTGCCCACCCCGTGCCGGATTTCGGCAGCCGAGGCCTGCAGGCGGGGCATCAGGGTCAGCGCTCCCCAGCCGGGCAGCTTGATGGCGAGCTGCCGGAAATCCACCCCGGTGACCAGGCCCAGGACGTTGATCTCGAGCCCTTCGACCCACGCGATCGTCAGTCCGAAGAGGCCTGCGACCGAAATCTGCAAGCCGGTGCGCGTCGGGCTGAGGCCCGCATACAGCCCGGCCCCGCGGAAATCCTTGCCGATGGCGTTGGACGGCAGTGCAATCCGAGCGTCTGGCACCTCCGCGAGCACGGCGGCCACGAACGTGTTCGAGTTGGGTCCCGGCCAGATACGGTAATCGCCTGGCTTGCCATGCGGATAGCTCTCGACGGCGGACCTTATCCTCGGGATGAGGCGTTCGGCTGCCGGACCCCGGATCACTCCAACGAGCTGCGGCATGTTCCCGTACCAGCGGGCATCCGGCGCCCAGTTGTCGATCTTCACGGGCCGGCCCCACCCTGCCACGTCGAACCGTGTATAGTCCGGAGCCCCTCTTTCCTTGACCACGATCCAGGAGTGCACGGAGAAAACGCCCTTCCAGCGCCCCGTTGGTGCACTGTAGACGCGGACTGACGCTTCCAGGTCCTCCTCCACGGGTGGCAGGAGCCCCGCACTCGACCAGTCAGCCGCACGCCAGCTTCGCGGGTGATCCTTGCTGAGCCACCACAGGCCATGGAGCATGAGCGGCAGCAGGAAGGCCACAACAAACAGCAGAAGAGCGCGTCGGGCGGCGGATCGTGCCCAGCAGATCGCAGACTTCAGGCGGGTCATCCGGGGCATGATGAAGCTCGCTGTCGATCGTGGTCAACTGGCCAGGCTGATGTCATCCTTCTCAAAAGACCTGTGCGGCCGGCAATGCGCAACCGCCATGATCTCGCCCCCAGTCTCGGTCAGAAGTGCACGGCCAAGTTGCACGGAATGGCAGACCACGTCAGTAGAGCTTGTGCGACTTGGTCAATCAGTGGCACGAAGTGTAGGGTGATTCTGCACTCGAGATCCTAGCGGGTGGGGCCATGTGCAAGATCGAGACGGCCTGCCGTCGGGCAGGTGGCTGATTTCCGGCATGATTTTCAAAGACAGTACGACCTTCCAGGTGCTGAAGCGCCTCTTGAGCGAGCACGGTCGCACCTATGCGCCGCGCTATGCGATCGCCTTCCTGTTCATGGGCGTGGTGGCGGGATGCACCTCGCTCAGTGCCTGGATGATGCGGGACGTGGTCAACAAGATCTTCGTCGAGCAGAATCGGTCGGCCCTGATCTGGATTCCGCTGGTCATATCGGGCCTCTTCTTCATCAAAGGGATCGCCGCGTATCTGCAGGAGATCTCGCTGAGCCGGATCGGCAACCGGATTGTCGCCCAGATCCAGACGCGCATGTACGACCACATGCTCAAGATGGGCGTCGGCTTCTATCAGCAGTATCCTTCGAGCGATCTCATCACGCGCATCACGCACAATGCCCAGGCAGCGCGCAACATGCTGAACCTCGTCGCCGTGGGGCTGGGGCGCGATCTGCTGACGCTGATCGGACTGATCTTCGTGATGATCTCGCAGGACCCGCTCCTCTCAGCGATCTGCCTCATCGGCGGACCGATCGCTGCGCTCGTGCTCAAGAAGCTCACGGAGCGGGTGCAGAAGGCGGCAAAGAACCAGTTCACCGGCATGTCCACCATCGTCGGGACCATGCGCGAGAGCGCCCAGGGCATCCGCATCGTCAAATCCTTCCAGCTCGAGCCGCTGCTGCAGCGGCGCATGAACCAGGGCGTCGAGGGCGTCGAGAAGCTGGCGAACAAGATCGTTGCCGTGAGTGCGCTGACGAACCCCTTGATCGAGACGCTTGGCGGCGTGGCGGTTGCGGGGGCGGTGATCTACGCCGGCTGGCGTAATGTCTCCTTCGGGGATACGCCGGGCCAGTTCTTTGCCTTCATCACGGCTCTGCTCATGGCGGCCGATCCTGCACGGCGACTATCCAAGTTGCAGCTCCAGCTCGCCACCGCAGCGATCGGCGTTCGCATGATGTACGAGCTTCTGGACAAGCCGGCCGCCGAAGTCGGGGAGGACCAGCGTCCGGACCTCATCACCAGCGAAGGCGAGGTCCGGCTCGAAAGCGTTTCCTTCTCCTACGATCCGGACACCCCGGTTCTGCGCGAGCTCGATCTGATCGCGCCGGCGGGAAAGACGACGGCGCTCGTTGGCCTCTCGGGGAGTGGCAAAACGACCATTTTCAACCTGCTGCAGCGGTTCTGGGAGCCCGCACGGGGCGTCATCCGCATCGACGGCCAGCCCATCTCGGAGGTGTCGATCGCCTCCCTGCGGCGGCAGATCGCGCTCGTCAGCCAGGACGTGTTCCTGTTTGAAGGCTCGATCCGCGAGAATATCGCCGCGGGCCGGGAGAATGCGTCCGAAGAGGAGATCATCGCAGCCGCCAAGGCCGCGCAAGCCGACGAGTTCATTCGTTCCCTGCCGAACGGCTACGACACCCAGGTCGGCGAGCTCGGATCGCAGATTTCCGGCGGCCAGCGCCAGCGCATATCGCTCGCCCGCGCGTTCCTCAAGGACGCCCCTATCATCCTGCTCGACGAGCCGACCTCTGCGCTCGACAGCGAAACCGAGCAATCGATCCAGTCGTCCCTGCAGGAGCTGACCCGCGGCCGCACGACCATCGTCATTGCCCACCGCCTCGCCACCGTGGCAAATGCCGACCTTATCCACGTGATGGACAAGGGCCAGGTCATCGAAAGCGGCCGCCACCGCGAGCTGATCGACCGCGGCGGCCTTTACGCACGCCTCTATCAGCTCCAGTTTGCGAATGCCGTGCACGAGCCCGGCGACAGGAGCGCGGCGGCGGCTGCGGTTTAGCGGCTTGGGCTTGGGGAGAGCGCCTCGTAGAAGGCGTCATTCGCTGCGGCAACAGCCTCGATCGAAAAGCGACCCCTGACATGGCGGGCGCCACCATCTGCTAGCGCGTTCCGCAACGCGCGATCGTCCACCAGTCGCCGGATCGCGCCGGCAAACATTTCCACGTCCGCGGGATCGGCGAAGAGGGCGAAATCCCCGCTCACCTCGCTAAGGCCGCCGGTGCCTGATGAGATGAGCGCTGCTCCGCCGGCATGCGCCTCCAGTGCCGTACGGCCGAACGGCTCACGCCATCGGGAGGGTACCAGCCCGATGGCGGCCCGCTCGTAGCGCTCCTTGATGCCCGGCCACGGCACGTTGAACTCGATCTCGACGCGGTTCCGAATGGCCGGCTGAGTGAGGATCTCACGAACCTCCTGGGTATAGCCTGGGTTGCGTTCCGCTTCGGACAAGACGAAGCGCGCTCTCCAGCTCGCCCGGTCCGGTAGCACGCGAGAGACGGCCTGCGCCGCCTCGAGAATACCCTTCTCGGGGACACAGCGGCCAACGCAGACGATCTCCTTCTGCCGTTCGGCTGCCGGCTGCCAGCGGGCGAAGTCCAACCCATTGTAGATGACGGCTTGCGGCAACCTGACTTCCGGCCAGGACCGCGCGAAATGCTCTCGACAAGCCTCGCTTACGTGCACCAGACCTGCAAGCCGCCGGATCTCTCGCAAACGCATGCGGCGGCGAACAGATGAGATCAGCCCCGGCGAATAGCTCTTGTAGAATCCGTGGGCATGAAACACCACACGCCCGGGCAGCAGCCGTGCGAGCCGCGCGGCGATCTGGAAATGCTGGTGAACGACGACGAGGTCTGC